>CACJQJ010000005.1 GCA_902595525.1 uncultured Alphaproteobacteria bacterium | reverse complement strand
ATTATAGTTATTATTTTTTAAAATAGTTTCATCTTTGTTGTAAATTTCTTCTGCTGATGGTTCAAATAATAGATCTACGTCGTTGTCAGAGCAAAAATCGTAATCAAGGCCCTTATTCCTAGGATAAGAGTTAAAATCTTCTTTACTGTTAAATTGTTTTTCATTTACAAAAATACTTACAATAGTTTTGTGATTATCATTTTTTGATTTTTTTATCAGTTCTCCATGTCCCTTATGAAGGGCACCCATAGTAGGAACAAAACCAATTGAGTATTTTCGATTTTGATAAGCAGTCAAATATAACTGTAAATTAGAAATGTCTTTAATTATCAACATAATTTGTTTTTATTTATTGACTTCATATCAATAATTGTTAAATGTAGGAACCAATTTTTTAGGTGTATTAGCAATGAAAAGAACATATCAACCAAGTCAATTAGTTAGAAAAAGAAGGCATGGATTTCGTTCTAGAATGTCAACTGTTGGTGGTCGTAAAGTCATTAATGCTAGAAGAGCTAAAGGTCGATCTAGACTATCTGCTTAATTTTTGAGACTTCCTACACTAAAAAAATCTTCCCAATTTTCTCAAATCAGAAACAAAGGAAACTACTTTAAAAGTTCAAGTTTTAATGGCTATATTCTTCATGACGCAGATTTAGAAACTTTTCTAGTTGGTATTATAGCTACTAAAAAGCTTGGCAATGCAGTTGAGAGAAATAGGGCTAAAAGAAGGGCTAGAGAGGCTATTCGAACATGCAGTCTTATAAATACATTAAATCAAGTCAAATTTATAATAATACTCAAAAAAACAGTTTTGAAAGTACCTTTTATTGATTTAAAACAAGATATTGAAAAATTCTTATCTCATGAAAAATAATATCAAAAAGTTTTGGAAAATAACTTTTATTGCACCGATTAAATTCTATCAATTATTCATATCACCTATGTTACCAAAAACTTGCAGACATCTTCCAACATGCTCTGAATATACAATTGAAGCTATTCAAGAATTTGGTGTTTTAAAAGGAATAACAATGGGAATGGTTAGAATCCTAAAATGTAATCCGTTAGGTTCGTGTGGTTACGACCCAATAAAAAAATAATATGGAAAATCAAAAGAACTTATTCCTAGCTATTATTATTTCAATGGCAATTATTTTTGGTTTTCAGTTACTAGTGCCTCAACCAGAGAGAACGCCAATGACTGAAGAACAAACAAATGATGAAAGTCTTGTTGATCTCAGTATTCAAAAATCCTCTTCTACTATTTTAGCTGATAGAGGTGATGTAATAATTCAGTCAGGAAGAGTGAACTTTGATAACTCTAAAATTAAAGGCTCTATTAATTTAAATGGAGCAGTAATTGATGATCTAATCTTAGAAGAATTCAGGGAGACACTAGATCCAACATCTGACTTAATTGAATTTTTGAATCCTTTAGGATCTGATAATGCCTATTATTTAGATACAGGTTGGGTAAGCTCTGATAGCACAGTTGAATTACCTAACAGTTCTAGTATTTGGATTGCTGATAAAAACACTATTGGTGTTAATGAACCTGTGAAACTGACTTGGACTAGTGATCAGAATATTACTTTTGAAAAGATCATAACTCTTGATGAAAACTATTTATTTAGCGTTGATCAAAGGGTTATAAATAATTCAGGTCTTTCTTTTGATCTATATCCCTACGGATTATCCAAAAGACAAGGAATTCCAGAGATGCAAAATTTCTTCATACTTCATGAGGGCCCCCTGTCAATCACTGATGGGGTATTGGAGGAATATGATTATGACGATTTAAAAGATGATAAAAAAATTAAACATTCTTCTGTTGGAGGGTGGATCGGGATGACAGATAAGTATTGGCAGACTGCGATAATCCCTAACCAAAACGAACCTGTACAGCAAACATATAGTTACAGCTTTGTTGATAATATAGATAATTTTCAAACTGATATTGTCGGGGAAAGAATAGCTGTTTCAAATAATGCGAGTATCTCCCATAATTTTAAAATTTTTGCAGGGCCAAAAATTGTAAATATTATCGACAAATATATGGAAGAATATGGGTTTGACGGGTTTGATCGCTCTGTAGATTTTGGTTGGTTTTATTTTTTAACAAAACCTATTTTTAACATTTTAGAATTTATATACGGTTACGTAGGAAACTTTGGTTGGTCAATAATTCTCTTTACAGTTTTAATGAGGATTTGTTTTTTTCCACTTGCTCAACAATCTTTTAAATCAATGGCAAAAATGAAAAAACTTGCTCCTGAGATGCAAAGACTTAAAGAACAATACGGCGATGATAGAGCTGGAATGCAAAAAGAGATGATGGCTTTATATAAAAGAGAAAAGGCAAATCCTATAGCTGGTTGTTTGCCAATACTTTTACAGATACCAGTATTTTTTGCCTTGTATAAAGTTTTATTTGTAACTATTGAGATGAGACATGCCCCTTTTATAGGATGGGTGCACGATCTCTCAGCGCCTGACCCCTTAGGGGCTCTAACTCTTTTTGGATTTGTGGAATGGAATGTTCCAGGTATTTTGCAAATTCTAAATGTTGGTATTTGGCCAATCTTAATGGGTATTTCGATGTATATTCAATTTAAACTCAACCCAGCTCCGGTGGATAAAATGCAGGCCAAAATTTTTGGCTTATTGCCAATAATATTTACTTTCATTTTAGGTGGCTTCGCAGCGGGGCTAGTTATTTATTGGACAACAAATAATGTTTTATCAATGGCCCAACAATACATTATTCAAAGAAAAATTATGAAGAGTTAATGAGCCTTGTCTCAAATTATTTCAAAAAACAAACTAAGTTTTTACTAAGCGCTACACAACCTCGTCAATATCCTAATGTAAGTTTTCCTGAAATAGCTTTCATAGGTAGGTCAAATGTTGGAAAATCTAGTTTAATCAATGCAGTTTTTATGAAAAAACTTGCACATATTTCAAATACCCCCGGTAAAACAAGACAAATTAATTTTTTTAATCACGGGGATTCAATGATGGTTGTTGATCTTCCTGGGTATGGATTTGCAAAAATATCTCAAAAGGAGGCATTTCAGATATCAGATCTTGTCTCTCAATATCTAACATCTCGTGAAAATTTAAAGAAAATATTTGTATTAATTGATAATTCATTGGGGCCAAAAAAAATAGACATAGAGATGATTGACTCTATGAAACAAATAAAACAAAAAATTATTATTTGCTATACGAAAAGTGACAAAAAAATTAAAGAAAAGTCAGCTTATTTAGACAATTTAAATACTGAATTTGAAAACTACATTGTAAGTTCAAAAACAAACGAAAACATATTTGAAATTCAAAAAAAAATTTTTGAATTTTTATAAATCTTCTTGGCTTTTATATAATAAACATTAGTTTAACACGCTTATGAACAATATAACAAATTGGGTTTTTGACTTAGACAATACACTTTATAAAGCAGAGTGTGGTTTGTTTGATAAAGTACACATACTTATGGGCAAATTTATTGAGGAAAAGTTAAATTTAAATTCTGGAGATGCACAAGCTCTGAGGTCTAAATATTATCATCAATATGGAACAACACTCAGGGGTCTTATGATTGAACATCATGTAAATCCTAATGAATATTTGGACTACGTACATCAAATTAATTATGAAGTAGTTCAACCTAACACATCTCTTGCGGAAATATTAAAAAGCTTAAATGGAAAAAAGTATATTTTTACAAATGCTAACTTTGAACATGTGGAAAAAGTTTTAGAAAAACTTCATATGACTAATATTTTTGATGGATGTTTTGACATTTCTGAGAGTGATTACATGCCAAAACCTCACAAAGAAGTTTATGACTCATTCCAAAATAAATTCAATTTAGACAATAGTTCAACAGCTATGTTTGAGGATCTTCATATTAATTTGAGAGAGCCACATAAAATGGGTTGGCAGACAGTTTGGGTAACGAATAACCTTGAATACAACCTTAATAAAGATGTCAATCAGCAAGAAGATATTCAAAAAATTATTGATGAAAAAGGCTACATATCACACGTTACTGATGATTTGGAAAATTTCTTAAAAAACGTGATATAAAAGTATTATGAGCCATAAAGATATAATTGAAAAATTATGGGATCAAAGAGATCAGATAAATTTTATTGATGATAATGAGGCCAAAAAAAATGTAGAGAGTGTTCTTAACTTATTGGATGAGGGAAAGCTTCGAGTATGTGAAAAAATAGAAAATGATTGGCATGTGAATCAATGGCTTAAAAAAGCAATTCTTTTAAGTTTTAGAATTCAAGATATGGAAATAATAACTGGCGGTCCGAGTGTAAAAGACGGGTCTACTTCATGGTGGGATAAAGTTCCCTCAAAATTCCAAGATTGGAAATCAGAAAATTTTCAATCAGCTGGTTTTAGAGCTGTTCCTAACTGTGTTGTAAGGAGATCAGCATTTATTGCAAAAAGTGCAGTGCTTATGCCTTGCTTTGTTAACTTGGGTGCATATGTAGATGAGGGAACAATGGTTGATACTTGGGCTACGGTTGGTTCTTGTGCTCAAGTGGGTAAAAACTGTCATATCTCAGGAGGTGCAGGCATAGGAGGAGTCTTAGAACCTTTGCAGGCAAATCCAGTTATAATAGAGGATAATTGTTTTATTGGTGCGAGGTCAGAAGTCGCCGAGGGTGTAATTGTTGGAGAGGGATCAGTATTATCCATGGGGGTATTTATTGGTGCCTCAACAAAAATTTATAATCGTGAGACTAAAGAAATTTATATGGGGAAAGTTCCTCCATATTCTGTAGTCGTTCCGGGTAGTCTTCCAAGTTCTAAAGGAGATGCATCATTGTACTGTGTTGTGATTGTGAAAACGGTTGATGAAAAAACTCGTTCAAAAACCTCCGTTAATGAATTACTAAGAGATTAAAATGTTAGACACAATAGAGCTATCAAAAAAATTAATATCTTTCGACTCCGTTACCCCGGCAAAACAAGATATTTTTGATTTCTTAATGGGAGTATTTGAAAAAAATGGTTTTACAACAAAACAACTAAACTTTGATGGAGATGGGAGTTACGAAGTAATTAATATCATGGCTACGTATGGTCCAATTAATACAAATGGAAAACATTTTAATTTTTTATGTCATGTTGATGTAGTGCCTCCTGGTAACTTAGAGGATTGGGACACTCCACCTTTTGAACCAACAATTAAAGATGGATATCTTTATGGTCGTGGATCAGAGGATATGAAAGGGTGTACGGCAGCTAGCATGGTAAGTGTCTTTAAATTCATTAGGGAAAATAAAGATTTTAATGGCACAATAAGTTTTATCATAACTGGGGATGAAGAAGCAGACTCCGTAAATGGTGTAAAGAAAGTCGTAAAATGGTTGAAAGAAAATAATATAAGAATAGACGGGTCAATAGCCACTGAGTCATCCTCTGAGAAAATAATCGGTGATCAGATCAAAGTTGGAAGAAAAGGAGCTGTGGATGTTCAAGTTGAAATTATTGGAAAGCAGGGGCACGCTGCGTATCCTCAGCTAGCTCAAAACCCCTTACATTGTTTGTCTAAGGTTATCTCATTTTTTGATGATCAAAAACTTGATGATGGTGCAGAATACTTTGAACCATCCACTCTGCAATTTACTCAGATCAATTTAAATAACAAGGCAAAGAATGTAATACCTGAAAAATTGATTACTGTTGGTGATATGCGCTTTAATGACAACTGGGATCAAGAAAAAATACAAAACTATTTTGATGAACACTTGACTAAGATTTGCTCTGAAAATAATTGTACGTATAAATTGAAATTAACTTTTAGAGGTATGCCTTTCCAATCTTTCGATAATCCATTTACAAAACATTGTATTAAAGCAATTAAAGATGTTACGGGATTAGAAGCTAGCCAAGATACTGGAGGTGGAACATCAGATGCTAGATTTATGCAAGAGGTCTGTCCTGTCTTCGAATTTGGAACGATTAACAAAACCCTGCACAAAGTTAATGAGTGTGTTTCTATAGAGGATCTGAAAACGACTGAACAAATTTACTATAAAACTTTAGAAAACTTTTTTGATAATTGAAAGAAGGAGATTTAATTCCTGATATTACTTTAAGATCTGTTTCAGCAGAAGGTACTAAGAATTTTGGATTACATGATAACTTCAAATTAAAAAGGACAATGATAATCTGTGTACCAGGAGCATTTACTTCGACATGTCACATTCAACATCTTCCTCCTTTTATTAAAGGGGCCAAAAAGTTAATGTCTGAAAAGCAAATTGATCAGATTTGTTGTATGACAACTAACGATCCTTATGTACTGGATTTGTGGAGAAAAGACTTTGGTAAATCAGAAATTTTATTTTTATCAGATGGAAATAATGAATTTTTAAAATCTTCTCAATTAATAAGAAATCATGAAAAAAGCTTTATGGGACAAAGACTTATTCGTTCAATTATCCTAATAAATAATCTTAAAGTTGAAAAATTAATTTGTGATGAGCCAGGTGAGTTAAAAAAAACAAGTTATGAGGCAATATTAGATAGCATTTAAATACTCTTTAATTTTTTTATTTGACTCAAATTTATTAGCAAATAAGTAACTTTGTCTACTATAGCTTTTATACTTTTTGAAAATATCGATAATTGATTTAACAAGTTGTTTGGTGTCATTTTCTTTTACAATTATACCATTGTGCCCTATCGACTCTGGAGTTCCCCCACTATTACTAACTATACAAGGTAAACCAAAAGATGCGGCTTCAACATTGGATATTCCAAAGCCTTCAATGCTGTCAGGTGTAGTTAAAGTTGGCATAATATGAACAGAGGAAATTTTAAAAATTTTTTCACTGGGGTAATCATGATATATAAAATCTACTTGTTTGAGTAGTGAGTGTTTAATAACTAAATCCTTTAATCTCGATAATTCTGGTCCATCTCCTAGAATGGCATATTTGAGTATGATATTATATTTATTTCTTAGTGCTGACATCGCTTCAAAAACTAAATGATGCCCCTTTCTGTACTCTAGTCTAGCTACTGTACATAAATCATATTTTTTTTTTATTTTATTTTTTGAAATCTTTTTTATAAAAGCAGGGTGGATTATTGTATGATTGATTTTTTTTAAACTTTTAAAATTTTTTATAGCTTTGTTTTTAGTAAACTTAGAATTATAAATTACTAAGTCTGCTTTATTCAAAGAATTCAAAATTCTATCTTTACTACTTAATTTTAATATTTCGTTTCCGTGAACTAAACAAATTTTTTTCACACCTATGGTATTATTAAATGGTTCTAGTGATTTCCAACTATCAAAAAAAATAATATCAATTTTATTATTTTTTAAAAAATTCTTAGCAAAACTTAATTTAATTTTTTTTCTTAAAAATTTTATTTGATCAAATCTGAAAATATCAAATTTACATTTACTATCAAAATCTGAAGAGGTAAATTTAGAACCATCAGATAAAACTATTACCTTATTTTGTGCGGCAAATGCATATTGAGCTATATTTGTCATAACAGACTCAATGCCTCCTACTTTTGGAGCAAAACATTGCGTGTATATAAGAATATTAATAAGAAATCTCCTTTAAAATCAATCCTTTTGATGGAACTGTTGGTCCGGCTAAGCTTCTATCTTTAGCTTTAATTAATTCTTTTATCCAATTAATATTTTTATTTTTTAATCCAATTTCTAATAAAGAACCCACCATTATTCGAATTTGTTGATAAAGAAAAGACTGTGCTTTAAATATAAAAATAATTTTTTTACCTTTAACTTCAATTGACGCATCGTCTATAGTTCTATGTGGTTTGTTAGCTTGACATCCTTGTGCTCTGAACGAAGAAAAATCGTGCTTACCAAGAAATAATTTAACAGCATTTTGCATTGAGTCTATATCCAAAGGTTGACGAATATGTATACTAAAATCATCCTCAATGACTGATGGTGCTTGACTATTAAAAACTTGATAATTATAAATTTTGCTCTTAGCTGTAAAACGTGCATTAAATTCTTGATCTACATTTTCTACTTTAGTAATTCTAATCTTTTCCGTTCCTAGATGAAAATTAATACCATTTAAAATTTGATATTCATCAAATTTTTTTTCTAACTCAAAATTAGCACATTGTGCTAGAGCATGTACTCCAGCATCAGTTCTCCCAGCACCTTGAATAGTTTTTTTTTCACCAGAAAATTTAAATATTGCTTTCTCTATTTCACCTTGCACGGTCTTCTCATTTTTCTGATATTGCCAACCACAATAAGGTAAACCATGATATTCGATTGTAAGTTTTATATTAGTCATTATCGATCATTGAATTTAATTGAAATTGATTATTTCCTAAAACAAATTCTTTAATATCTAATGGTTTCTTTCCTTCGGCTTGAATTTTTAAAATATCTAGGCTGTCATTTTTACATGCTACAGTAAGTGGTAAATTAATTATCTTACCCTCATCATCTTGTATGTTAGAAATTTTAGCTTTCAAAATTTTAAATCTTTGACCCTTATATTTAAACCACATTGCTGGCGATGGATAAAAGGCTCTTACTTTTTTTTCAATTATATCTGCAGATAGTCCCCAATTCACTCGTGTTTCAAATTTGTCTATTTTTTTTGCATATGTGGATTGTGAATGGTCTTGTTCTTTTAATTGGACTTGGCCAAGGAAATATTTTTTTAGTATGTTGAATAATAATGAACAAGAGTCATTGCTAATTTGTTCAATTAATTGCTTTCCATCAGTTAATTCATTAATTTCAATAATCTTTTGGGCTAAAATTGGGCCCTCATCGATTTGATCGTTCATTTTCATTATACTAATGCCTGTTTCTTTATCATTGTTTTCGATAGCTCTTTGAACAGGTGCTGCTCCTCTCCATCTTGGCAAAAGCGAGGCGTGTATATTAATAAATCCATGTAAAGGAGTATTTAACCAATTTAGTGGAACTATTTTCCCATAAGCAAAAAGGATTGCGATGTCAGGCTTTAATGATTTAAATTCTATTAAAGATTTATCATCAAGTATTTTGGGAGTAAAAAAAGGAAGAAGTTGACTTTCGGCCCATTGTTGAACTGGTGTATTATATTTTTTTTGACCTCTAAATTTTTTTTTTGGCTCTTGTGTGTAAATCCCTACTATATCATATCCACCAAGGTAAAGTGTCTTTAGAGGAGGAAGAGAAAATTCTGGTGAACCAAAATAAACTACTCTTTGTTTTTTCATTTAAATTTTTTCTATTTCTTTTTTATACTTTTTCATCTTTCTAATAATTACATCTCTTTTTAAACGACTTAAGTGATCAACGAATAAAATTCCGTTTAGATGGTCTAATTCATGTTGTATGATCCTCGACTCAAAACCTGTAAATGTTGATACTTTTTTTGAGTTGTCTTCATCAAGATACTCCATTTTAATTTTTTCAGGACGGTCTATTTCTGCAAAATGCTCTGGGAAAGATAAACATCCCTCTTCATATGGCACATTATTTTCATCTATGGATATGATTTTAGGATTTATCATTGTTAGAGGTTTTTTTTCTTCATCTCTAGATCCTGCATCAAGAACGAAAATTCGGATATTTAAGCCTATTTGAGGTGCAGCTAAACCTACACCATTTGCAGAATACATGATTTCATACATTTTTTTTATTAATTCTCTGTGATGTTCGTCAACTTGAGGTAAAGATACACTTTCTTTTTTTAATATGGGGTCGGGTGCATAAATAAGCTTCAACATAAAATTAAATATAGTTTATTTATACAGATAGAAACAATAAATCAAACATTTACAGGGATAAGATTAGATAAATTAGCTAAGGTTTTTGCGCGATTCCAGCGCCGCTCCTAAAGTATTGTCATCAAGATAATGAATTTCACTTCCTACAGGGACGCCATATGCAAGTTGAGTAATTTTAATTTTATAATTTTCTAGTTTGTCCTTTATCACCAGTGCTGTTGTTTGTCCCTCGATTGTTGCGCTTAGTGCCAGAATAATTTCTTCTACTTGATTATTTATGATTCTTTCTTTGAGAATATCTAAATTTAAATCCCGCTCTGTAAAATTCTTTGAAGCTGATAGAAGTCCACCGATAACATGATAAAGGCCTTTATGATATCCAGATCTTTCAAATGCCCACACATCAGCCATGTCTTCGACAATACATATAGTGGTTTTTAATCTATTTTCTGAGGAACAAATTTTGCAAGGTATTACAACGTCTAATATTCCGCAATTAGTACACTTTTTAACAACAGATGCGGTTTCTGCTATACTTTCTCCTAAAGGTAACATTAATTCTTGTTTATTTTTTATTAGATATAAAGCTATTCTTTGTGCAGAGCGCTGACCTATTCCAGGTAGCCTAGAAATTAAATTAATAAATTTTTGAAGTTCGTCTTGTGACAATTTTAAAAGGGCATCTTCATTCCTGGGGGTAATGGTAAACCTCCAGTAATTTTTTTCATTTCTTCAGCCGACATTTCCTCAACTTTTTCCTTTGCTTGATTCAGTGCAGCTTTAATTAAGTCTTCTAATACCTCTTTTTCATCTGAAGATAACAGTGATGGATCAATATCAATAGATTGAACAATTTGTTTACCATTCATAATCACTTTGACCATTCCACCACCGGACTCGGCTTCAACAGTTTTATTTTCTAATTCCTTCTGCATTTCTTGCATTTTTGTTTGCATTTCCTGGACTTTTTTCATCATACCGCCCATATTACCCATCATTTTCGTCACCTCTTTCTAATTCTTCAATATCTATAATCTTTGCATTAGGAAATTTAGCAAGAACTTTTTTAAATTCATCAGTCTTCATTTCTTGCTCAATTAACTCTTGTTTATATAGAGACTTAATTTTCTCTATAGTTGTTATTTCTGTTTTCTCAGTGATCTCAAGCTCAAAGTCAGTCATAATATTTTTATATAGCTCTTCACTTCCATTAAAATTTTTATCAATTACATTGATATGGAGTATTTTATTTTTTTCTGAGAATTCAATTACTTGAATATTTTCCATAATAATTCCTGCCATTAAAGGTGAAAAATTTTTTCCATAATATTGAAAAAATAGATTATGCATATCAATTTTATCTTTCAAAGACTTCTCTGGTAATTGATTTACTTTATTTTGAATTACTTGATCAAGGTTAGGTGAAGCTTGATTTATATTTTGATTGATTTCAGACTTTTTTTTTTCTTCTGAGACTGTTGATTGATTATCATTTAATAGGAACGCACACCTTAGAAGTATCATTTCTAGAGTTATGTGTGGTTGAGGTGAAATTTTAATTTCATCATAACCTTTCATTAAGCTTTGCCAAAAAATATTAAGCTTACCTTGGTCAAATTGAATAATGTATGAGGCAAAATTTTTATCTTCTTCAGTTAAGAACTCATCATCAAGAAGTTCTTTATTTATCTTTAATTTACATGACCAATTTATTATATTCATCATATCTTCTATAATTTTAGAGGTCTCTGATCCCCTTTGATACATTTCATCAAGCATAGCTATTAATTTTGGAAGATTGTTATTTAAAATATATTTAGATAATTCATATAAATCAGTTTGCTTTGCAAAACCAAGCATGTTGATGATTTCTTCTACTGTAATTTCTTTTTGAGATTTGAATACATTAGCTTGGTCTAATATACTAAGTGAGTCCCTAACTGAACCTTCACTAGCCTTTACAATTAAATTTAATGCATCCTTCGATATCGATATAGCCTCTTTTTCAGCAATACCCTCTAAAAAATTTAATAAAGTCCTCTTATCAACTCGTCTCAGATCAAATCTTTGACATCTCGAAAGAATTGTTATCGGAACTTTGGATATTTCTGTAGTTGCGAATATAAATTTTGAGTGAGGTGGTGGCTCTTCAAGAGTTTTAAGTAGTGCATTAAAAGCACTTTTAGATAACATATGTACTTCGTCAACTATATAAACTTTATATTTTCCAAGAACTGGATTATATTTTACGTTCTCAATTATATCTCTTGCGTTTTCTACACTTGTGTTCGACGCAGCATCAATTTCTATGACATCCGGATGTCTATCCTCAGTGATAGCTTTAGCTTGTTCACAATTATCTAAATCAGGATTTTTGTTGTTATCAAAAACTGTACAATTTAACATTTTAGCTACAATTCTAGCAGTTGTTGTTTTGCCTACACCACGAATGCCAGTGAAAATATATGCATTAGGAATTTTATTAAGCTCAATTGATTTTTGGATGGTATCAACCAAATACTCTTGCCCAATCAAATCTTGAAAATTTGAAGGTCTATATTTTAATGCTAGGATTTTTGATTGATTTTTCATTACAGGATTGTAGGAGAATTACACGACCCAATTCTTTATGTTACGGCTGCTTTCTTTCGAACCTGACCGGATTGGCACAAAAAACTGCCCATGTAATTCTCAAATTATCTTATAGCAGTATTAAATGAAAATATGAAGTTATTGTCTCACCCGATATGGGGATTTTTCAAAAACTCCTAATTTTCTGACCTTTGAGCAATAATGATACATATCATCTAAAGCAAATTTGGTGTTATCTTGTTCAGGGTGTCCCTCAATTTCACAATAAAATTGTGTTATCACAAAGTCAGCTCCATAATTATAACTCTCAAGTTTTATCATATTTACATTATTAGTTGCAAAACCACCCATTACTTTAAATAAAGAACCCGGTGTATTTTTTACTGAAAATAGAAATGATGATATATAGGTCTTTTTTTTGTCAAATTCTAAGTTTTCGTTTTTAGACATGACATAGAATCTTGTAATGTTATTTAAAGAATTTGCAAAATTCTCATCAATTACTTTTAAGCCATATGTCTTACCTGCCAAGCTTGAGGCAATTGCAGCAGTATCAAGTATTTTTTCATCAGAGATAGTTTTTGCAGAGCCAGCAGTATCAGCTCCAATCAAAATATTTAAATCTAATTTTTGGATTTTATCACTACATTGTGCTAGGGCTTGTTCGTGACTTAAAATATTTTTAATATTTTCGATTTTGCTATCTGGATGAATTAAAAGCTTGTGTTCAACTTTTTGAAAATGTTCGAAGTTTATATGCAAATTAGATTTTGGTATTAAACGATGAATATCAGCAACTCTCCCTGCAGCAGAATTTTCAATTGGAATCATAGCATAATCGACGTTACCCGACTCAGCTTCATTCAAAGCAATCTCAAATGTTTTGCATGGGAGTGTTTCTGCACCAGAAAAAAAATCATTTACAGCTAATTGACTGTAAGCTCCATCAACTCCCTGGAAAGATATTCTTTTACTCATTTTTTAAAATTAATCGATTTACTCTATCTAAATCCTCTTTTGTATCAACACCCAAAATCTCCTCTTTTATGACAGAAATTCCAATTTTACTGGTGTCGATTATACGAAGTTGTTCTAATTTTTCATCAAGTTCTCTTTGGGTTGGAGGCATAGAGATAAAATCTAATAAGAATTTCTTATGGTAAGCATATACTCCAATATGATGAAATACATTTTTATTAATTTTTAAATTGCTATCAAGTATTCTCGAAAAATTTGAAGCATAATTTAGTTGATCTATTGTGACTTTTACTTTGGAACTATTTTTAGCTTCATCAATGTTAATAAATGGACACGCTAGAGTGCTAATTTGGAATTGTAATAATTTCTCTTTTAGTAATTGTAAGTGATTGGCACTTATGAATGGCATATCTCCCTGAACATTAATTACAAATTTAAATTTTTTTATTCCCTCTAATTTTCTTACTGCCTCTCCAATTCTATCAGTACCAGACATATGATTAGGGTCTGTCATGATAAATTTTAGTTTCATTTCTTCGCAATATTCTCTTACTTCTTGATCACATATGGCTAACAATAAATTATCAGTGATATCCGATACACGTTTGTAAATATAATGAAGCATTGGTAAGTCTCCAATCTTTGCAAAAGGTTTATTTGGAAATCTAGAGGCCTTTAATCTGATTGGTATAATTATTAAAGTATCGTTCATTAATGCGACAAAAATCCGTTTTAAGTGCTATATTTTTAAACATAGACTTCTCTTTCAAATATGGAAACCAATAAAATTCTAGGGGCAATAATCCTCGCCCTTTTGTTAGCTGCTGTTTTCTCTAAAGTTGCGGATATGGCTATTCATCCAGAGTTTCCCGAAGAACTAGCTTATAAAATTGAGGTCCCAGAGGGTGGTGTCTCTTCAGAAATAAAGGAAGAGGTTAATATATTTGAGGTTCTTCCTGAAATAACCCCTATGTTAGCTTCAGCAAGTATGGAAAACGGCGAAAAAATTTTTAAAAAATGTGCCTCTTGTCACACACAAGTTAAAGGTGGAGAAAACAAAGTAGGTCCTGCTATGTGGGGAATAGTAAATAGATCAAAGGGCTCTATGGAGGGTTTTGCATATTCTGGTGCTTTAGTAGAATTTGGTGGTGATTGGAATGTTGAAGAGTTAAACAAATTTTTGTTAAAACCTAAAAAGTATATAGTTGGAACAAAAATGAATTATAATGGTATAAAAAAAGACCAAGATAGAGCCGATTTAATTAAATGGCTTAGTTCTCTGAGCGATTAAAGTTTTCATTCATAAATTTTTCAATATCATATAAATAATGAGTTCTGTATCCATAGATTCTAGTAAATTAAAATCTTTATTTGGGGCCTACTATGACAGAAGAATGATACGTATTCTTCTTTTAGGAATAATTAGTGGTTTCCCTTGGGTGTTAATTGCAAGCGCACTATCATTGTGGTTAAAGGAAGAGGGTTTAAGTAGAAGCACTATAGGTTGGGCTGGACTAATTTTTGGAGTTTATGCATTCAATTTTTTATGGGCACCAATAATCGATAGATTAAGACTTCCTTTTTTGACTAATAAGATGGGTCATAGGAAATCAATAATTATATTGATGCAAACAGTCATCTTAATATGTCTTGTTATATGGAGTGTCTTAGAGCCAACACAAAACTTGGCCTTAATAATTGGAGTCGGATTAGCGATTGCTATTTCATCTGCTACTCAAGACATAACAATTGATGCTCTAAGAATTGAACAAATAAAAAGGGATGAAACCTCAAGTATGGCTGCAGGAGCAGCTATGGCCGTTGTTGGATGGTGGACTGGTTTTAAACTTGGAGGTTTTATTTGTTTAGAAATAGCAGAGAAACTGGAATTATCAGGTGTAGATCAATATTGGCAAGTAACATTTATTTTTTTAATGGCAATTATAGTACTATGTAATGTAGGTTTGGTATTTATACCTGAGTCTAATAAAGAGAGATTCCAAGAGATAATAAACACTGACTCCTCGAATTCAAATGTAAATAGTCTAAGAAATGCTGGATACCTGTTTACCTCAATAGGAATTTTATGCTTTTTAGTTGGAAAATTCTTCGAAAAAATTTGGTTTACTAATGGCGGTATAGCTTTTGTTGTTATTGGAGGAGCCTTTTATTTATTTTCATTTTACATACAAAGATTTGGTGAGGATAATCCTGTTTCTCAAACTCTCTATTATTTAAACAATGTTGTAGCAAACCCCTTAAATAGTTTCTTTAGTATTAATGGAGTGAAAATTGGTATTGCAATTCTTGCTTTTGTATTTTTATTCAAGATTGGTGAGGCGTTTCTTGGAAGAATGAGTTTGGTATTTTACAAGGAAATTGGTTTTTCTAAGGGCGATATAGCAATATTTTCAAAAGCATTAGGCTGGATTACAACCATTGTATTTACGCTTATTGGTGGTGCTATAGCAATGAGATCTGGTATTTTTAAAACATTAATTGTGGCAGGTATTGCAATGGCCGGTACAAATATTTTATTTTCAGTGCTAGCTTGGGTAGGACCATCGAAAACTCTTTTTGCTTTTGCGGTAATATTAGATGACTTAGCAGCAGCATTTGCAACAGTTGCATTTGTTGCATTTATATCTCTTTTAGTTGATCGTAGTTTTACTGCTACTCAATATGCTTTATTAGCCTCTGTTGGAACAGCAGGAAGAACTTTACTAGCTTCTTCTTCTGGAGCATTAGTTGATGGGTTAGGGGGTAACTGGGGATTATTTTTCATCATTACAGCTTTAATGGTAGTTCCCTCTTTAATTTGTCTTTTATTAATTAAAAATAAAATTAAATTTAATAAAACTAGTTAATCAGTGCTGAAGACAATTTATTATAACCAGCCGTAAAACCAGTTAATGAATACGTAATAGTCGCCTGTCTGTTATCTAATAATAATATTTTTAGATTAACTTGATTTCCAGCTTTGAAAAAATTAACAAAATTTTCTCCAATTATTTCTGCAACAAAACAGGCACTTTGGTTACAGAACGCATAATCTAATTCCAAAGGGTCCTTGTCATCAATTTGTAAAGAAACTGGGCTCTTTAGATTTACGGCATGTGGAAAAGCTATTTGCATTTGAGTTAAATTTTCAGGATTTATAGTAATTGACAAATAGCTCACAACCTCCTCTGTATTTGGATCAAAAACTAATTCTCTTAATTCACATATTTTTTGTTTTTGCTCCTCAACACAAGTAAATTGCCAAGCATCAAAATTTTCTTGCTCTAAAATATGCTCATCAGCAAATAAAGTTCCTATTAATACAAAATAAGTGACTATTATTCTCATAAAAAAAGCATACATAATGTTAAATATTATCCAATAAGGAAATTTTTACTATTTTAATTTGAAATGAATAATTTCGTTATTAGATCCTATTCTCATTTTTGGACCCCAAGTGGCTGATCCTGAGCTAACGTACAAATGGTTGTTATTGTTTTTGTAAAGACCATAATTTTGTGGAAATTGAAGTTTTACTATTAAATTAAATGGAAAAATTTGACCATTGTGTGTATGGCCCGAAAGCATTAAATTGGCCTTATATGAAGCTTTTTTCCAAATTGATGGTTTATGAACTATCAAAAGGTTGAATAAGTTTTCTTTAGAGAGTTTATCTACGTATTCCATTTTAGATTTATTAGAAATGTTATCAGAGAGGCCAATTAAATTTATTTCATCCAATTGTATTGACTCATTATTTAAGGTTTTTATTCCAACTTTATATAATTCATCAAGATGTTTTTTAAAATTTTGAATATAATATTCGTGATTTCCTGTTACAAAAAAAATAGGTTTATTTATTTTCTTAAATTCGTGAAGGTCGGAAATTTTAAATGCACTACTGTCAATTAAATCACCACCAATTACTAAGAAACTAAAATCTAATTCACCGATTTTAGAAACTAATTTTTTTAGTGATAATGGATCATTTGAACCTATGTGAACATCACTGATAAAAATAAATTTAATACTTTTACTAATATATTTCGACTCTATAGATAGTTTTTTAATTTTAAGTTTTTTGGAATTTACATATCCATAAATAATTACAGGTATTTGAAAAGTAAAAAACAGAAGAGCTAAATAAAGATCAATTAATATTTGTACATAGCTAATTATTATAAGAGGTAAAATAATAAAAAAAGATACTGTTCCAACTCCTATCCCCTCATAAACAAAAAACTTGATAATTTTATTAGTACTTTTTGATCTAAAATAATATAAACAAATTCCGAAAACTATAGTAGTGCCCAAAAGGGCTTCAATTAATGAAGTTGGCTTACCTAGCCAAGTTGACAAAATATCAAACGGAAAAATAAAAATAAGATATGAAAATACAAATAAAATTATATGAGAAATCAATGCATTAATTATTTTTTGGATTTTTATCAAAATAAAAAAGTATTACTCCTGCCGATATGACTATTAGTATCCCTATATAATTAAATAATGTTGGTAACTGTTTAAAAACAAACCAGCCTAAAATAACACCAAAAATTATTTGAACATAACTCGTTAAACCAAATACAGAAGCAGGAAGAGTTTGGGATCCATAAATTACTGCACTGATACCAAGGCCTGCAAATATACCACCAAGTAAAGAGAGTGATAAATCCCTAATTGGCATAAACTCAAAGTGAAATTTTATAGAAAAAATAAAAATTATAACACTTACAACCATACTGAAAAATGATGCAGAATATGATGATGTTAAGTAATTATATTTTCTTGTAATCAGGTGGGTAATAGCCATACAAAAAGCACCCAAAAAAACAAAAAAAACTCCAAGGAATGAAACTACTTTGGTGCCAAATGGTTCTGCAGAAATAACCACACCCAAAAAACCTATTAAAATAGCTAAAACCCTAATTATATTAATATTATCGCTTAAGAAAAAATGAGACAAAACAAGCAACATTAATGGAGATGTAAAAAGCACCGGATAGACTACTGAAAGAGGAAGTAATAAAACGCCTTTTAAGACAAAAATAAATCCAATTGTATGAACGATTCCTCTTATAATTTGGAAGAAGTAATTTTGTTTTCTATAAAAATGAATGCCATGATTTTTACATATAAAAAAAAGTAAAGGTATTAGAGAAAATAATGCATTTAAAAATAATAATTGTAGGACAGGATAGGTTTCTCCTAGAATTTTAATAACGGAGTCCATTGAAACTAAAAATAAAAAACCTATAAAAGAAATTACTGAGGAAAGGAAAAATTTTTTATCTAACATTTTAAATAAGTTAAAACCTTAATCTTTTTTCAATGAAACACACTTTAAATCGTAAGCCCACTCTTTGTTATACTCTTTGTAAGATATTGAAAAAACTAAATCTAAATTTTCTTTTATTGAAATTGATGAAATGTAATCATCTGTATCATAATTAAATATTAAGCTTAAATTATCTTCTTCAAATAATTGATAATTTTTTTCATCAAAGCTACTAAAGATCATAACATTTTTATTTTTTTTATTTTCAATTAAGTCTAATTGTGTTCCAGAAACTTTTTGCTTACAATCAAAATATTTTAGTGCGTTTATACTTTTGTCACATATACAGGCAAGAGGAAATTTTTCTAAAATTTCAGTAAATGCTAAATTAGGAAGAATTAAAGAAAAAAAGATGATAATATATCTCATATCATTTAATTGTATACATCATGATAAATAAACAGTTAATCACAATTATTATCCTTTGTGGTATCGGTTTTGCAATAATAAGACTTTTATTAGACTTTTTTTTCCCTGGGGGAATTGCTTTTTGAATGAATATAATAGAAAAAAATTGTGGGAAAAAATTCAATCAACAGGTGATAAGCTTCAACCTCTTTTAAAACCATCTCAATTTCATCCAAATGGGAGAAATGCATATGCACATATAGCTCTAAGTATCAAAGAAAAATTTGGTAAGAGCTACAAAGATCTTTCTGATGACAAGTTTAATGAAATAATTTCATACATCGAATGTTTATTAAGAAATCCTGATTAAATTTACTTGATTTTTTTTTTATAAATAATAATTGTATTTTTTAAATATATGCCTAGAACAAAAAGTTTAGCCACTCTAATTAATCATTATGGTAATGAAAGAGAATTTAAACTCAAAGCAAATAAAATCTCTGATGTTTATAAAATATTAAATAGAGAAATTTTTGATAATCGTTTAAAAAAGCCCTATATCCTTACAAGAAGAATGCATGGCGCACTAGGTTTATTTGAATTCAATCCATATGCAACAAAACACTGCTATAGAATAACCCTTCATAATAAATTTAAAAATTTTCAAGAATTTGTTGAAATTCTTGGACATGAGATGGTTCATTATTATCAAAAATTGATCCTAAAACAAAACTCAGCAAAACATAATAAAGAATTTTATAGTTTCAAAAGAAAATTTAAAAAAATTGGACTGAATTTAAAAAGGGTTTATCGTTAATTACTCGTTTTTAAACTTTCTATTAAGCAATATCTTAATTTCTTTTTTCGATGGACTTCCATTAATGATTTTAATAATGGAATTTATGATTGGGAACTTAATAATATTAATTTTTTTATTATTTTTTATATTTAGACAGCTATTTATGCCTTCGATAGTCTTTCGTTTCAATGTTTTATATTTGCTTTTTTTTTCAAAGCAAAACCCAAAATTATAGTTCCTTGATTTCTTTGAGCTACATGAAAGTATTAAATCTCCAATACCTCCAAGACTATAAATCATATTAGTATTTAGGTTTAAGCTCTTAAGCATACTTTTTATCTCAACAATACATCTAGTTATATAAGCAGCTCTTGCATTTTGACCCAATGACTCTGCATCTATAATTCCTGCACCAATCGCATAGATATTTTTGAGGATACCTAAAAATTCAAGTGTCTTATAACCTTCTGAATAGTAAATTCTTATATTAGTATATTCAAAGATATTACCGATATTTTTATTAAGTTTGTTACTCGATAAACTTAAGGCTGTGGGTTTCCCATTTAAAACCTCATCCGCAAAGCTAGGTCCGGATAAAAAATGGTAATTTTTTGAATTAAGTTTTTTTTTAATCAGATTTGAGATGAAATCGCCATTCTTACTGATTCCTTTTGAGCATATTATTAATTCATTAATTTTCTGATTTTTTAAATAATCATCGCAAAAATTAGAAAATACAGTAGCAGGTAAGACATAGAAAATATAATGATATTCACTAGCTTTAAAATTACCCGATATTGATTTTAGTTTTCTAAATAATTTGAAATTTTTATAATATTTTTTATTAATTTTGTTTTTATTTATTTGATCGGATAATTTCAGATCCCTTGCCCAAAGATAAACACTATTATTTTTCTTTGAGAGTACATTAGCAATAGCTGTACCCCAAGCGCCTGCACCGACTACTAAGATTTTTTTATGCACTTTTATAATAATTTAATATCACTAAAAAGAGACATTTTAATATTATGTATTGAATTAGAAAGAACAATATTTTTAATTAAGTCAATATTAAACTTATAAAAACTATTCAAAAAAATAGAAAAAAAAATTACTCCTACTTTACATTTTTAAATTTTTTGTATGAACTTCATATGAAATGTATGATGTTGTTATAATTGGTGGTGGTATTAACGGTGTTGGCATAGCAAGAGATGCTGCAGGAAGAGGTTTAAATACTTGTCTAATTGAAAAAGGTGATATTGCCTCCGAAACATCCTCATGGTCAACAAAATTAATTCATGGGGGGATAAGATATTTAGAAAATTATGATTTTAGACTAGTAAGAGAGTCTCTTATAGAAAGAGATGTGATAAAAAAAATTGCCCCTCATATTACAAAACCTGTAAAATTTGTTTTACCTCATGTTCCAAGTTTAAGGCCAAGCTGGATTATAAGAATTGGTTTGTTTTTGTATGATAGATTGGGTGGAAAATCAACCTTTGAAAAATCAAAATGTATTTCTTTGGATGAAACTTTTAAAGAAAACCCAATAAAAGAGAATTTTAAAAGAGGTTATGTTTATTCTGATTTATTTGTTGATGACTCCCGACTAGCTCTACTTAACGCAGAGGATGCTATAAATAGAGGTGCAAAAGTCTACACTAACACAAATATTATCAAGACTGTCAGAGGTGAAGATAATTGGTCAATTTTTTTAGACAATGGTGAAGTTTTAAAATCAAAAGCTGTTGTTAATGCAACTGGGCCTTTTGCTATATCAGTTTTAAATAATGTTTTTGGAATAAAATCCAAAAAAAAATTAAGACTTATTCAAGGAAGCCATTTAGTAGTCAAAAAAATATATGATGGCGATCAAGCATACATACTCCAGTTAAATGATAAGCGTATAATTTTTATGATACCATTTAAAAAAAAATATACTTTAATAGGTACTACTGATCACGAAGTTGCAGATTTTGAAAATCCCAAAATTACATATGAAGAGAAAACCTATTTAATTAATTCAGTCAATTCCTTTATAAAAAAAGAAATTGTCGATAATGATATCGTATGGACTTATTCAGGCGTAAGGCCGTTGATTGAAGACAATAGTCAGAAAGCATCTAAGGTATCAAGAGACTATGCTTTTGAAATTGACGATAGAGATGGAGCTCCAATTTTGACAGTTTTTGGAGGAAAACTTACAACCTATAGAAAGCTTTCAGAACAAGTTTTGAAAAAGTTAAGCAAGTACATAGTAGTTTCAAATAAAACATGGACGTCCAATGAAGTTTTACCAGGTGCAACTGATATAAATGTAAATAGCAAAAATATCCCTAAAAAAGTATTTAAACGACTCATCGAAACGTATGGGGCTAAAGTATCAAAACTAAATGAATATTATAATGAATTTAATGCAGGTGGAGATCTGATTTTTGAGGATTTTTATGAATTTGAAGTAAAATATCTTATCAAAGAAGAGATGGCTCGAACTTCTGAGGATATTTTATTTAGGAGAACAAAACTTGGAATTAATTTTCCTAAAGAGGCGAAGGATAAATTAGAAATTATTTTAAAAAGACACCTTTAGTTCTTATGATATTATAAATCTGTGCAAAAATTTATTTTATCAATTGATCAAGGAACAACTTCTACACGTTCGATAATTTTTAATGATAATTTTGAAATTGTTTCTTGTGATCAATTGGAATTTAAACAATACTTTCCAAAAGATGGGTGTGTAGAACACGACCCTCAAGAGATATTTAATACTGTTTTAAAAACAACACAAAATGCAATTAAAAAAGCAAAAGTTAATTCCAGCCAAATATTAGGTATAGGAATAACTAATCAAAGAGAAACTGTAGTCATTTGGGACAAACAAACAGGTAAGCCTATTTACAAAGCTATTGTTTGGCAAGATAGAAGAACAGTAAATTATTGCAAAGATTTAACTAGGAAAGGATTTGCAAAAAAAATACAAAAAATTACTGGGCTTGTAATTGATGCATATTTTTCAGCAACTAAAATTAAATGGATACTTGACAATATAGAGTCATCAAAAAAACTGTTAAAAGAGGATAGGCTTTTATTTGGGACAATTGATACTTGGCTTCTGTGGAAGTTAACAGAGGGAAGGTCTTTTTTTACTGAGGCTACGAATGCTTCAAGAACCATGTTATATGACATCAAAAAAAACTGTTGGTCAAAGGAATTACTAAAAATTTTTAATATCCCTTATGAAATTCTTCCCGATGTAAAAGATAGTGCAGATGATTTTGGGTACACAACTCTTTTTGGAGGTAAGATCAAAATAGGAGGTATGGCTGGTGATCAACAGGCAGCAACAATTGGCCAGGCCTGTTTTAAGCAAGGATCTATTAAGTCTACATATGGGACTGGTTGTTTTATGATCATGAATATTGGACAAAAGCTTAAAATATCAAAAAATAATTTGCTTACGACCATTGCATATAAAATCAATAATAAGACCACTTATGCCTTAGAAGGTTCTATCTTCATTGCTGGGGCTGCTGTTCAGTGGTTAAGAGACTCACTTAAAGTTATCAAGACAGCACAAGAGACAGAAATTTTTTATTCAAAGAGTGATCAAAGTCAAAAAATTTACTTTGTTCCCGCTTTTGTTGGTTTAGGAGCTCCTTATTGGGATGGGGAAGCTAGAGGCGCAATTTTTGGAATGACAAGAAATACTGGAATAGCAGAGTTTGTCAAAGCCGCTATAGATAGTGTTGCATACCAAACTAAAGACTTGGTCATTGCCATGCAGAAAGATAGTGGTGTTCCCATTAAACAACTTAAAGTTGATGGTGGAATGGTAGCAAATGAAGATTTCCTGCAATTTTTGTCAAATATTTTGATTTTAAATTGTGATAGACCAAAAGTAACAGAAACAACTGCATTGGGAGCAGCCTATCTAGCTGGACTTTCTTCAGGATTTATTAAAAATACTGAGGAAATCTCTAAAAAATGGCAAAGTGATAAAATATTTAAACCAAAACTTCACAAGAAAGAAGTTAAATATCTTTACGAAGGGTGGCTTAAAGCTGTAAAGAAAACAACAACAAAAAAGAATAGCAAATAAAAAAATTTTTGATATTTATGTTATATGCGCATTAATATTGAAATTGGTGATATCGAAGCATTTATTGAATTAGCTGAGACTAACTCTTTTGCTAAAGCTGCAAATAATTTAAATTTATCTCAACCCGCTCTCTCAAGAAGAATTCAAAAGTTAGAGCACGAATTAGGAACTACTCTATTTGATAGGACTACTAGAAAAGTTCAACTTTCATATTCTGGGAGAAATTTTTATGATCGAGCAAGAGGAATAATAGAGGCAGTCAAAACAGCAACAAAAACTCTAAATGAAAAATATAGTTTTCCCTCAATAATTAAAATTGGGGTGGTTCATTCGGCGCTAAGAAATATTTTATTTTCATCACTCAAACAATTCAAAGAAATTGAACCAAGGTGTAAAGTTCAAATCATTGAAAGGTCATCTAATAATGTTGTTGATAGTGTTTTGGGAGGAGAATGTGATTTCGGTATTAATTTTACTGGTAAACAAGAACCTGGAATTAGCTTCGAAAATTTATTTGTGGAAGATTACGTCGTTGTATTTCCAAAAGGAGATAAGTTAGAGAAAAAAAGGAAAATAAAGATATCTGAAATTAAAGGTAGGAATTTTATTTCAATATGGAAAGGTTCTGGGAGTAGAATTTATATTGAGAATGCACTTGCGCTCCAAGAAGAAGATATCGATTGGGCGTATGAGGTAAGGCATATACCAACTGCATTAAATATGGTTGAGCAAGGTCTTGGAATAACTCTTGCCCCAAAATTGGCTATTTCAAAGGATTATTCTTCTCTGTCATATAGGCCCTTAATTGATCCCTCTGTAACTAGGACAATTGGATTAATAAAAAGATCTGGGAGAGATTTAAGCTATGACTCACAAAAATTATATGACCTTTTAAAAGAAAAATTTAAAAAATAATTAATTAGTATAATGCATAAATAAATTTACTAATTAATGTTTATAATAAAAGAATGTTGTCAGTAGATAGTTTTAAAACACTTGATCAATTTTCAAATAATGGAAAAAAGTACATTTTCTATAACCTATCTAAATTGGAGGATAATTTTCCTAAAATAAAAAATGTACCCAAATCAAAAAAGATACTCATTGAAAATTTACTTAGATTAGAAGATGGCAAAGATGTAAATAAAGACCTTATCGAAAATGTATTAGAAAATCCTGAGAAAAAGCATGAAATATTTTTTCTTCCTTCAAGAGTGTTAATGCAAGACTTTACTGGCGTGCCTGCTGTTGCAGATTTAGCAGCAATGCGTGATGCTGTTTCAAAAAAAGGTGGTAATCCATCAAAAGTTAATCCTATGTCCCAAGTTGACTTAGTAATAGATCATTCTGTAATGGTAGATTATTTTGCTAGCCCAAATGCATTTCAAAAAAATGTAGATATGGAATTTGGAAGAAATGTAGAGAGATATGAGTTTTTAAAATGGGGACAACAAGCTTTTAAAAATTTTAGGGTTATTCCTCCTGGCACAGGAATATGCCATCAAGTAAATTTAGAATATTTAGCTCAAGTAGTTTGGAGCAAGGAGCTTGACGAAAAAGTTTTATTATACCCTGACACATTAGTTGGAACAGACAGTCATACGACAATGGTAAACGCACTTGGTGTTCTAGGTTGGGGAGTAGGAGGAATTGAAGCTGAGGCTGCTATGCTTGGCCAATCTGTATCAATGCTTTTACCAGAAGTTGTTGGTTTTGAAGTATCGGGTAAAATGAAAGAGGGTGTTACAGCAACAGATCTAGTTTTAACAATTGTACAAATGCTTCGAGAAAAAGGAGTAGTTGGAAAATTTGTTGAATTCTACGGTGATGGTTTAAAGAATTTATCACTCGCTGACAGAGCAACTATTGCCAACATGGCTCCAGAATATGGAGCAACTTGTGGTTTTTTTGCAGTTGATGAAGAAACTATCAAGTACTTGAAGTTGACATCTAGGGACTCCGATCTGATAAATACTGTTGAAAAATATAACAGAATTCAAGGTTTATGGGCCGATGACACATGTAATTACAATGATACCGTTCATTTACAACTAGAAAAAGTTCAAGCATCATTAGCAGGGCCAAAAAGACCTCAAGATAGAATTAATCTTGAAAGCGTGAATTTAAACTTTGAAGAATTTTCAAAAAACAAACCCGTTGAAAAAGAAATTAAAAATCACAATTATAAAATGCAAGATGGTAACGTAGTAATAGCTGCTATCACTTCATGTACTAATACATCTAATCCGGATGTTTTAGTTGCAGCAGGCTTAGTCGCAAAAAAGGCTTGTGAATTAGGTCTACAAGTAAAACCTTGGGTTAAGACTTCTTTAGCTCCAGGTTCAAAAGTTGTTACTGATTATTTGGATAAATCGGGTTTGAATAAATATTTAGACCAACTTGGTTTTCATCTAGTTGGTTATGGATGCACTACGTGTATAGGGAACTCAGGGCCACTTGATAAAGATATTGCCGAGTGTATCTCAAAAAATGATTTAACAGTTGCTTCAGTACTTTCAGGTAATAGAAATTTTGAAGGTAGAGTTAATCCACACGTAAAAGCTAATTATCTTGCCTCACCACCTTTAGTTGTAGCATATGCTTTAGCAGGGTCTGTTCTCATTAATTTAACAAGTGACCCCATTGGTATTGACGCAGATGGTAATGAAATATTTTTAAAAGACATTTGGCCTAGCAATAACGAAATCCGAAATGCTGTTGAAAAAAATGTATCGCCTGAAATGTTTAAAAAACAATACTCTTATGCTTTAGATGGGCCGAAAGAATGGCAAAAAATTAATACTTCTATGGGAAACCTGTATAATTGGAATTCTTCATCAACTTACGTACAGAAACCTCCGTTTTTTGATAATCAATCAAATGATGATAAAGAGATTAAGCCAATTGAGAATGCAAGACCTTTATTGCTTCTAGGCAATAGTGTTACTACAGATCACATTTCACCTGCAGGGGCTATTAAAGCTGATAGTCCTGCTGGCAACTACTTCATGGAACGGCAAATACGTCAAAATGATTTTAATTCATATGGTGCTAGAAGGGGCAATCATGAAGTAATGGTCAGGGGTACTTTTGCCAATATAAGAATTAAAAACCAACTGCTATCAAACGTTGAGGGAGGATACTCAATTTTAGAACCTGATAAGAAAAAAATGAGTGTTTATGATGTTGCTATGGAGTATGCAAAAAGGTCTGAAAATGTTGTAGTTTTTGCAGGAGAAGAATACGGAACTGGATCATCGCGTGATTGGGCTGCAAAAGGTACAAAGTTATTAGGTATTAAGGCAGTTATTGCCGAAAGTTTTGAAAGAATACACCGATCAAATTTGGTTGGAATGGGAGTTCTGCCTATACAACTTAAAAGTCACACAATAAATGATTTAAATATTCAGTCGTCTGATTTAATAAATATAAAACTTACTGAAGACCTGAAGCCTTTACAAGAATTAGAGGTCTTTATTCAAAATAATATGAGGAATATAAAAATAGATTGTACTTTAAGAATTGATACTATCAATGAGCTGCAATATTATAAAGCAGATGGCATATTAAATTTTGTTTTAAAAAATATTCTAAAAAATTAAATAATTTTTGGATTTTCCAACAGTTCTTTGAGTCTAACTAAAAAAGTTACCGCTTGCTTACCATCTATTAATCTGTGGTCATAACTTAATGCAAGATACATCATTGGTTTTATAACAATCTTCTTTTTTACCGCTATAGGTCTATCAATTATTGAGTGCATACCTAGTATAGCACTTTGAGGTGGGTTGATAATTGGGGTGCTCATCATAGAGCCGTATATTCCTCCATTTGTAATTGTGAATGTTCCTCCTGATAAATCACTCATGGCAAGTTTATTTGAATTTGCTTTCTCAGATAATTCAATAATATACTTTTCAATTTCTGCGTTTGATAAATCTCCAGCATTTCTAATTATTGGAACAACAAGACCCTTTTCAGATCCAATTGCAATACCTATATCAAAGTAGTTTTTATAAATTATTTTATCATCGTGTATTTCTGAATTAATCTCTGGTATTTCTTTTAAAACTTCTGTGCAGGCTTTAACAAAAAAAGACATAATGCCAAGTTTCACACTATGTTTTTTTTGAAAATTCGTTTGTTCTTTTTTTCTAAGAGACATAATTGATGACATATCAACTTCGTTAAATGTTGTGAGAATGGCAGCTGTATTTTGAGCTTCTTTTAACCTTCTGGCAATTGTTTGCCTTAATTTTGACATTGGGATAGTTTTTTCATCTAATGCGGAGTCATCTTCGTCGAAGTTTGGGAGATCAAGTACCTTAGCTGGAGTTTTTGTTTGATTTTCGGTAACTTTAGAGACATTAGATGGGTCCATTATTTGTTTTTCTTCATTTATTTCTTCGTTTTGACTTGTCTCTGATTTGGGAATTTGTTCTGTAGTCGTATTTTCTGATATTTCAGCAATAGATTGACCAACATTTACAGTAGATCCCTCTGGGGTTATTATCTTTGTTAATTTTCCAGAGGTTTGAGCAGGAATTTCAATTGTGATTTTCTCTGTTTCAATTTCAGCTAAATTATCGCCAGACTCAAAGCTATCTCCCTCTTTGATCAACCAAGATGTAAGCGTGCCCTCAATGATCGACTCTCCAAGCTCAGGTACTGTTATGTTTTTCATTACTCTTTAGGTAAGTTTTTAAATTTCATAAAACTGACACCACTTCTTTCTTTTATAACACGTTTTAGTGATGATTTAAGAGCTAATTCTTTGATTAGTTGCTGATTAGTACTATGTCTTTTTGATATACCTGTAGCAGGAGCTGCTGCAGGGCGCCTTCCAACATAATGAACTTTTTTGGTTAAATTATTTTTTACTAAAACATGTCTAATACGACTTTTAACAAAACTCCATGCTCCCATATTCTTTGGCTCCTCTTGAACCCATAAAATCTCACTTTCTTTATATTTTAATATAACCTCTCCTATCGCATCAAATGGAAACGGATAAATTTGCTCAATACGAACTATTTTTACATCTTTAATATTATTCTTTGTTCTAAAATCATCTAATTCATAAAATATTTTTCCAGAGCAGAAAATTATTCTTTTTGGGTTTTTGATTTCATCTTCAATAAGGCGGTGAAATGATGAGCGCCCCGTAAATTCACTAATAGATGATACATTATTTGGGTGGCGCAGTGTGGATTTAGGGGTAAATACTATTAGCGGTTTTCTAAAATTTCTATGTATTTGCCTTCTCAAAGCATGAAAGTAGCTCGCAGGAGTGGTGCAATTTACAATCTGAAGGTTATCTTCTGCTGCCATTTGAAGAAACCTTTCTATTCTTGCACTAGAGTGTTCAGGACCCATGCCCTCATGACCATGAGGTAATAGCATGACTAATCCACTCATTTGCATCCATTTTCTTTCACTTGAAGCAATAAACTGGTCAATAATAATTTGGGCACCGTTGGCAAAATCTCCAAATTGGGCCTCCCATAAAACCAAGGTATTTGGGTCTGCTAATGAGTACCCATATTCAAAACCTAGGACACCTAGTTCAGAGAGAAAACTATCAATTACCTCAAATTGTTTTTGATTTTTAGCAATGTGATTGAGTGGAATATATCTCTCTTCTGATTTTTGATCATAGAAAACTGAGTGTCTCTGACTGAAAGTTCCCCTCCCAGAATCTTGACCTGCAAGTCTCACTCTATATCCTTCCTTTAACAATGCTCCAAATGCTAAAGCCTCAGCAAAAGACCAGTCAATATTCTTTCCTGATTTTATTGAAGTTAGTCGAGATTTGTTAAACTTTTCTAATTTCGGATGAAGATTAAACCCTTTAGGTATTTGTGAAATTTTTGTGCCAATTTCCTTTAAGGATTTTTCTGACTCGGCTGTTCTACCTCTTCTTAGTGGGTCTTTTGGTGCAAGACTTAATCCACTCCATTGTCCACCCATCCAAGATTTTGTTTTTAATTTATAGTTTTTTGCTTTTTCAAATTTCTTCTCGAAATCAGACCATATTCTGTCTTTGATGAAGTCTACCTGTTTTGTATTTACTACTTCTTGGCTTATAAGTTTATCTGCATAAATACTAGCAACTGTTTTTTTCTTTTTTATAGTTTGATACATCAATGGTTGAGTGAAAGAGGGCTCGTCACCCTCGTTGTGTCCATGTTTTCTGTAACAAAACATATCGACAAGTGTATCTTTTTTGAATGTGTTTCTAAATTCTGTTGCAGCTCTTGAGGCTAAAACAACAGCCTCTGGGTCATCTCCATTTACATGAAATATTGGGGATTGAACAATTTTTCCTATCTCTGAAGAGTAAGGCGCAGATCTGCTATATTGAGGGCTAGTTGTAAATCCAATTTGATTATTGATAATAAAGTGAATTAGTCCACCAATTCTGTAGCCATTTAATTGTGACATAGTAAAGGTTTCAGCAACAATACCTTGTCCTGCAATTGCTGCGTCTCCGTGAATAAGTAGACCTGAAACTTTCGTATTATTTTTGTCTTGAATGATTGTTTGTTTAGCTCTTATTTTGCCGGCTACAACTGGATTTACCGCCTCTAAGTGAGAGGGATTAGCTGCCATACTCACATGAATAATCTTACCTCCAAAACTTCTATCAGAGCTTGCACCTAAATGATATTTAACATCACCAGAGCCCTGGTCACTAAGGGCATTTTCTCCTCCATGGATAAATTCTCCAAAAATTTGAACATGAGGTTTTTTTACAATGTTAGCTAATATATTTAGTCTTCCTCTGTGGGCGCATGCAAAGGAAAAATCTTCTACACCATATTCTGAGGATCTTTTTAAAATCTGTTCAAGTGCTGGTATAGTAGACTCAGCTCCTTCAAGTCCAAATCTTTTGGTGCCTCTATACTTTGTATCTAGAAACTTTTCAAAATATTCAGCTGTAATTAATCTCTCCAATATTGTTCTTTTACCCTTAGGGGTTAATTGCATATCTTTTTTTTCTTCTATTCTATCCTTCAGCCATTTGTATTCTTCGGCGGACTGAATATGTTTGTATTCAATTGCCAAGGTGCCAGAATAGATGCTTTGAAGTTTTTCAAAAACTTCACGTACAGTAGCTTTCTGAAATCCTAAATATCCAAATAAAAAAATTTTTCGATCATAATCTTTTTTTTGAAAACCATAATACTCGGGATCTAAACCTGATGGATTGTTCTTTGCCATTAAACCTAAAGGGTCAAGATCAGCTATAAGGTGCCCTATCTCTCTGTAAGCTCTTATCATCATTACAAGTCGAAGAGAGTCAGTTATTGCCTGATCAAGAGAAATCTGATTGAAATCAACGTCTCTTGAGGTCTGTGACCAATTTATTTTTTGATAGTCAGCTAGAATAGAGATTTCCTCAGGAGCGAGAGCTTTAAAAAATTCATGCCAGCTCTTATCAACAAGACTTGGGTCTTTTATATAATCTCTATATATCGCTATTACTTGAGAGGCATTATTAGTTGTGAGAAATGAATTATAAGATCTCATTAATAGGTTTATGTATACGCCTATCTAATAAAGATGTCATTTGATTTTTGATCATAAAAGCTTGTCTACAGCAGATACTAAACCCTGCACAGATTTGACAGATTTTTTTAACATTAATTTCTCTTTGGCTGTAAGTTTTACCTCAATAATTTTTTCAATTCCTTTATTTCCAATAATTGTAGGTACTCCCATATACATATTTTTAAGGCCATATTGGCCATTGATAAAAGCAGCACAAGGTAAAAGTTTTTTTTGATTTAATAAAAAAGCCTCTGCCATCTGAATTGCCGAACTTGCAGGTGCGTAGAAAGCTGATCCATTTTTTAATAACTTCACAATTTCACCACCGCCCATTCTTGTTCGATCGACTATTTTTTCAATTTTTGAATAAGGGAATTTTTTAAGCTTTATAAAATCGATTAAAGGGACACCTCCTATTGTTGTGTAATTAATTAAAGGCACCATGTCATCTCCATGGCCTCCTAATACAAATGTTTCAACATCATTCACGGATACCTTCAAAGCATCTGATAAGAAGTATTTCATTCGGGAGGAGTCCAATACTCCTGCCATGCCCACACACATGTTTTTAGGTAGTTTGGAATATTTCTGTAGAACGTATACCATCGCATCTAGTGGATTTGTAATACAAATAACAAATGCTTTAGGAGCATATTTTTTTATATCTAGTGCAATTTTTTTTATTATTTTTCCATTGATCTCAAGTAAATCATCTCTACTCATTCCAGGTTTACGGGGTAAGCCAGCAGTTATGATGATAACGTCAGATCCCTTCATTTTTGAAAAATCATTGGTACCCTCTATTGACCCTGTGAAACCTTCGACTGCTGATGATTGACTAAGGTCTAAAGCTTTTCCTTGAGGCATCCCGTTAACAACATCAATAAGTGTTATATTACCGAGTTTTTTTAAAGCTAATAAATGTGCGAGTGTGCCTCCAATATTTCCAGCACCAATTAATGATATTTTATTCACTTATTATCCATTTTGGATATTTCATGTTTTATTTCAGCTATCGCTTTAGCTGGATTTAATCCTTTCGGACAAGAGTTCGTGCAATTCATAATCGAATGACATCTGTATAGTTTAAAACTATCATCTAATTCATTCAACCTTTCTTTTTTTTCTTCATCTCTACTATCTTGTATCCAGCGGTTTGCTTGAAGCAATACAGCTGGTCCTAAATATTTATCCTCGTTCCACCAATAACTAGGACAAGAGGTGCTACAAGAGAAACACATAACACATTCCCATTTACCATCCAACTTATCTCTATCTTCAACTGACTGTAAGTTTTCACGTTTATTATTTGGGGACTTTTTATTTAACCATGGTTTTATAGATTTAAATTGTTCAAATGCTTTTTTTAAATCAACCACTAGATCTTTTAATACCTTCATATGAGGAAGAGGATAAATATTTATTTCATCCGAACACTCTTCTATATGTTTTTGACATGCAAGTGTATTTACTCCATCTATGTTCATTGCACATGATCCACAAACACCTTCTCTACAAGATTTTCTAAAAGTTAAACTTGGATCAACTTCAGCTTTAATTTTATTTAATATATCTAGAACCATTGTTCCTGCTTTAGCTACATCAATTTCAAATCGATCGATTTGAGGAGGGGTATTTTCATCACCTGACCACCTATAAACATTTATAATTCGGATATCATGATTTTGTTGAGATTGCTCGTCAATGAGATCGACATTGGAATAAGACTTCCCTTTAACTGGAACTGAGTTTTTTGGAAGAGTAAGTTGTACCATTTAATAAACCCTTACTTGTGGTTGGATGACAGAGATTTGGTTACTCAGTGTAGTCATTCTCACTGGTCTATGGGTGACTTTATAATCAGTAACATCACCCCAAAAAAGAGTGTGTTTTAACCAATTTTCATCATCTCTGTCAGGAAAGTCCTCTCTAGCGTGAGCACCTCTACTTTCAGTTCTTTGCTCAGCAGAAACACCAACACTTCCAGCAACTTGCATTAAATTATGTAGTTCTAAAGCTTCAACTAAATCTGTATTAAAAACATCTGACTGATCTTTAACTTTAATATGTTTTAAATCTTGTGACATTGAGGCTAATTCATCATTGCCTAATTTCAAAGTTTCACTTTCTCTGTAAACACCAAATCTTTTTTGCACAGTCTTTTGCATCCTCTCTCTAAGCTCACCGACTGAAACATCACCTTTGTTACTTTTAATGGATTCTAATCTCTCTATGATAGAATTTGTTTGCGACAGAGATGGGGTTCTCAATGACTCTTTGGTATCAATAACTTGGCCAGCCTGAATTGCTGCGCCCCTTCCAAAAACTACGAGCTCAGCTAAAGCATTTGTTCCAAGTCGATTAGCTCCATGAACTGAAGCGCATGCAGCTTCTCCAATAGCCATTAGTCCCTCACAGACTTCTTCTGTATTAGAGTCATTTGGTTTCAAAACCTCTGCTTTAAAGTTTGTAGGAATCCCACCCATACAATAATGAACAGTTGGAATTACTGGGATTGGCTCTTTCGAAATATCTCTTCCACAAAAGGCTTTAACTGACTCAGAAATACCAGGTAATCTTTTTGCAAGCATATCTGCATCAAGATGTTCCAAATGGAGATTTATATAATCTTTGTTAGGTCCGCATCCTCTACCTGCGCTTATCTCTTTACTTATGAATCTTGATATAACATCTCTAGCGGCCAGGTCTTTTGCATTCGGGGCATATTCTAACATAAACCTTGTGCCTTCGTTGTTCTTAAGAATACCTCCTTCACCTCTAGCTGCTTCTGAAATTAAAACACCCACACCATATATTCCTGTTGGATGAAATTGAATAAACTCCATATCAGATAGGGGAAGACCAGCTCTTAATGCTATGCCTGCTCCATCACCAGTGCAAATATGGGCACTCGTTGAGGATTGAAAAATTCTTCCATAACCCCCAGTTGCGAGAATAGTCATTTTTGCAATAAAACGATGCAATGATCCATCCTCTATACTAATTGCTAAAAGACCACAAATTGTATCATTATCATCTTTTAGTAAGTCTATAGCGAAATATTCGTTATAAAAATCAACGTTATTTTTGAGGCTTTGTTGATACAGGGTATGGAGTAATGCATGGCCGGTCCTGTCTGCTGCAGCGCAAGCTCGGCTTGCTGGCTCGCCTTTACCATTTTTTGTCATATGGCCACCAAAAGGTCTTTGATAAATCTTACCATCATCTGTTCTTGAAAATGGCATACCATAATGTTCAAGCTCAACAATTGAGTCGACTGCATTTGAGCATAAATATTCAATACTGTCTTGATCACCCAGCCAGTCTGAGCCTTTTACAGTGTCAAACATATGCCACTGCCAGCTGTCCTCGCCCATATTAGCTAAGGCAGCTCCAATTCCACCTTGAGCCGCAACAGTATGACTTCTTGTAGGGTAAACTTTTGAGACACATGCAGTTTTAAGGCCTTGTTCAGAGCAACCTAAAGCTGCTCTCAAGCCCGCTCCACCAGCACCTAATACAACTACATCTAATTTATGATCTGTATAATTCATATTAAATAAATAACACCGGTAAAAAGAAGAGAAAGGAAATACCAATAATGACGTCTGTTATTAAAGAATAAAGTTTCATTTTATTTAATTGAAAATAATCTTCATAAACTTTGCCCAGTTGAATTCTAATATGAAGCATTGATATGATAAAAAAAATTAATAATAAAATCTTATTAGTGTAAGATGATAATGAGATATTAAGAGAATTTACATCGGAGTAAGAACTTAAAAAAAATAAAATAAACCAATAACTAATAGGAATTAACGCTAGATATAAAATTCTTTCTATTTTCCACTTTTGAGATGCTTTCATTAAAATATCATCCAAGTAAAAATCAAAGTCATAATAATATTTGCTACTAGAATAAGATATGTCACTAAGTAGACATTTTTAAGATCCATTCCAATTGAAAATGACCATAAGAAATATTTAAAACCGTTTAACAAATGATGATTAAAAATAAAAAACCAAAAGACAAATATTAGCTTTATAGGTAGCAAGTTTATCAACAATGTTAATACTTGATTAAGTTGAGGGAAAAAATTTAAGCTTCCTAACCAAATTGCAAAAAAAGGTAAAGAAAATGCAAATGCAATTGCTCCTATCCTGCTGGAGATAGAAAATAACATTGTCAAAAAAGGCCTATATATTTGCAAATGGGGTGATATTGGAGCCATAGAAAGGCAATATATTTAAAAATGTCTTATAGTAAAAAACTATTATTTTATTAATTCATGCGTAACATGAATAAATAAGGCTGTGGAAAAAATGTTAATCAAATTGCCCTTTCATTAAAATTAAGGTTCTGAAAATGCCCTATATTCAATTAAAATTCAATCAGGTCGTGAACATTTTTGTTTAAATGTGCCGAATCTCACCCCGCATGAGAAAGCTTTATTCATATAAAGTTGGCACCACGACCTATCAATATACTCTCTTTAATATGTTTATTGTCTATATATAATCTGCTGCTATGTCTGCTTTGGCACAATTATCCAAATTTATTGATCGATTTAATACATTCATAGGATATCTGTGTGCTTTTTTTGTTTTTTCTATGGTTATAGTTGTATTCACTGTTGTCGTCTTAAGATATGGGTTCAATATTGGATTTATATGGATGCAAGAAGTTTATGTTTGGCTTCATAGTTTTGTTTTCATGTTGGGTGCTGGTTTCACTTATTTAGCAAATGAACATGTTAGAATAGACGTCTTTTACCGAGAGGCATCAAAAAAATATAAAGCTGCAGTTGACTTGTTAGGAAATATTTTTTTGCTTCTACCATTTTTGTATATTATTTGGAAATACAGCTATCCTTTTGTCTATAGATCTTTTTTAATGAATGAAGTATCTAGAGAAGCTGGGGGTATGCCAGCTTTATATATTTTAAAAAGTGCAATTTTATGGTTTTGTATAGTTTTATTTCTTCAGTTAATTTCAAATGTAATTAAATCAATACTAACACTTACAAATCATCAAGGGTCTAGTGACAAATAATGATAAGCCCTGAAATTTTAGCGATCGTAATGTTCTTAACAACATTGGGGTTATTACTTTTTGGTTTTCCTGTAGCCTTCACACTTGCAGGAACAGCTCTTTTATTTGGATTTATAGGTGATTTTTTAGAAATTTTTAATTTTAGAATGCTAGGATTTTTTCCTCAGCGCATATTTGGAACAATGATCAATGAGCCCCTCGTAGCGGTGCCTCTTTTTATTTTTATGGGAATTATGCTGGAAAAAACAAAAATTGCAGCTGGTCTTTTACAATCTATTGGTGAGCTTTTTGGGGCTACAAAAGGAGGTCTAGGTATTGGTGTTGTGATAGTAGGTATGCTGCTTGCAGCATCAACAGGAATTGTTGGGGCAACAGTTGTTACAATGGGAATGCTCTCTTTGCCATCTATGATGAAAGCTGGATATGATCAAAAAATAGCTACAGGCACTATTTGTGCAGCTGGAACATTGGGACAAATAATTCCACCTTCAATTGTTTTAGTTTTATTAGCAACAATTTTACAAGGAGCAAATGAAGAAGCGGCAATGTTAGTTGGTAATTTAGCTCCTGACCCAGTAACTGCAATTGATTTGTTTGCGGGCGCAATATTACCTGGACTAATGTTGGTAGTATTATTCATTATATTCATTTTTTTTTACGCAAGAATAAATCCACTATCCTGTCCTCCAGTGGAAACGACAAGGTCAAGAGGGGAGATTTATATTGAAGCAGCTAAATCTGTGATTCCTCCAATAACTCTAATTGTATTAGTTTTAGGGTCCATACTTTTTGGCATTGCAACACCTACAGAGTCTGCTTCAGTTGGTGCAGTAGGTGCAGCAATGATAGCACTTTTAAAAGGTGAGTTGAATTTTAAGAACCTCAAGGAAACAGCAATAGGAACAGTAAAGCTTAGTTCATTTGTTTTTGTAATATTAATTGGAGCGTCAATGTTTTCATTAGTTTTTCGTGCTTTTGGTGGTGATGAAATGATTGAACATTTTCTCGGTAATTTGCCAGGTGGACTTTACGCAGCTCTAATTTTAGTTATGGTAGTTATATTTCTTTTGGGTTTCTTTCTAGATTATATAGAGATAATTTTTGTCATTGTACCATTAGTGGGGCCAATATTAATTGCAAATGGAGCTGATCCATTGTGGCTTGGTATTCTCATATCGTTGAATCTACAAACAAGTTTCCTAACTCCACCATTTGGTTTTTCCTTATTTTTTTTAAGAGGAGTAGCTCCAGACAATATTCAAACCAGAAATATGTATAAAGGTGTAATTCCATTTATTGGAATTCAAATATTAGCAATATTAATTGTTGGTTTTTATCCAGAGATTGCAACTTGGTTGCCTGATAAAATGTTTTAATAAAATAATCACCCCCGAACATTTCGGGGATGATATAAATATCATGAATTTATGCTGATGGATAAGTAAATGGGAGACTTCTAACTCTCATGTACTCTTTCTCAGACGTATTTGTCCACCTTAGAATTGAGGATCTAAATTCAACAATATGTGAAAAAAGAGCCTGTGAAACTGGGTCTTCAGCAGCAATAGCGCTACAAACCTCACCTGCTCTTTGACCTAGAGCATTCATAACAGGATCTGGAAGTTGTCTCATTTGAACACCATGTTCGTTAATGAGTTTCTGGTATGAACTATCATTAACAGCTTGGAAAAAAGATAGCACTTCCATATTGACAGCTTTTGAAGCAACAGTAATTAGTTCTCTTGTTGCATCATCTAGCTTCTCCCACTCAAACATATCTATTGAACAGTCTAAGATTGTTGCTGGCTCATGCCATCCAGGATTGTAGTAATATTTAGCTGCTTGATGTAAACCTTTACCTAAGTCAGCTGCTGGACCAATCCATTCTGTAGCATCAATAGCACCAGAAGCAAGTGAAGGAAGCACATCCGCACCTGCTAAAAGAACAGTGTTAGCACCAAATGATTTTAATACTTCACCGCCAAGACCAGGCATTCTTATTTTTAAACCTTCAAAATCTGCGAGTGAGTTAATTTCTTTATTAAACCAACCACCCATCTGGTTACCAGTATTTCCCATTGGAAGAAATTTTACACCAATAGCATTGTATGCTTTGTCTGCTGCTTCAATTCCTCCGCCATAATAACACCATGCATTTTGTTCTTGAGCTGTAAGACCAAAAGGTAAAGCCGCAGAAAACGAAGGTGCCATACTGATGTTAGTCCAATAGTAACCAGCGCCATAAGCCATTTGAGCCGCACCAGATCTAACCGCATCTAGTGACTCAAGAGGTGGCACTAATTCCCCACCATGATATACAGTGACTTTTAACTTATCAGATGCATTATTAATATAACTAGCAAATCTATCTATTGCTTTGCCAAGACCACTTGCTTTGCCAAAAGCAGAACATGCAATCCATTCCATGTGACCACCTGATACTGCTGGTGCTGGAAATGAAGAAACCGCTGCGGCACCCAGTGCTGCAGCACCTGCGCCTTTAAGGAAATTTCTTCTTTTCATGGTCTTATTTTTAGTCTTCTTTTTTGCCATAAATATTCCCCTCCTAATATTAGAAATAATTAATTATTTTTTATTAGCTATCATTATACCAACAATCACAGATAAAATTCCAGCGTAATGATAACTCTGTAATGTTTCTTGAAAGACTAAATATGCAAGAATTCCACCAAAAATAGGCATTAAGTGTAAAAAAGGACCTGATTTATTTGGGCCAATTAAAGCCACCCCAGTATTCCAACAGATATATGACAAGATGCTAGGAAAGGTTCCAGTATAGCCAATTACTAATAAGGTTTTGTGGTCAAATGCTATGAAATTATTTTGAATTATAATGTCATATAAATAGACAGGTAAGAGTAAGATTACTGTAAATACGAATGATAAGTATAAAAAACTAAATCCTGAAACACCTGTTTCATTTTTTTTTAGAAATATTGAATACAATGCCCAAGATATAACAGCAAGTAAAATGAATAAATCTCCAGTGTAAAATTTCGAGTCAAAAATATTTTGATAGTCACCTTTTGTTATTACATAACTAACACCGATAAGAGATAAAATGACGCCTAACATTTGAAACAAGTTTGTTTGATTTTTATAAATCAATTTGTTTAAAAGGATTATCAACATGGGGGTTGTCGAAATAACTAATAAAGAATTAATAACAGTTGTCGCTGTTAAACCAATATAAGTTAAAGTATTAAAAAGCGTTGGACCAGTTAGAATTATCAAAAAAACCATTCCTGGTTGTTTTTTTAAAAGGGGTAAGTCAACTAAAGCATTTTTTAAACAAAAGGGAGTTAAAATAATTAAAGCTATTACCCACCTATAAAAAGATAACGATAAGGGTGATACTAAATCCTCGACTGAAGATAATCTTCCTACTATAAAATTGCCTGACCAAAATAAGGAGGCAAAACATAAAAATATTGCTGCTTTAAGAGAAACACTCACTTAGATTTTTTATTTTAAATTTTCAATAGCAATTGCTAGACCTTGACCACCGCCAATACACATACTTGCAACACCAAACTTTTGTTTTGTTCTTCTAAGTTGATGAGACAAAGTTGTAATAATTCTTGCACCTGAACAACCAATGGGGTGCCCTAATGCAATAGCGCCTCCAGCAATATTTAATTTATTTGGATCAATCTTTAAAGATCTTTGGACTGCAACTGAAGTTGCAGCAAACGCCTCATTGACCTCAACCAAATTAAAATAGTTAATATTTACACTCATTTTCTTCATTAATTTCTGTATAGCTGTAATTGGAGTAACACCCATATAATCAGGATTGCCCGCCGAGGATGCCCAAGATAGTACTTTTGCTATTGGTTTAATTTTGTTTGAAGTTACATATTTTTCAGAAGCTAAAGCCAAAAAACTAGCTCCATCATTTAATGAAGAAGCATTTCCAGCAGTGACTGTTCCAGATTTTTTAAAAACAGCTTTTAATTGGCTTAATTTTGGCAAAGTCGTGTCTTTTCGAACTTCATCTTTAAGTGGTGTTTTTACCAATTCGTTTTTGAAGTAATTATTTTTAATTGCCTTATAAGTTTTTTGATAAGACTGATAAGCAAATTGATCTTGGTCTTGTCTTGAAACATTATATTTTCTTGAAACGTTTTCAGCTGTTATACCCATATGTTCTTTTGAAAAAGCATCAGTTAATCCATCATTTATTAAAGTGTCTATAAAGATATTATTACCTAATTTTTTTTCTCCAGTTCTACTCAGATACGCATGGCGTGCTCTTGACATACTTTCTTGACCACCAACAATTAATAAATTTGACTCTCCGGAATAAATTTTAGATGAGCCATCGATTGTAGCTCTCATACCGCTTCCACAAACTTGATTTACCACATAAGCAAAGGATGTCTGTTGCATTCCGGAACCTAGTGCAACTTGCCTTGCTGTATTCATCCCTAGTCCGCTAGTTAATACTTGTCCTAAAATTAATCCTTCAACTTCTTTAGTATTGATTATTTGATTTCTATCAAATAATTCTTTGAGACAAGAGGTTCCTAGTTCTACTGATTCAGTTTTTTTGTAATTACCTAGATAAGCTCCTATTGGTGTTCTAACTGCATCAATTATAAAAACATCACTCATTAATATTTATCTTTCTGTATTCAATTACTGACTCAGGATTTGCCAACGATCCCAAGTTCTGCACTTTATCATTATTGATAATTTTTTTGACAAGTATTTCAGAGTTTTTACCACTTTTTGTTCTTGGAATATCTTTAACTATAAATATTTTCCAAGGAACATGCCTTGGACTAAGCGATGTCTTGAGGTGTTTTTTCAATATTGTATTAAAATCAACATTAATTTTTGTGTTTAACAATTTCAAAAAAAGGACAATTTTTTCATCATTTTTAGTTAAATAACCTGTTGCCAAACAGTCATCGATCCAATGAAATTTTTGTAGGCAACTGTATATTTCACCTGTTCCTATTCTTACACCACCTGGATTTAAAGTAGCATCTGATCTTCCAAAGATTACATAACCTCCATTTTTGGTTTTTTTCACATAATCTCCATGAGACCATATGTTCGGAAATTTTTTAAAGTATGCGGATTTATACTTATCATTCAATCTGTCATTCCAAAAGTAGATAGGCTTAGAGGGGAAAGGGGTCTTGCAAACTAGTTCTCCTGTCTTTTTGGTTGGCTTGCCATTATCATTGAAAACATCAATATCCATGCCTAAGCCCGGTCCTTGAATTTCACCTGAATAGACAGGTAAAGTTGGTATTCCTAACATAAAACATGAAACTATGTCTGTACCGCCACTCACCGAATGTATAAAAGATTTTGAATTTAAACTTTTATTAATAAACTTAAAAGTATCTGGGCTTAGAGGAGAGCCAGTTGATATAAAACAATTAATTTTTTTTAAAATATCTTTTTTATTTGATTTATAATTATTCTGGATAGTTTCATAAACTTTTGCTCCCGCACCTAGCATTGTTGAATTAGTATTTTTTGTAATATTGATAACTCGATTTATATTTGGATAAAATGGGGAGCCATCATAAAGAACGATTGAGGAACCCAGTAGTAAGTTTGAAACTGTCCAGTTCCACATCATCCACCCGCAAGTAGTTAAGAAAAGCATTTTATCCTCAGATTTTACATTTGTATGTAATGCTAGTTCTTTTAAATGTTGAAGGAGTGAGCCTCCGTGGCCATGCGTAATACACTTTGGGAGCCCTGTCGTTCCACTAGAAAATAATACATATAGCGGATGATTAAAGCTCAATGATATATTTTTATTTAGTTTTGAATATTTTTTTTGATTGTAAATTTTTTTTAATTCAGAAGTGTTATTTTTTGAAGGATAGCTAGTTTTTAAAATTAGTGGATTATTTAAATTTGCTTTTAATGTTCTTAAGTTTTTTGAATATTGAAATTTCTTGCCATTATAAAAATAATAGTCAGCAACAATTAAAAGCTTAGGCTTAAGCTGAGAAAATCTGTCAATCACTGCTTGTGTTCCAAAGTCAGCAGAGCAAGAAGACCAGACTGCACCAATTTTTGCTGCAGAAAGGAAGCTTATTACTGTATCAGGTATATTTGGCAGATATCCAACAATTACATCACCTTTTTTAATGCCTTTATCTCTAAAAAAATTGCTTAATGCATTAATTCTTTTATTTAAATCACTATAAATAATTTTTTCACTGAATTTGTTTTCTCCAATAAATTCAATGGCCAAATCTGATGAATTATTTTTTGAAATTAAATCGTAATAATTAAGATTACTGTTATCAAAAAAAATTGAATTCCAAAAAGATTTTTTTTTGTAAGCTTTAAAAAATCTTTTCCTCTCAAGAACGATATTAAAATACTCAACTATAGATTCCCAAAACTCACCAGGGTTCTTATTGGTCCATAACCAAAGCTTGTTATAATTTAAAAATTTCTTAGAAAGTTTTTGTTCTAAATAGGTCTGAAACTTATAAAGATTTGTAGATTTAATAAATTTTCTACTTGGCTCAAATAACTTATCCATCTTTGTTTTTCATTAATCTTTGGAGATCATCTGGTATTTTACTTGGAACTCCTAGAGAATTGACGCAAACCATCAAAATCTTTGATTTAAAAATAATATTATTTTGTTTGTAAATATTTTGCTCAAGCTCAAATGATGCATTTTTAAGAGACAAAATATTGCTTTTAACAGTTAATTGATCCTCTAGTTTGCATGACTCAATATAATCACACTCAATCTTTTTTACTAAAAAAAGTCGATCATGATCTTTCAATAAGGAATTAAGTGTAAATCCCAACTCATTGATGATTTCAGTACGGGCTCTTTCAATAAATTTTAAATAATTCGCGTAATATACAACTCCACCAGAGTCTGTGTCTTCATAATATATTTTGAAGTTGTATTGGAACATTAAGTAGTTAGACCTAAATACAATATATAAGTTATAATAATTATAACTATTCCAAATATTAAATATCTATATTCATTCATTAAATTAAATACCTACTTATAGAAATACTTAAGATATTTTTTCTCTCTTAAAATAATAAATCATTTTGTGTTTTGAAGGGATATCAGATTTATCCTTAATTACATTGACCAACTCCCAACCTTCTTTTCCACCTTTATTAAGCCAGTCGTTTTCCGACTTTAATTCTTCATCATCTAAATATTGGGTATAAATTCTATACTCCCACTTTAAATGTTCTTTTTTATCGAAAGTTGGGTTAATCATTTCTGTATAACTTACGCATTCAAATTATAGAAAAACCAGATTGCAGACAAACACCAAAGCGTTAAAAAAATCTTCCCTAATTTATCTGCCTTTTTAAAATGCGATTTCATTTGGTTAAGTTGACTATTATTTTGCTGATCAGCTATATGAGAGAAATCTTTCAATTTTTTTTGATAAAAAAATTTGTATATATTTATCGCACAAGTCCAGCCCGTTAAAATATAAAAAATAGAGCTAGATAAAGTTGTCATTTAATTGAGGGACTTAAATATTTATCTACTAAGACAGTAAATCTTGCCCAAGAGTCTTCATATGCCTCTTGATTTCTCCCTGCTTCAAATGAGTCAAATTCCCAACAATATTTTCGTGCTCTAGCTCTTTTTATGGAGTCACCCTCTCTACCATACCATCCACCATTTTCAGTGATGTTAAAATGAAAGTCTGTATCATCAGGTAAGACCCATTCATTTCCGTTATTGTCAGTGTAAAGGCGACATTGAGAGTCTGGAACTGTGCCACTATCAAATTTGATTGGCTGACCATCAAAGTTGTGAAGGGCATTTTCATAATCTACTATTTGTTTTTGAGGTTTATTGACTGATATTTTTTTTATCCACTCATGACATACCTGATTACGAGTTTTTTCACCTTTATCTCCTTTAGGGCTAAAAATTGTTAAAGGTGCGTCAGTGGTGTTTGTATTTTCATATTGATAACAATATGTGTAATAGGCAAGATGAAGAGCAAATTGATTTTTTGGCTTAATTACATCTAAGTTAAACATATTTTGGGTTTCAACAGACACACTTCCACCATAACTCCACCCCATAATTCCAATTTTAGAACTATCAATTTGTTTATTATTAGCGATGACGTCTATTGCCATTAAGGAGTCAACTGCACCCTGAGTAATTGTTGTCCA
>CACJQJ010000004.1 GCA_902595525.1 uncultured Alphaproteobacteria bacterium | reverse complement strand
TTTCAATGGACATTTAATTATAACTTATTAGGAATTGTTGATGACAACCCAAGAGTTTCAAGTGTATTTGGGAAAGAGAAAGTTTTAGGTCATTATTTAGGCTTTATATCTCCAATTCTTTTCTGCCTAAGCTTGTTTTTTTCAAATATTAATAAAAAGTTTTTACTCATTGGTTTTCTTATTTTTTTTCTCTCTATTCTTATTTCAATAATATCAGGAGATAGAACTGGTCTGCTAAAACTTATTCTTTTTGCTTTTACAACAGTTTTTTTCATGAAAAATTATAAGAAGTACTTTATTTTTTCCGTTCTTATAAGCTCATTTTTTGCATATCATTTGGTAAAAAATGATGAAGATGTAAATAATAGATTTATTCAAACAATTGATGAAATAACCAAAACCACTATACCATATTTACCTCTCACTAAACTTCATTTAGATCATATTAATACTGCATACGTAATGTTTTTAGATAAACCTATAATTGGCCACGGCCCTCAAGGCTTTAGACTAAGTTGTCATAATAATGAAAAATATAATATTTATAATGGTTGTAATAACCATCCTCATAATTATTACTCACAACTATTGAGTGAACTTGGTATTCTTGGATTTTTTACAATAACTTTAATTTTTTTTTATTTGATTTTTTTAGTGCTTAGAAATTTATGCATAAATTATTTTGTTAATGAGTTAAGTGATATGAAACTTATAAATAGTTTACTTATTTGTTGTCTAATTTTGAATATTTTTCCAGTTATGGCTCATTTTAATTTTTACAATAATTGGGTAAATGCTATGCTTTTTCTTAATATATCAATAATATTATTTTTTTCTAAAAAGATTCATAAACATTAATTTATAATTTTATATTATTTTCGCCAAAATGTCGGAAGAAATATAACAATAATAGTTAACATTTCTAATCTTCCTAAAAACATCGTTGCTATAAGTATAGATTTAGAGGATCCCGTTAAAGAACTATAGTTTCCGTATGGTCCAATTGTTTCCCCAAGCCCAGGACCTACATTAGAAATTGAAGATGCTGCAGCAGAGATACAAGTTAAGAAATCTAAACCAGTAAAAGATAGTAGTAAAGCAGATATTGAAAAAGTAAGTATATATAAGAAGAAAAAGCTCATAACTGAGTCGTAGGTAGAGTCGGGTATTTTTTTCCCATTAAAATTTGATACTAAAACAGCATGTGGTTGAAGCATTTTTTTTAAATGTAAAGCAATATATTTAAATAAAATTTGAAATCGAAATACTTTTAAACCTCCAGTTGTTGATCCAGCACAGCCTCCTATAAACATTAATATAAGAAATAAAACGGATGCATGATTACCCCAATTCTCAAAATTATCTGTTATATAACCAGTACCAGATATTATAGATACAGTATTGAATGATATTGATAAAAATTTATCTATTTGTGAATTAAATAAATTTTTTTCAGCGAATAAAAAAATTATAAACACTGATATGATTAGTATAAATAAATAAACTCTTACCTGATGATCTTTAAAAATAATTAATATATTCTTAAAATTTATCTGTGCAATTATTAGAAAAGGAAAACTTCCAATAATCATAAAAATTATTGAGATCAACAAAATACTATTGCTATTAAAATAAGCAAAAGACTCATTATAATTTGAAAAACCCCCAGTAGATATTGTTGTAAAACTATGTGCTAATGAGTCAAAAAAATTCATTCCAAAAAAATAGTATAGACAACATAAGATTGAGGTTAACATACAATATATTAGGATAATTTTTGAAACTACTGATGATATTTTTGGTAAAAATTTTTCATATGGATCATCACCCTCTAAATGAAAAATTTGCATACCACCAATTCTTAAAAAAGGAAGTATAACTAAGGCTATAACTACGATTCCTATACCACCTAACCACTGAAGTAATGCTCTCCAAATCAAGATGCCTTTGGGGAGAATATTAAGGTTATTTAACGTAGTTGCACCAGTTGTAGTCAAGCCACTCATAGACTCAAAAATAGCATCTACAACACTTAGATCTGTGCTTGTATATATAAAAGGCACAGAGCAAAGCAAAGAAAGCAACAACCAAGAAAGAACTGTAACAATAAAAGCCTCTTTCGTTGAAATTTTTAATTCTATATTTCTATTTGTTATAACTAGCGAGCCACCAACAATTAGATAAATCAAGATAGGAACAGCATAAGACTGCCAATATTCAGTTTTATATACTAACTCAGTTATAAGAGGTATAAACAGAAGAAAACCAACAGCACAAACGACAGTACCTCCAACTAAAGCTATTGGTTTAAGATTTAGCATTTGATGAGGATTAATGGAGTCTTTTTGTATTATAAGGACTATCTAATGAAAAGGCAGGTATGTCTATTTTTAGTTGCTCTCCGTTTTCTCTAGACATGAGATAAAAACCTTGCATCATACCATTATTGGTTTTAAGAGGCGTACCACTCGTGTACTCAAAACTCTCTCCTGGCTCAAGTGTAGGAAATTCACCGACAACTCCCTCTCCTTGGACATTAACAATCTTACCGTTTGCGTCAATTATTATCCAATTTCGATGATCAAGTTTAATAGTAATATCACTATTATTTAAAATATTTACCTGATAAGCCCAAACGTAATGACTCTCTTGTGGTGAAGATTGATCGTCTAAAAAATATGGTTTTACAGTAACTTTAACTCCGTAAGTTGTCTTAGAGTACATAATATAAATTAATATATCTCATAAATGAGATATATAGAATTAAATTGATTATTTAAAATAGTCCCTGAATTAATCCTTTTTCATCTAACATTATAGAATTAGCACTTGGAGTTTTAGGCAAACCAGGCATTGTCATAATCTGTCCAGTTACCACTACTATAAAGCCGGCTCCCGCCGACAATCTTACTTCTCTTACCGGGACAGTGAAATTACGTGGAGCGCCCCTTAAAGATGGGTTAGTTGAAAAGCTATACTGTGTTTTAGCAATACAAATTGGAAGATCTCCGTAGCCACTCTCTTCAAAACCTTTAAGCTGATCACTTACAGATTTATCTATTACAATATCATCAGCTCGATATATTTTTTGAGCTACAGAGCGAATTTTTTCCTCTAAAGACATGTTATCCTCATACATAAACTTAAATTTAGATGGATCACTAGACTCACTTATTTTGACAACCTCTTTAGCCAAATCTAGAGTACCATCGCCGCCATTGGCCCAGTGCGAACATAGAATTGCCTTTACCCCCAATTTTTCACAACCATCTGAAATAACTTTACCCTCAGCTTCTGTATCAAGAGTAAAACTATTAATAGCCACTAATGGTTGAAGTCCAAAAGATTGAATATTTTCGATATGACGCTGTAAATTTTCAAAACCTTTTTTAACTGCAGCTACATTTTCATTATTGAGATCTGCTTTTTCCACACCACCATGTGATTTTAAGGCTCTCACAGTAGCAACAATAACGACTACACTTGGTGTTAACCCTGCTTTACGACATTTAATGTCTAAAAATTTTTCAGCGCCTAAGTCTGCCCCAAATCCAGCTTCAGTTACTACATAATCAGCAAGTTTTAAGCCTGTTTTAGTCGCAATTACTGTATTACAACCATGAGCGATGTTTGCAAAAGGACCACCGTGAATAATTGCAGGATTATTTTCTAACGTTTGTACTAAATTTGGCATCAAGGCGTTTTTTAATAAAACAGTCATTGGACCATCAGCTTTTACATCACGCGCGTATATTGGAGATTTGTCTCTTTTGTATGCAATTATAATATCACCAATTCTTTTTTGTAAATCGTTAATATCATTCGCTAAACAAAAAATAGCCATTATTTCACTAGCCACAGTAATATCGAACTTATCTTCTCTAGGAAATCCATTTGAAACACCTCCAAGATTGACATTTACTTTTCTTAAAGATCTGTCACCTAAATCGACCACTCGACCCCATGTAATTCTTCTTTGATCAATTTGTAAATCATTTCCCCAATAAATATGATTATCAATTAACGAAGATAATAAATTGTGAGCAGCTGTTATTGCGTGAAAGTCACCAGTGAAGTGAAGATTAATTTCTTCCATAGGTACTACCTGGGCATACCCACCTCCAGCAGCACCACCCTTCATACCAAAACATGGACCTAGGCTAGGTTCTCTGAGACAAACAATTGATTTTTTTCCAATTTTATTAAGACCATCATTTAAGCCAACAGATGTAGTTGTCTTACCTTCGCCTGCAGGTGTTGGATTAATTGCAGTTACTAATATTAGTTTACCATCAGGGTTAGATTTACTTTTTTCAATAAAATCAAAATTTATTTTTGCTGCATCATGCCCATAGGGTATAAGATTTTCTTCAGGAATATTTACTTTTGAAGCAACGTCTCTTATGTGAATTTTTTTAGCAGCTCTTGCTATTTCTATATCTGACATCTAAATTTGGATCCTTTCCAAAAAAATTGGTATACAATATACCAATATCTTTTTAAATTTTAAGCTATTTAAGATAAAAAAATAAGAATTTCCCTAATTATTTATAAGCCTATGTGTCGCATTACAAATTTAATTTAATAAAAAAGTCATTGTTCAATAATAAATTTATAATAGTTTAAAAATGTTGAAAATATTAGTAATAGGGCTTGGTTATGTGGGTACTGCAAATGCTCTACTTTTATCGAAACATAACGAAGTCACCTGCTTTGATATAGATGTCTCAAAATCAAATAACTTAATAAATGGTATTTCACCCGTAGAGGATAAAGAAGTATCAGAATATTTATCTTCAAGAACATTAAATTTAAACTCAGTGGAGAGCTTTCCTAATAAAATTGATAATTTTGACTTTGCAATAATAGCTACACCAACAAATTATGATATTGAAACAAATAGATTTAATACTTCCTCTATAGAAAAATCACTAATAAATATTCAAAATTCTAAATCAAATCCAACTGTAATTATTAGATCTACAATTCCCGTTGGTTATGTGAATAAAGTGCAAAGCAAATTTCCTGATCTTGAAATTATTTTTGTGCCTGAATTTTTAAGAGAGGGAAGAGCTTTAAAGGATAGTCTTTATCCTTCAAGAATTGTAATCGGTTCCCATTCTAAAAAAGGAAAAGAGTTTGCAAAATTATTGATTGAGGCATCACTAAATAAAGATGTTCAAACTATTTACACAAACTCTATGGAAGCAGAGTCATCAAAATTATTTTCCAATGCTTACTTAGCCATGAGAGTTACATTTTTTAATGAACTAGACTCCTTTGCAATGTCTAGAAATTTAAATACAAAAGAAATTATAAAAGCTGTAAGTCTAGATCCTAGGATAGGAGATTTTTATAATAACCCTTCATTTGGATACGGTGGATACTGTTTACCTAAAGATACAAAACAATTATTGGCGAACTTTGATAAAGTCCCTCAAAAAATTATGGAGGCAATCATAGAATCAAATTCAATGCGAAAAGATTTCATAGGATTAGAAATTGCAAAATTAAAACCCAAAACAGTTGGTGTTTATAAACTCATTATGAAAGAGGGATCAGACAATATAAGAGAGTCAAGTATGCAAGGAATTATGAAAAGAGTTAAAGCAAAAGGTATTAAGATGATAGTTTATGAACCTTTAATCAAAGAAAAACATTTTTTCAATTCAGAGGTTTATCAAGATTTAGAATTATTCAAAAAAGATGCTGATTTAATTCTTTGTAATAGAAGCCATATAGAACTAAATGATGTACAAGACAAGATCTTTACAAGAGACTTGTTTAACCAAGATTAAGTAAAAGATTATTATTTTATACAAATTTATGAAAAAAATAGCCGAATTATATAGTATTTTTATATTTTAGTTTCACTCCAGATAAGTCTATACTGCCGAAGCTTATATATATAAGGAGGAAACGATGACAAAAATTAAATCATTGTTTATATCTCTTGTTTTAACTTTAGGTGTTTCAACAGCTATCGCTGGTAGCCATGGAAGCACACTAGATTTAGTTAAAGAAAGAGGAAAGTTAATGTGTGGATCAAACACAGGTCTTGCGGGCTTTGGCGCTCCTAACGATGCTGGTGTTTGGGAAGGCATTGACGTGGACGTTTGTAGAGCTGTTGCAGCTGCTGTATTAGGTGATGCTTCAAAAGTTGAATACGTCCCAACAACATCAAAAGTACGTTTTACTGTTCTTCAGTCAGGTGAAATTGATATGCTTTCAAGAAATACAACTTGGACATTATCAAGAGACGTTGATCTTGGTTTAGAATTTGTTGGCGTAAATTATTATGACGGTCAAGGCTTCATGGTTAACAAAAGTCTTGGTGTATCAAGTGCTATGGATTTAGATGGTGCTTCAGTTTGTATCCAAGTTGGTACAACAACTGAAATGAACCTTGCTGATTTCTTCAAAGCAAATGGTATGAGCTATGAGTCAGTTCCAGTTGAAACAAACTCTGAAGCAGATGCAGCTTATTTAGCTGGTAGATGTGATATCTATACAACAGATGCATCAGGTTTATACGCAAGTAGAGCTGGTTATCCAGACCCATCAGCACACGTTGTTCTTCCAGAAATTATTTCAAAAGAGCCTTTAGGCCCTGCAGTTCGTCACGGTGATAGTGAGTGGGCAGACATCGTGAGATGGTCTCTCAACGCTATGATCATTGGTGAAGAGCTTGGAATTAACTCTGGTAACGTTGAAGAAATGAAGGGTTCAAAAAATCCTGAAGTTCTTAGACTGCTGGGTGTTGATGCTGGTTATGGCGCAATGCTTGGTCTTTCTGATGATTGGGCTGCCAACATACTTACACAAGTTGGTAACTACTCAGAGAGCTTTGAAAAACATATTGGTCCAAATACACCAATTAACATTCAAAGAGGCTTAAACGCGCTATACAAAGATGGTGGTATATTATACGCACCTCCATTTAGATAAAAAAACTTGGGTATGGGCTAATAGCCCATACCCTCTACTTTAGAAAGAATTCTTTTTTGTAATGCAGACAAATTTCATAAGAAAAATAATTTTTGATGAAAAATCCAGAGCATTACTCATACAGACAATAGTTATAGGATTATTCGCTGTATTTATTTATCTTATTGCTCAACAAACAGCATATAACCTAGAAAAACGAGGCATTAGCTCAGGTTTTGATTTTTTAAATATCTCTGCTGGATATGACATCAGTATAAGACTAATACCATTTTCAAGTGAAGACACACATCTTAGAGCTTATTTTGTAGGGTTGTTAAATACGCTTATGATCGCAATATGTGGGTGCATACTTGCAACTATTTTAGGATTTTTAGTTGGTATAATTAGACTTTCGAGCAACTGGTTGTTTAGAAACATAGCATATGTATATGTAGAATTTACAAGAAATGTTCCAGTTCTTCTTCAAATAATTTTGTATTATAGCATCTTACTAAATCTTCCAAAAATTAAACAAGCATTTGTAATATTTGATACCTTTTATTTAACTAATAGAGGATTATTTTCTCCATCTCCTATTTTTAAAGAAGGATTTTCTATAGTTCTATGGAGTTTTATTTTTGCAATAATTTTTTCAATTTTACTAAAACGGTTTTTAAAGAAAAAACAAGAACAAACAGGTAAACAGTATCCTATTTTTTATATAAATAGTGCTATAATAATTTTTACCCCAATTTTACTTTTCTATGTTTTGGGTATGCCTTTAGAGTTTGACTCTCCTGTTCTTAAGGGTTTTAATTTTAAAGGCGGTATGGTTATACGACCTGAATTCCTTGGCATGCTTTTTGGTTTATCAATATACACTGCAGCCTTTATATCTGAAACAGTAAGATCTGGAATCATCTCTGTTTCAAAAGGACAAAGAGAGGCATCACAAGCATTAGGTTTGAAGAGTAGTTTTGTAATGCGATTAATCATTATCCCACAAGCCTTAAGAGTCATAATCCCTCCTTTAACATCTCAATATCTTAACTTAACCAAAAACTCATCACTTGGTATTGCTATAGGTTATGCAGATTTAGTTCATGGTTTTGGTGGTATATCTCTTAATCAAACTGGTAGAGCAATTGAGATTATGCTTATAGTGATGTTAACTTATCTTTCTATTAGTCTAACTATTTCTTTATTTATGAATCTCTATAATAAGTCAGTTCAATTCAAGGGTAACGCATGAGTATAGTTACTCAAAATTTTTCTAGAAATAAATACTTCAATTGGGCGGTAAAAAACCTGTTTTCCTCATGGGTAAACACAATCATGACAATTATTGCTATTATATTTGTATATGAAATAGGATCATTTTTTTTAAATTGGTCAATTTTTAGTGCAGATTTTAGGACTAATTTTCAAGGAGAAATAATTACTGATAGAACTCTTTGTTCTAAAAATATAGTTCCAAGGGAGTACGGTGCTTGCTGGGCTATCATTTACGCAAGGTGGGATCAATTTATGTATGGATTATATCCAGTTGAAGAAACATGGAGAGTTAATTTAACATATGCTCTTCTTCCTTTTGCCATCATTGGTATTCTTTTTGATAAATTACCATTTAGAAAGTTATTCATTTATTTCACTTTTATTTTTCCTTTTATAGCATACTTCTTACTATATGGTGGTCCAGGTTTAAGCACCGTTGGAACCAATAAATGGGGAGGTTTGCTAGTTACACTCTTTTTAGGAGTGACCGGAATAGGTCTTGCCTTTCCACTGAGCATTCTCCTTGCTCTAGGTAGAAGATCAAAAATGCCAATAATCAAATCATTGTGTGTTGTATTCATAGAATTTATTCGTGGTGTTCCACTCATTACATTGCTCTTTACAGCAAATGTTATGCTACCTCTTTTTTTGCCAGACGGTGTTAATCCAGATAACCTTTTAAGAGCATTAGTTGCAGTAACCTTGTTTCAATCTGCATATATGGCTGAAGCTATAAGAGGAGGTTTGCAAGCTATCCCAAAAGGCCATATTGAGGCTGCAGAAGCATTGGGTTTAACGTATTGGCAGACAACACGTAAGATAATTTTGCCACAAGCTTTAAAAATAGCCATCCCTCCCATAGTTAATACTTGTATTGGATTATTTAAAGATACCTCATTAGTATTAATTATTGGTTTATTCGATTTATTAGGCATAGGTAGAGCTGCACTAGCAGATATGACTTGGACAAAACTATATTATGAAGTTTATGTTTTCATTTCACTTGTATTCTTCATATTTTGCTTTGGTATGTCTCGCTATAGTTTATATTTAGAAAAGAAATTAAAGACGGACAATAGCTAATAAAAATGGAACAAGTTATTCAATTAGAAAAAGTCAATAAGTGGTTTGATGATTTTCATGTACTAAAAGATATTGATTTAACTGTTACTAAAGGCCAAAAAATTGTCGTTTGTGGGCCAAGTGGATCTGGTAAATCTACAATGATTAGATGTATAAACAGATTAGAAGCTCATCAAAAAGGGCACATTCTAGTCCATGGTACTGAGTTAACTAACGATTTAAAAAACATTGATATTATTAGAAAAAATGTGGGTATGGTTTTTCAACAGTTCAATCTATTTCCTCATCTGTCTGTAATTGACAATATTTCATTAGCTCCAATTTGGGTGAAAAAAATGCCAAAAAAAGAGGCTGAAGAAATTGCTATGAATTACTTAGAAAAAGTCAAAATTCCTGAACAAGCACATAAATTTCCTGGGCAGTTATCTGGTGGTCAACAGCAACGTGTTGCTATTGCTAGATCATTAGCTATGAACCCTGACATTATGTTGTTTGATGAACCAACATCAGCTCTTGATCCAGAAATGATCAAAGAGGTTTTAGATGTTATGATTCAATTAGCGGAAGAGGGAATGACCATGTTAGTTGTTACACATGAGATGGGATTTGCAAAAACTGTAGCTGATCAAATGATATTTATGGACGAGGGAAGAATAGTTGAACAAGCAACCCCAGATGAATTCTTTAATAATCCTAAAAGTGATCGAACCAAACTTTTCTTAAGTCAAATTCTTAATCATTAAAGTAGTTAAAGATGAATGAAGTTGTAATGGCTTTATTATCTGGGTGGATAATATTTTATTTTGCTGTATTTTTGCCGGGACCTAACACGTTTTTTGTGGCATCTGTTGGCATTAGTGGACAGAAAAAACAAATTTGGGGTGCTGCAGTTGGCACTGCTATTGGTTCTTTTACTTGGTGCTTACTTGCTACAACAGGTATTTCTTTTCTAATTTCAAATTTAATGGGGTGGGGTTTTGTTGTTTTAAAGGTCTTAGCTAGTCTTTATATGATTTATTTAGCCTATCAAATTGGAAGCCAATACTTTAGCTCTGAAAATCAACTTATAAAACAATCTAATGAAAGAAATTTTTTAAATAGTATGAAAAAAGCAATAATTGTTGCTTATACCAATCCCAAAGCTTTTGCATTTTGGTCTGCTCTAGCAACTCTACAATTTAGTGAAAACTTAAATTTTAGTATCGCTTTAATTTTTGCTACAGGTAGTTTTTTTATTTCAGCAATGAATTATTCAATTATCGGCCACTTTTTTGGTATTAAAAAGTTTTCAAATTATTTCAATAGACCTAAAAATATTGTCAATTTAATATTTGCTGGACTTTTTATATTTGTAGCTATTGAAATTTGGGTGTTAGGTTAGGCAAAAAGCCCTAGATAGGGCTTTTTAAAATTTTCTAATAAATCTTCTATCTAACTCTTTTTGTCTTCTTTCAAGATCAATCATGTCGATTGCTTGAGATAAATATGCTTCTTCTTTGTTAGACTTTGATTTTTGGTTAGTTTTTTCGTTAATAATCATGTTTCTTATAGATTTAAATAGATTGTCCATTATGCAGCCTCTTTCACGCTATTTGGAAATGACTGATTTTTTTGATACTCAGAGTATGCCCATTGCCAATCAGAGCCGTATTCAACCTTACAAAAATTTATAATACTATCCTCTTTTTTACTAAAAAAAGATAACCAGAAACTTAAAGATCGTTCTGTAAATCCAAAAATTTTATTCATATTTTAATTTCCTTTCATACATATATATAGTTTCAAAAAGAGATTTTACATTTGCTTAATTTAGAAAGCAGATGTCTATTTATGAGACTTCAAATAAATTCATGAAATATTTTTAATTTGTATATAGTCTAAATAACAAAAAAAATGATAAATTTATAATATGGATTATAAAATTTTTGATGGTCACAATGATGTATTATTTAGATTATTTTTAAAGAAAAATCCTAACTCGTATCGTGATTTTATCGATGGAGATAATGAAGGACATTTAGATCTTCCTCGAATGAACCAAGCTAATTTTAAGGGAGGCTTATGTGCCATATATGTTCCTACCCCAGAACAAGATATCTCTGACTCTGATAAGTTGGTCAACTATAAAGATATGGAGAAAGATGAATATTCATTACCACTTCCAAGACCTGTAGATGTTAACGATGCATTACCAGTTGTATTAAATCAATTATCTATCCTTTCAAAAATTGAAAGAAACTCAAAAAATAAAGTTAAGATTTGTTTATCTGGCAAGGATTTGGAAAACTCATTTAAATATGAAGATCAATTATCTGTAGTAATGCATATAGAGGGTGCTGAATGTATAGATAAAAATTTTTACAATCTCGATACTTTATTTCGAGCTGGTCTTAGATCAATTGGGCCAGTTTGGTCAAGACCTACTATTTTTGCAGAGGGCGTTCCCTTTGCTTTTCCAACTTCACCAGATATTGGAGATGGTTTAACAGAAATAGGAATAGAACTTATAAAAAATTGTAATTCACTAAATATGTTAATTGACACTTCTCATTTAAATGAAAAAGGTTTTTGGGATATAGCAAAATATTCAAATTCGCCCCTAGTAGCCACGCATAGCAATGCTCATCAGATTTGCCCACACTCTAGAAACCTTACAAATAAGCAATTAGATGCAATCAAAGAAACTAAAGGGATGGTTGGAGTTAACTTTGCCCCAGCTTTTTTAAGAAAAGATGGAAAAATGGTCTCTGATACAGATTTACAAATAATAGTAGATCATTTTAAGTACCTCATTGACTATTTGGGAGATGATAAAGTTGGATTTGGCTCAGATTTTGACGGTGCAATGATGCCAAAAGATCTAAATAGTGTTCTAGGTATGCACAAATTAATCGATCTATTAATTTCACAGGGTTTTAATGAAAACTTAATGATTAAAATTTCACATTTAAATTGGATTAATCTTTTAAAAAGAGTTCTAAATTAATAAATATTCAATGAAGTGAAACTTTAGTATCAAAAAAATTCTGATATAATCTTTATATGGGACTTCACTTTGACTATAAATCAAAGGCTGGTGAAAGAGCTATGGAGAAAGAGCGTAAGCGCCAAGAAAAACTTGCCGCTAAAAAGGCAAAAAGAGAAGCAAAAAGAGAAGCAGAAGAGTTAGCCGAATTAGAGCGCCTTACAGATCCAAATGCTCCAGCTGAGGGAAATCAGGAACAGTAATCTGATTACCTTCAAATATATTAATTTTTTCGATCGCTAGTATCGACTCAGATTCTTTTTATCTTATAAATTTTTTGATCCTCTGTCATAGATCTGACTTGCCTTTTATACCATTCCTTAAAATCATTTGATGTGTCATCATAAAACATCACTTTCTTTCGAATTAAGAAAATACCAATATCACTCTCTGGAATCCCAATAAAAGTCTGTCTTTCTGTGTGCATCACTTTTACACTTTCTTGCAAAGGTTCGTGCTCACATAAATAATAACCATAATGCTCTCCCCAAACATACCTTATAATAGGATTTGTTGCTTCAACCATCATTTGGACATATTTATTCTCATTTTTTAAAAAATTTTCCATACCTGGTACAGGTTGATGGATTTGAGCAAAACTAAGACCAATTTTTTCTTTAGGCACCCAAACAGAGGGAAATGAAACATGTAAAGCTATAAGTTTGTTACATCTGTGAAAAATGGCTATATCCTCTTGAAGATTATAACCAAGTTCTACAAAGTTATTAAAGTTAGAGTTTTTAGATGGGTATTCTTTTTTTAATATAGAATTTAACTTCTTGCATACAGCTATATCAACTTCTTTTGTAAAATAATCATCAATAAAAATATTTTCTTTACATTTTTGTTTCAAACTTAAATATCTTTCTTCATGCTCATCATATTCAATAATTGGAAGGTCTTTTATTTTTTTTATTCCAGGAGCTACAGAGTAAATAGGTCCATATGGTTCCCAGTCGATCATTTTGTAAATAAAATCAATACTCCTATCAAAGTGATAGCAATAATAATAAGTTTTTTAAATAGGATTTCTGGTATTTGTTTATGTATAAAATAACCCAGCCAAACACTTAACATAACTAAAAGAGCTATTGGATAGTATATTTTCACTATCTCTAAATAGCTTCCTCCCAAAAACATAAAAAATATTGCTCTCAAAGAGTTTATAATAAAAAAATATCCAGCCATAGTTGATCGCAACTCTTGTTTTGAGGAGAAATAATCTTTATATCCCATTAATACAAATGGTCCTCCAATAGTATAAATCCCTTGAATAAATCCACCTAGGATTACAAAAAAATTTTTCAAGAATTGAGGAAACCTGATATCAGGAAAGAATAAGTTGAAACATCCATATATAATTAAAATTATTGCAAATATTTTTATTAAAATATCTGACGCAAAATAACTGATAAAATATGTTCCAATTAATGCACCTGGGACTGTATAAATTAAAATTTTGATCAGATGATTTAAAGAGACATATTTATATGATTGAATTAAAACAGCTAAACCGGAGGATAGCCCAACAATCATTGCAAGCTTTAACAAAGAATTAAAGTCAAAGAAAAATCCACTAATTCCCAAAAAGATTATCGTACCACCAAAACCGAAAATACTTTCAATGGCGTATGCAAAACAAGCTATTAATGCAATAGTTAAAAAATTTGGCATTTAATTCTATTTAACAATTTAGAATGTTTTATGTTAAAAGTAATCTATGTATTTAAAAGTAATATTTTCTTTTATTGTAATATTATTTCTTAAAACGAATTTATTGTTTGCCCTCTCTCAAGATATTTCTTTAACAATCATGGTTCGTTCTACATTGGGAACAGAATATATTCTAGCTAAAAGTATTTGCAAAGTATTGGACAGGGAACTTGAAATATCTCATAGTTATGGTGGTTCTAACACTTTAGAATGCAATACACGCCTCGATGATAGCGTTGATGAAATAATTAAAAAAATTGAACAAAATCAATTTCAATATGCAATTATTAAAAAATCAGATTTACTCAATCGTCCCTTTAATTTATCGCTTCGTTCAATTTTAAATTTTCCCGCAGAAAATGATTATGTTTTTATTTCAAATCAGAATGTAGATCCTAATGTGATTAAGGATATAAACTTTGGAATTATGAATCATTTGCTTGAGTTTCGCTATCTTCATAAATCTTTTTTTGAATTTTCGGAAAATAATTTAATTGTTAAAGAAAAAATACCATTACACTTAGGGACTTTAAAATTTAGTGATGAGTGGAGTAGTGGTAAAAGAAGAAGGTTTACAGAGGTAGACTAATTTTTACAAAACCATCAGTTACAACAAAAATAAATATTAAAGCAAAAAATAATCCACCAACAAAAACTTTCATCACACAAACTTACTAAATAGATTTTAGGTGTAAAGTATATAAACTGTGCAAAATTGTCATGAATGAGTTTATTTTTGGTTTTTCAACAGGTTTAAGTTTAATACTTGCTATAGGTGCACAAAATTTATTTGTTATAGAGCAAGGTATAAAAAAAAATAATATTTTTTTAGTAACTTCAATATGTATAGTTGGTGATTTCTTATTGATTTTTTTTGGTATTTTCATATTTCACTTTATTAAAAATTTCATCAACGATCTGATCAATTTATTATTATCTATAGGGCTTGTCCTCTTTCTTTTAAATTTTATATGGTCAAAAATAAAAACATTTAAACATGATATTGTATTTTCACAAACACATACACAATCGTCAAAGTTAAAAATAACCCTCCAGACACTTGCCTTTACTTTTTTAAACCCACACGTTTACTCAGATACTGTTTTTATTTTAGGAAATTTATCAAAAAATTTTCTAACTATTTCTGACAAGATTTTATTTGGATTAGGGGCAAGTCTAGCGTCATTTATTTTTTTTTATTTTTTAGGCTATGGTGCTCAATCACTAAGATTATATTTTTTGAACAAACAAGTTTGGAAATTAGTTAATATAATAATAATTCTTTATTTACTTATGCTTACCTTATCTATTATTTTCTTGGAAATAATTTGATTATTAATTTTTTATTTGTAAATTATTTCATCAGCTGTCTTTAAGTTGCATAGTTGTTATGCAATCATAACAAGAGTTTTTTGAAAATATTATATGTATAAACTTATTAGGAGCAGTTTTTAAAAGTTTCGATTAACTCCGTGTTGACATAGACTCTTAGTTATTCCCTCCTAGTTATAACAAACTGCTCCATTAATAGTATGCCAAGCTTCACAACACTTTATCCTGCACTTTTGTTTCCAGCTATACCTTTAATGATGATATCGTTTGGTAATAGATATACCTCTCTTGCTTCATTAATCAGAAAGATCCATGACACAATAATTACAAATAGACCAACTAGCAATATGGTTCAACATCACTTAGATCAAATTAAAGTACTTATAACCCGTTTAACATTAGTAAGGTCAGTTCAAACCCTCTCTGGGATCAGCTTTTTGCTGAATTTAATATCTATTTTTTTCAGCTATATCAAGATTTATGACTTAGCCTTAAACTTTTTTGGTTTGGGGATATTAATATTTTCAATAGCTATAGTGTTATTTATCTATGAGATACAATTATCTACAAAAGCTCTTAGTAAACATTTGGAAGACCTGAAAGATTTTAGTTAATTTATTGAGATACTGGATTCTTTTTTAAATAAGTATTTCATATGAAAAAAAACAAACACTGAGCCTAGTAAATTTGTAAAAAATATAGCCCACCAAATACCAATTAGGCCTTTTTCAAGAGTCTCAGAAAATAAATAAATTACAAATGGGGGAAGAAATACCAATCTAATAAAAGTGTAGAAAACATTTACAGAAGGTTTTCTTAAACCAGAAAGAACAGAATCACACCTATCAATAACTTGATATATAAAAGCCAAAAAAGCCACCATAAACAAGTAACTACCAGCAATAATTATCACTTCACTGTCTCTTGAAAAAAAACTAGCAATCCTTTCACCCGCAAATATAAGTACTAATGCTCCAAAAATCATCATTGTCATAGATAACCTTAATGAAATTAAAAAAGCTTCATAAATTCTATTAAAATTCTTCGAACCAAAATTTTGTCCTACCATACTTAATAAAGCACTACTAAATCCTATGGCAGGTAATAAAATAATTTGCTCAATTCTTAAAGCTATACCATAAGCTGCACTAGCTGAGGCACCATAACTTGTAACAAACTTTTGCATTATGAAGAAACCAACTGCAATCATGAACATATTCATACTAGAGGGTATAGATTGTCTTAAAATTCTTAATACGATTTTATATTCTAACCAAATATAATTGTAATTGAAATATTCAAACAAAGGACTGCGAATAGCATAATAGCTTAAAAAGAAAAAATGAAATAGTTGAGATATGACTGTTGCAAGAGCTATGCCGAGAGTTCCCAATGCAGGAAAAGGACCATAACCTAAAGATAAGAAAGGACTAAATATTAAATTAATAAAAAAGCTTATGATTAATGCATTTCTATTTTTTTTTGTATCTCCTTGTGCATATAAAAGTGAATTAACAACAAAAGAAACAATAAAAATTGGAGCACCAATTGAGAGTACTTTTATGTATCTTAGACCATTGTTAAGAAAAGTACCTTCTGCCCCAAAATATAAAAATACAGGTCTAGATAATAGAAACGTTGTTAACCCTATGGCTATTGAAACCAATAAAGTGATAACTAAAGCTTGAGTATGTATCTTAATTGCCTCATTAAATTTTTTTTTGCCAATAGCTATTGAAACAAGAGCTGTTGTACCTTGTCCAAAACCTACAGCGAAGGCTAATAAAATAAAATACAAGGGGTAAGATATTGATAAGCCTGCAATAGCCTCTGTGCTTATGAGACCCGCATAAAAAGTATCTACCACATTGTAAAGAGTATAAAACAAAAGACCTGTTCCTGCTGGAACAGCCATACCGATTAATTGTTTTTTTATATCCCCTTGGGTAAGATCCATAAAATTAAAAAGGTCTTACAACTACAAGTATTACAATTAAAATTAGAAGAACAGTAGGCACTTCATTAATTATTCTTAGATATTTTGAGGTATAGTCTCTAAAATTACTCTCTAGACTTTTTCTAATTTTACTTAAATACATATGAAATGCAGAGAGAATAAGAACTAAAATAATTTTCAAAAAAAGCCATAATTCAAAACCTACATAATGGACAAGGGCTAAACCAAATACCCAAGTCAATATCATTGCTGGGTTCATTATAATTTTAAGCAATTTATATTCCATTTTTTGAAATACACTATTCATTTCAGGATTGGTTATGTTTTCTACATGATAAACAAAAAGTCTTGGTAAATAAAATAACCCAGCAAACCATGATACAAAAGATATGATATGTAAAATTTTTAATAACTCATACATTTTGTTACCATTTAGCCTCTGGGGGCATTGACATTAATATAGCATCAATATTACCACCGGTTTTTAATCCAAATAATGTCCCTCTATCATAAAGCAAATTAAATTCTACGTAACGAGATCTTTTTTTTGAGAGAGCATCTAAGTCATCTTGATTAAAGTTAAAATCTTTTTTTCTTTTTGAGTTTTCAATTACAAAATTAATAAAGAATTGCCCAACATCTTTTATGAATGATAAATCCTTATCAAAGTCTGTATTGATATAATCAAAAAAAATCCCTCCTATACCTCTACTTTCTTTTCGATGCTCTAAATAAAAGTATTCATCACATTGTTTTTTAAATTTTTCATAATAAGTTGAATTATGTTGATCACATGTTCGTTGGAGACCTTGATGAAAATTATCTGTTTCTAATTTTTCAGGTATTGCTGGGGTTAAATCACAACCACCACCAAACCATTTTTTTCCTTTTGTGGTTATGTACCTAGTGTTAAAATGAGCTGCAGGGATTTTCGGGTTTTTCATGTGAGCTACCACTGAGATTCCACTAGCCCAAAAGCTTGGATCCTCTTCGGTTCCCGGCATTGATTTTTTAAACTCTTCACTAAAATTACCATGCACTGTTGAAATATTTACTCCTACTTTTTCAAATATTTCTCCTTTTAGTAAGGACATCAAACCTCCACCACCACCAGGTCTTTGCCATTCTTTTTCTATAAATTCAGACCCATCAAGCTTTTGTATTGATCCAACCATTTGATTTCGAAGTTCTCGAAACCACTTTTCTGCTTTAGTTTGTTGATTTTTTATTTGATCACTCATACCCACCCATGTAGTTCGTTTTCTATCAACGAAGTGAGTAGGAGTATATGATCTTCTCGATCATTTAGACAAGGAATATATCCAAATTCCTTTCCACCATTTTCCATGAATATTTCTCTATTTTCCTCGTTAAGTTCTTCTATTGTCTCGAGACAATCTGAGGAAAAAGCAGGACTTATAACATGAATGTGGTCAGTACCATTTTTTGCTAAGCTCTCTATAGTTTTATCTGTGTAAGGTTGAAGCCATTCTGCTGGTCCAAATCTAGATTGAAATGTGGTCATATAACTTTCCTCTGGTAAGCCCATTGTCTCTGCCACCAGCCTAGTAGTTTTTCTGCAAAAACAATGATACGGATCCCCTTTATCTAAATATTTTTTTGGAACACCATGATAGCTAAATATGATTTTTTTTGGTTTTGAATTTTTCGTCCAAAATTCTTCAATGCTATTTTTTAGTGCTTTAATATACAGTTCATTTTCGTAATATCCTCCAATAAAACGAAGAGATGGTACCCAACGCCAACTTTTTAATTCTTCTGCAACAGCATCAAACGTTGAGCCCGTTGTAGCTGCACAATATTGAGGGTATAAAGGTAAAATAATAATACGATCACAATTTTGATTTCTAAGATTATTTAAACCCATAGAGATGCTAGGACTCCCATAACGCATTCCAATATCAAATACGATATTTTGATATTTCTTATTAATAGTTTCTTTTATTTTCGATAATTGGTTTTTTGTGTGGAATAGAAGAGGTGAACCTTCTTCTGTCCAAACAGATTTGTAATTTTTAGCTGACTTCGCTGGTCGAGTATTTAAAACTATTCCATTAAGAATAGGCCACCAAATAGCTTTTGGTGTTTCTATGACACGTTCATCTGATAGAAATTGTTTGAGATAAGTCTTTAAAGACGACTTAGTTGGTTCATCTGGTGTTCCTAAATTTGTGATCAAAATACCTGTCTTAAGACTAGAGCCATGAACGAAGAGTTTATTACCTTTAAATGAAGCCATTGAAAAACATTACGATTTTTATGATAACTTAGTTCTTATCTTTTCTATGAATAAATGAACATTAGCCTCAGGAGTAGTTTTTTTTACACCGTGATCGAGGCTAGCAATCCACCCAGATCTATGAGATGGCTCACTCTGCAAGCATTTCTCAATAAATTTATCAATATAATCAGAAAAAGATTTAGTGTCCTCCATAGCTAACAAATCATTTGAAAAATTCCCCTGTAAAGATAAATGTGTCTTTGGTAATTCAGTGAAAACCTCCAAATTAGTTCCTAAAACTGTAAGTTTTAAATTTTTTAAATGTTGTAATTTATTAAATTTAGTTTGAGAAATTTCCTTAGTGAAATATCCAATTTTATTTGGATAACTATTTGAAATTTTAAATAAAAAAGGAATAACGTATTCGTCAAAATCTTTATCGTTTAGTTTATTAGCTTCAGTATCAAATATCATTAACAAATCAATGTCATTTTGAAACTGAATTTGTATATTTTTTTGTATTAACATTTCTAAAACGGGTAGGGTTTGTTGAAATAGTGTTTGTGATACAGGATTATTCCTCGTTGCAAAATGGTATAAGGTTACAGGTCCACCAGTAAATCCAATTAAGGATTTATCATTTGATAGTTCATTTCTAATATGTTTTAGAGATATATTCTGAAAATCTATAAAACTTTCAAATTCATCAATATTAAATTCGGATATCATTTTTGAACTTAAATTTTTTTCAAATATTGGTCCAGGATTAAACTTCAAACTCATACCTAAAAAATCTAAAGGAAAAAGAATATCACTAAACAATATTGCAGCATCAAAATCGAATTCAACAATAGGTCCGAGAGTTACCTCACAAGCAAGCTCAGGCTCTTTACATAATTGTTCAAAAGAATATTTTTCTTTTAATTTTCTGTAATGCTGATGATATCGACCAGCCTGTCTCATAAACCAAATTGGAGGAATTTTTTGTTCAACTTTATTTAAGGCATTAAAAAAATTTTTGTTATAGGTATTTTGCAATATCTCTAGCTCCATAAGTAATAATAAAATCTGCTTCAGCTCTTTTAAGTACTGTTAAAGACTCTAGGAGCAAATCAACATAATTGCCGAATTTAGCTTTGCTGAGCATTTGTAAACTAGCATATTCACCGCTTACTTGGTACGCACCCGTGGGAAGCAGTGTCTCCTTTTTTATATCTCTTATTAAATCTATTGAAGTCATTCCGGGCTTAACCATTAAATAATTTGCACCTTGAGTTGCATTACTAATTGAGCTTTTAATCGCCTTTACTTTGTCCTCAACAGGTAATTGATATGATGATCGATCAAATCCCTGTGGTGATGATTTTGCAACATCTCTAAAAGGGCCGTAAAAGTGACTTTTAAATTTTGTTGAGTAACTCATTATTTGAGAATTTGAAAAACCATTTTGAACAAATATTTTTCTCAAATATTTAGTCGTATTTTTCATCATGTCACTTGGTGCAATTATATCAGCTCCCGCCTCAAGATATGTATTTGCAGCTAATCCTAAAGAGTAATGTGTTTTATTAAGATCAATTGATTTTTTATGAGTAACTCCACAATGCCCATCAACAGTTATTGAGCATAAGCAAGTATCTATAAGTAAAACTATATCTTTTCCAAAATAATTTTTAATTTTTCTTATAACTTCATAGTGAAAGCTAAAATCCTCCGGATGTTTTTGTTTTTTATTTGGAACGATAAAAAGAAGAAAATTATTGATACCTTTTTTTAAATCCTTTTCAATTGCCTTAATTATAGATGTAGATGACCAACTCTTATTATCACCTAATCCTTTAATTTCCTTTGAATTTTTTACCTTTTGATCCACAAATAAAGGTTGAATTAAAATTTTCTTTTTAAGAGATTTAGACTGATCAATAGGGAAATAATTTTTAATCATTTAAGTTCAAAATTTTTAAAATCATCATAAGTAAGATATACATTTAATTGATTTTTAGAAATAAATTTAGAAATTTGAAGATACGTTTGACCAGGTCCACACGAATTACGCTTATTTAGTATTTCTGGTCTTAGTTGTATAGCTAATTTAAATGCAGAGAAGCTCATCCAATAAAAACTCTCCGCTACAAACAAATTATCAATCGTATTGTCATTAATCAAAGGGACTAAACTATAGTGTGATATGATAGGAAATTTTTTATTTAGCATATTTCCTTCATATGTGAGTTTATAAGTAGGTTTTTGATTATCTTTATAAAAATTTTCAGTTTCTCGATAATTTTCACCAAAACTATCGAGAGAAGAATTTACAAGAATGCCCATTTTACTTATTTTTTTCCAAGAACTAACGCCAGAAGTTATAAGATTTGATACACTTTTCAAAGATTTAAACTCTTTAAATTCTGATCTTGTGGCCAAAACATTTTTATTTTTTACTGTTTTATTAAATTCATGTAAATTTCTCTGAAACATTTGATATTTTGATAAGCTTGAAGGAAATATATTTTTAACTTTTTTAACTTTTTTATTATTTAGATATTTTTTTTCTTTAAAATATTTTTTTGTTTGATTTTCTTTCCCTTGTGCAAATAAGATTTTTTCATTTAGAATATTTTCAATAGTTACTCCTACATCTAGATTGCAACCACCTCCCCATTTGAATAAATATTTTCTCTCTCTTTGACAATCATCTAACGAGGGTAAATGATTAATTTTTTTCAATATTTTTTCTGTTTTTCGATCATCTTTCCTATATTCCAAAGCAATGCATCCTTGTGCTGCCGCACTAGGAAATTCAGAAATTGGTAAAATTATTTTCTCAAACTTTTTAAATTTCAATTTAAAATTTCTATAATCTTTTTTATTAATTTTTTCTCCATATTTAAAAATTCTATCTATAGCAGCTTTAGCCATAAACACCCCATCCTCTTTTGAGGAATTTAATATTTTTTCCAGCCTAGATGGTACGTTTCCCCTAATGTCGAATGGCTTCAATTCTTTAAATGGTAAAAACTTTGTTAATTTTTTTAAATAATATTTTCTTCTAGGAGAGGATGTCCCTATAACTAATTTTTTTTTATTTAATGATGTCTTTTTAATAAGAATAACATCTCTTGGATCATCTCTTTTGAGACAAATAAAAGAGGTCTTATTAAGATTTTTAACAGGAAGATCTTTGAATGAATGAACTACCACATCTGCTTCTTTTAAGATTAATTTTTTTGAGAGTGAATTTGTAAATATTCCAAATCCATGTTGTTCCCAAGCTTTAGCTGACATGTCCGTGTCACCAACGCTTGATGAGTAATGCGTATCAATTATATTTTTTTGTATTTTATTAATTTCTATTTCTGCAATGTGAGTCTGAATTTTAGCGAGAAAACTTTTCCTTGATAATAAAACAATCTTTTTCATAACCATTGATGACATTAAGAAATAACAAATAATCAACGCTAATACAATTTAAGCGAGACTTATTGGTCAATATGTACTTATTTCAAAATATGTTATAGCTAAATAACGTTTGATATTATGACACAAAAAGCAGTTTTAATTGTCGGAGCAGGATCAGGTTTAAGTGCTTCTCTGGCTAGAGCATTTAATTCAAAGGGGATGAAAATCGTACTAGCTGCAAGAAACATAGACAAACTTGACAGTTTAAAAAAAGAGATTGACGCTTTAGTTTTTAAGTGTGACTCAACGGAAATTACAAGTGTTCAAAATTTATTTTTGCAGACTGACTCAATTATAGGCACTCCAGAAATTGTTATCTATAATCCATCTCTTAGAATTGTAAAACCTTTTATTGAATACGATCCTGATGAAATGCTTCAATCAATAAAAGTAAATAGTTATGGGGCTTTTCTAGTGGCGCATGAATCAGTAAAAAGAATGATAAAAATAGGAAAAGGTAATATTTTTTTCACTGGATCATCTGCAAGTGTAAAGGGTTTTGCCAAATCTGCGTCTTTTGCTATGGGAAAGTTTGGTTTGAGAGGCTTAGCACAATCTTTGGCAAGAGAGCTGCACCCACAAAATATTCATATAGGTCATTTCGTTATAGATGGAGGAATAGGTAAAGAGACAGTTGGAAATTATCAAATGATACACCCTGATGAAATTGCAAAACAATACCTAAATTTTTATTTACAGGATAAAAAAGCTTGGTCATGGGAAATTGAAATTAGAACAAACACTGAAAAATTTTAGAAGAACACCTTGGAAATCGGTATAGACAGTTTTGCAGATAAAAGAGAGGGCTCAGATAGTGTTAAAGCCATTAATAATGTTATTGATAGAATTATTTTTGCAGATGAAGTTGGATTAAATTCATTTGGGATAGGAGAGCATCATAGAAAAGAATTTTTAGACTCAGCACCATTTATGATATTATCTGCAGCTGCAGCACAAACAAAAAAAATTAAGCTAATAAGTGCTGTAACTGTTTTAAGCGCAGCAGATCCTGTTCGTGTATTTCAAAACTTGTCTACTCTTGATCTGATATCCGGAGGTAGAGCAGAAATGGTAGCTGGAAGAGGATCATTTTCTGAGGCCTTTCCATTATTTGGTTTGGATTTCAAAGATTATGATGAATTGTTTATTGAAAAGCTCGGTTTGCTTTTAAAAATTAGAGAAAATGAATTTGTTAGTTGGTCTGGAAAATTTAGACCTTCGATAAATAATTTACCTATTTATCCAAGGCCCATTCAAAACACCGTCCCAATTTGGTTAGGTGTTGGTGGCACACCTCAATCTTTTGCAAGAGCAGGTTCAATGGGCTTACCTCTAATGATTGCCATAATTGGAGGCAATACTCATCGCTTTAGGCCTTTGGTAGATATTTATCGACAGGCGGGTAAAGAAGCAGGACACCCCCCAGAAAAACTCTCCGTAGGACTTCATTCACTGGGATATGTCGCAAATAGTATGGATGAAGCAATAGATTTGTATTATAAGGGCTATTATAAGATGTTCACAAAAATTGGAAAAGAAAGAGGTTGGGGTCCTGTGACGAGAGACCAATTTGACAATCAAATTGGTCCATTAGGAGCTATAGTTTTAGGCGATCCTGATCAGGTCGCTGAAAAGATTATCAGACATAGTCAAGCCCTTGGAGGTATTAATAGATTCCAATTTCAAATGGATATAGCTGATATTACCCATGAAAATTTAATCAAATCTATTGAACTGATTGGCAAAGAAGTAATACCTAGGGTAAATAGGACAAAAAGCCCCTAATTAGAGGCTTTATGCGTCTTTATTGCAGTATCTTTTAGATTAGTAAAAAATAAATTAATATTTGTGAAAAATCACAATTGGAAATCTAATTATTTAAGCACCCTTCAATCTGAAATTGATAAAATTAAGGATGAGGGCCACTACAGAGTGTTTAACAACATAGAAAGAAAAGCCGGACAGTATCCCAAAGCTACAAGACATAGTAATGGTCAAACCGAAGAGATTGATGTCTGGTGTTCAAATGATTACTTAGGCATGAGCCAGAACAAAGAAGTTATTTCCGCAATGCAATCTGCTGCTGAAAAGTTAGGAGCGGGAAGCGGAGGAACAAGGAATATATCAGGTACTACTAATTTCCATATTCAACTTGAAAAAGAAATCGCACTCTTACATAAAAAAGAAAGAGCTCTAGCATTTAATTCTGGATATAGTGCTAATGAGTCTGCACTAAAGTCTATTATATCTGCTTTTGATAATTGTTTAGTTTTAAGTGATGAACTAAATCACGCATCTCTTATAGAGGGAATTCGCACAAGTAAAAAAGAAAAAGCTATTTATCGTCATAACGATGTAAAACACTTAAAGGACATTCTAAAGGGAGTAGATTTTTCTCGACCAAAAATTATCGTCTTGGAGTCTGTCTATTCAATGGAAGCTGATTTTGCACCACTAGAAGATATTATTCAGGTTGCTCAGGATAATGGAGCATTAATATACTTAGATGAAGTTCATGCTGTAGGTTTATACGGCCCCAATGCAGCAGGTGTAGCAGATCAAAAAGGATTATCTGAGCATATTGATATTATCAATGGAACATTGGCAAAAGCATTTGGTCTAGCTGGAGGTTATATAGCCTCGACTGAGACAATAATTGATTTTGTTAGAAGTTTTTCAAAAGGATTTATTTTCACAACATCCATGTGCCCAGCAGTAGCTGCCGGGAGTCTAGAGAGCATTAGACAAGTAAAGAAAAACGATGAAATTCGATCTTCATTCTTTGAGAATGTTGATTTTGTTAAAAAAGAACTACGAACCGCAGGTATTCCTTTTTTAGACTCAGGTTCACATATAATCCCAGTATTAATTGGAGATAGCAAATTATGTAAAGAGATTAGTGATTTTCTTTTAAATGAGCACCAGGTTTATGTTCAGCCTATTAATTATCCAACAGTCCCAAAAGGAACTGAGAGAATAAGAATAACTCCTACTCCATGTCATGACCCAGAGTCTACTGAAAAATTTGTAGAAGCTTTGAAAGATGCTTGGTTTAAATTTATGCCTCAGTTAGTTAAATTTGAAAATCAATTTACTAATAAAATCAAAGTAATTTAAACGCCTTATTTGATCAATCTATACATTTGTTATAAAACATACTAATGAGAGTCATTGCGTTTTATAGTTTCTTTAACGTATCCAATCCCAGATTATTAAAAGAGAGGTTAAATTTACACTTTCTTTTAAAACAAATAAAAGGTTCGATTATTGTCAGTGAGGAAGGTTTAAATGGTACAATAGCAGTCTCTTCAAAATTAGAAAAAAAAATTATCGACTATCTAATGTCTTTAGGAGTCACTAAAGAAAATATAAAAATATCAGACTTTAATGGCCAAAGAATTTTTAACGAGTTTAAAATTAAACTTAAAAAGGAAATAGTTACATCTGATTTTGGATTAAAAATTTCAGACATTAAAAAATCTAAGTTTATTGAACCAAGTGATTGGGATAAATTTGCCAATGATAAAAATGTAGAAATTCTTGATACAAGAAATGATTATGAATTTAAAATTGGCCATTATAAAAATGCTATCAACCCTAAAATTGAAACATTTAAAGATTTCAAAAGTTATATAAAGAATAACAAAGAAAAATTTCAGAATAAAAAAGTTGGTATTTATTGTACAGGTGGAATTAGATGTGAAAAAGCAGGACCTTTAATGGAAAAATATGGTATTGAGACATATCAACTTAAAGGAGGAATATTAAAATATTTTGAAACCACATCTGCTGACTCATGGAAGGGTGAATGCTTTGTTTTTGACTACAGAGTATCTTTGAACAAGCAACTTTCTCAAGGTACGAGTAAGCTTTGTTACGGGTGTAACATGCCTTTAACTCCAAGAGAGAGAAAATCTCCTAAATATGAAGAGGGATATTCATGTTCCATCTGTTTTGATAATATGACAGAAAAAAAGAGACGTTCTCTCAAAGATAAGCGAGAACATTGGAAAAAAGTTCTTTAATTTCATTAAATATCAATGTTGACCAAATTCAAAATTAGTTTAGTTTACGCCAATGGCAAAAAAGTCTACATACCAACTTAAACAGTTAATACCTGAAGAAAAACCTGAAACTGGCACAAAATATATTGTACGTAAACCCACTAAAGGATTGAAAGTTTCTGACAAACTTCGCCAGAGAAAGTATGACCCTGTTTTGAAAAAGCATGTTTGGTTTGTAGAAAAGAAAATGCCTCCTCATAGTAAATAATTTTGTTATTATTTAATCATCGAAAATAGAACTTTATATTGGCTGAGAAGAGACTTTAGGATTACTGATAATCCTTGTTTGGAATTTATATCAAAACAAAAATCCCCAGCATTACTTGTTTATATTTATGATGACATTGAAAAGAAAGCCACTGGAGATGCTGGTCAATGGTGGTTAAACAATACTCTTCATTTGCATTCCAAGAATTTAGAACAAAAATTTAATGTAAAGCTTATTATAACTGATGGTGAAGCGAAAAAAAATCTCTCACACCTAATTGAAAAATACAAAATTTCATCATTAATTTGGAATAGGCTCTATTCAGACCAATCTATTAAAAGAGACACTGAGATAAAGAGTTTTTTTAAAAATAAAAATATTCATGTTGAAACTTTTAATTCACACTTACTTAATGAGCCATGGGAAGTACAAAATAACTCTGGTCAGTTCTTTAAAGTTTTTACTCCTTATTGGAAAACTGCTTTTAAAGTTTATTTGAACAAGAAATTTTCTTACCAAAAAAATACATCAATCAAATCATTTAAACACAATGAAAAAACTAAAATCAATTTTTTATCTAATAGAAGTTGGTATGAGAAGTTTAATAATTATTGGAGTCCAGGAGAGGATGCAGCTTTGAAAAAAATTGAGACTTACATCTCTTCTCATATAGATAAATATGATGTAAATAGAAATAGACCTGATTTTGATCAAACATCAAGAATATCTCCTCATTTAAGATTTGGAGAGATATCCCCGCGGGTAATAATTGAAAAAATCCAAAATTCAAAAAAATCTAATAATGCTGTAAATACTTATTTATCAGAAATTGGCTGGAGAGAATTTTCTTATTCATTGTTGTATTATTCTGAAGATTTATCAACTAAACCGATTAACCCTAAATTTAAAAAATTCCCATGGAGAAGTAGCAAAAAAGATTTTGCTCTATGGACTGAGGGTAAAACAGGTATACCTCTTGTAGACGCTGCAATGAGTCAAATTTATGAAGAGGGGTGGATGCATAATAGGCTTAGAATGGTTGTTGGAAGTTTTCTTGTGAAAAATTTATTATTAAACTGGACATTAGGTGAGCGGTATTTTCAAAAAAGTTTACTAGATTATGATGAAGCTAGTAATGCAGCTGGATGGCAGTGGATAGCAGGCTGTGGCGCAGATGCTTCCCCATATTTTCGTGTATTTAATCCTGTGCTTCAGTCAGAAAAGTTCGATCCACAGGCTCAATTTATCTTGAAGTATATTCCACAATTAAAAATATTTAATTCATCAAAAACAGTATTCGAGCCATATTTAGATAAAAAATTATTAGATAGTTTAGTCAAAGAAAAAAAATATGTTAATCCAATCGTTGATTTGAAAGAGTCTCGCAACAGAGCACTTGAAGCTTATCAACAAACGAAATCATAATTTGAAAAAAAGCGTAGCTATAATTGGATCTGGTATAGCGGGATTATCTACAGCATATTTTTCACAAGAATATTTTGATGTAACACTATTTGAGAAAAATGATTATTTAGGTGGGCATGCAAATACAAGAGAAGTCAAAGATAGTAACGGAAATACTATACCAATAGATACAGGTTTTATTGTCTACAATGAAATGACATACCCAAATTTAACAAAATTTTTTGATCTTCTCAAAGTTGAAACTGTTAATAGCAATATGTCCTTTAGTTTTCTGAATGAGGAAAACAAATTCGAGTACGGGGGAGGAAGTTTAAGTGCATTATTTGCAGATCATAAAAATTTTTTTAATTTAAAATTCTACAAAATGTTAAAAGACATCATTATTTTTTATAAAGTTTATCAAAAAAAAAATATTACATCAGATATTTCAATTAGAGATTTTCTTAAAACAAAAAATTACTCTGATGAATTTATTAATTTCCATCTTATTCCTTTAATTTCAAGTATTTGGTCAACTCCCGATCAAGACTCTCTTAATCAGCCATTAAAAAGTATTATTAATTTTTTTCAAAATCACAAATTGTTTAATTTCACGAATAGACCACAATGGAAAACAATAAGAAATGGTTCCAAACAATATATCAATTTATTAATTAAATCTGCAAAATTTAAAATCAAAAAGTCATGTAGAATTCAAAAAATTTCAAGAAATGACAAGATTGAAATTTTCTTTGAAGGAAAAAAATCTGTTTTTGACATTATAATATTTGCATGTCCTCCCAAACATTTTTTTCCTCTTTTAGATAAAATACATCAGAAAGAGCATGAGGTTTTAAATGAATTTGATTTTCAAAAAAATTTAGCACAATTGCATCAAAATAACTCTCTTATGCCAACTCATTTAAAAGCTTGGTCAAGTTGGAATTTTCATACGAATTTAAATAATAAATGTACTTTAAGTTATTGGATGAATAAATTGCAACCACTAGAAACTAATGACAATTTCTTTGTCTCTCTTAATCAGGATCAAAATCTGAATCACTATCAAACAATTTACGAACATCCAATATTCACACCTAAAACTCTAAATGCTCAAAAAAATATTTCACAAATTCAAGGCTATGAGAATTCTTATTATGTTGGTAGTTATCTTGGCTATGGTTTTCATGAAGACGGTATTCAATCTGCTATAAAAGTTTGTAAAAGGTTAAATATAGATTTAAAGGAGTTTAAAAATGCGGATACTTCAAGAGTGCAATGGAATTAATTTCTTCTCATTGTTTTGGAATAGGTAAAATAATTCATAAAAGAACAAGGGATACTGATAATTTTTTTCAATATAATGCACCATACTTAAGTATAAATCTAAGTAACACAATAAATATCCATCCATTTATATCTCTAAATAGATTTAACTTTTTTTCAATTTTTTATAAACAGCACGGATTTAGAAATAAAAAAAAGAGTTTATATGATTTTGCAAAAAATGTTGCTGAAAAACACGATATTGTTTTTAATAGTATTCAATTTATAAGCATCCCATCAATTGTTGGTTATTCATTTAACCCTATTAGCTTTTATTTATATCTTGATAGTAAGAATAAAGTTAAGTCGATCATATATGAAGTGAAAAATACATTCGGAGACCAAGTTCATTATTTAACCTTGAACAAATTTAAAGATAAAGAGTTTAAAAAAAATATGTATGTGTCACCATTTATTGAAATGGACTGCACTTATAAGATTTCTTCGAAAAATAAAAGAAAAAACCATTTTTTTTGTAATATTAATCAATTTAACCTAAAAAAAGAGCAAATATTTTATGCCTCTATAGATTTAAATTTAAAAGAAATAACTTTTTATAATTTTATTTTGTTTTTAATTTTAAATATTTTTGGGAGTGTAAAAACAATCACTCTTATTCACTATCAGGCAATTAAGCTTTTATTAAAAAAAAGTAAATTCTTTAAATATTCCAATAGAATAAAAGATAATCTATACTTAGATTAGTTACAATTAGGTAAAATCTTGTTTATTGATAGATATATAAAAAAAGTTTGTTCTAAAATTAGATATGGATCTTTGACTTTAAATGTTAAGGGTAAATCTTATGAGTTTTACGGTGAATTAGAGGGTCCTTCAGTGCATTTAACAATTAGTAGTATTTCTATGATATGGGATTTGTATTTTCGTGGTTCAGTTGGGCTTGGTGAAGCTTATATAAAAAAGAAATTTGAAGCAGACGATTTAAGTAAATTCTTAGAATTTGGTGCACTAAATGAAAGAGCTTTTGGTAACGAAATGAGTGGATCAAAGTTTTACAGATTTTTATCAAAAAAATACATGAATAAAACTAAAAACTCATTATTTCAGAGTAAAAAAAATATTCATGCTCACTATGATCTTGGTAATGAATTCTATTTGGAGTGGCTTGATGATACTTTAACTTACTCCTCAGGTTTTTTTAAAACAGGCTTGGAAACGTTATCTGAGGCACAAAAAAATAAATTTGCAAGTCTTATTGAGGGTAATGAGCCTAGACCAGGTGATCATGTTTTAGAAATTGGGTCTGGATGGGGAAGTTTTGCTTTTTATTTAATTTCAAAATTCCCTGATATCAAAATCGATACTTTAACTATCTCAAAAGAGCAATACGAATTTGTAAAAACAAAAATTAGAGAACATCATTTAGAAAATAAACTAAATGTCATATATAAAGATTACAGAGAACATCAAGGAGAATATTCTAGAATCTACTCCATTGAAATGTTTGAGGCTGTTGGAATACAATATTGGCAAACTTATTTTGAAAAAGTTAAAGACTTGTTAAAACCATCGGGAGTCTTTTCAATGCAAACTATTGTAATCTTTGAAGATTTTTTTGAGAGGTATACTCGAAAAATTGATTTTATTCAAAAATATATTTTTCCTGGTGGAATGTTACCATCAGTAAAAGCTTTAGAAAAAATAGCTATTCAAAAAAAATTCGACTTCCAAATTAAAAATCAAATGGCAGATAGTTATTATCAAACACTTGAGATGTGGAGAAAAAATTTTAACAATAAATGGGATATAATAAAAAATTTAGGTTACTCTGAAGATTTCAAAAGAATGTGGAATTTTTACTTATCATATTGTTCAGGAGGTTTTAAGGCAAAAACTATTGATGTATATCAAATAGATTTTATCAATAAGTAAATTAAATCTGTTAAAGATCTACTTTCATCAATGAGCGTATTGATTGTGTGTATGAGAAATGTATTAATAGCTAGTATTTTATTAATATTTGTCAGTGGGTGTAATAATATGAAACTTGAAGACTTTGCCAACAAAAAACCAATATTTAAAATAGAAGAGTATTTTTTAGGAAAAACAACAGCTAGCGGTCTTTTTATTGATAGACTTGGAAAGGTAAGGCGACAATTTACTGTTGAAATGGAAGGTATTCAACAGGAAGATAATTTTATTCTCAATGAGACCTTCCTCTATGATGATGGAGAGGAAGAATTCAGAAGATGGGAGATAAAAAAAACTGGTGAAAATACTTACGAAGGAATTTCTGATGATATTATAGGTGTAGCTTTAGGTGAAAGTTCAGGTAATGCTTTAAACTGGCATTACACATTAAAACTCAAGTATGGTGATGGAATTATGAATGTTAAATTTGATGATTGGATGATTATGCAAGATGAAAAAAATGTATTCAACAAAGCTACTATGAAAAAATTTGGTATAAGATTAGGAGATGTTTATTTATTCTTCACTAAGCAGTAGTAGATTGTAATTTTTCTGCCTTTTCTTTTGCTTTTCTCTCGCGCTCTACTTTTCGCTGACCTTTTTCAACTAGTGCTTCGAGCTCTTCATAAGTGCATAAACCAAGATCAGTGGGGTTTCTAAATTCTGTAATTGGTTGAGATTGATTACCAGCCCTTATATTTGCAACAGTAGGCTTAGTTGAACTTGTAAGTTTTGCTATTTGTGTATCTGTTAGTATTTGTCCATACTCACGAATTAGCCAAGCTATAGCCTTAGGTCTTTCTTGTCTTACTGATAACGGTAAGTATTTTTTTGTTTTAACGCTCGATTGAATGGACTCAGATTTTTTATTTTGCAATTGAAGTTCAAGTGAATGATCTCCCTCACAACGTTTAATCTCATCCATTGTTAATTGACCACTGGCTATAGGGTTTAATCCTTGCATACGATAAGCGTCCTCACCATCTGCAATACTTTGAACTTCTAGCTCATGTAATTGACAGAATTGAGATATTTGGGAAAAACTTAAAGCAGTATTGTCTACCAACCATACGGCCGTAGCTAAGGGCATTAAAGGTTTATTGTCAGACATGGTCTTGTTAAAATATTAAATATTAAATGACTTATATTTATTTTTAAAACGCGCAACTCTTCCACCTGAGTCAACCATTTTTCCAGATCCTTGATTCCAAGCTGGATGAGATAATGGGTCAATTTCAAGCTTCATTGTATCGCCAGCTTTACCCCAAGTAGATCTCGTCTTATATGTTGATCCGTCAGTACGTTCTACAGTAATTTCATGGTAATCAGGATGTATTTTTTGTTTCATGGTTATGAGAAAATAGAGATCAAAGGTTAAAAAATCAAGTAAATATTTATAGGCTTTTCAGCAATTCGCCGCTAATGGCTGCACTAGAGGCTATTAAACTTTCATCATTTAGGGGATCAAAAACATTACCTTTTTCATTTAGGCATATCCCACCAGCCTCATTTACTAAAATAATACCTGCTACGATATCCCAAAGATTTAATCTTAATGACCAAAATCCATCAAATTTTCCTGATGCCACATTCGCTAAATCAAGAGCTGAAGAACCAAGTATTCTGACACTTGTTTTTCTTTGAAGCGATCCAATTTTAGCAATTCCTTTTTCAAGAATATCTTCATGCTTGATTTGCACACTAGATGTAAGGATACATCCATCTAACTTATCTCTTTGGGCAACCCTGAGCCTTTGGTTGTTAATCCAAGATCCAGAACCCTTATGAGCCCAAAATAATTCATTCAAAATTGGGTTATATGTAACACCAGCAATAATCTCTCCTTTTTGCATCAATCCAATAGTTACTGCAAAGTAACCATTTCCATGTATGAAATTTTTTGTTCCGTCAAGTGGGTCTGAGATAAACACAGGAGTATCACCTTTAAGCTTATCTAAATCTTTAGCACTAAAAGTCTCCTCGTCAATTTGAAGAAAATCAGGTCTATCTTTTCCCAAATTATAACTGATAGTTTCAGATGCTCTAATATCCGCTGAGGATACAAAATCATTTTTATCTTTTTTAGAAATTTGAAGTTTCTCAAGCTCTCCAAAATCTCTTATTAAAGATTTAGCAGCATTCCTGCATGCCTTTTCCATAACAACAATTACTGGTGGGACAATAGCCATAGAAAAAATTATTTTGCTTTTTCTATATAAGTTAATTCAGACGTGTTTATTCTAATTTTGTCACCCGTTTCAATATGAGGTGGAACAGTAACTCTTACACCATTAGTTAACAATGCTGGTTTATATGATGAAGACGCTGTTTGTCCTTTAACAACAGCCTCTGTTTCGGCTATTTGTGCTGTAAGACTTTCAGGAGGATTAACATTCATTGGTTTTTCATCATAAAACTCAATAGATACTTCCATTCCATCTTCAAGAAATTTAGCTGTATTTTCATTCACTTGGCTAATATTCATAACTATTTGCTCATAGGTTTGGTTATTCATAAAAGTAAAATCATCTCCACTACGAAATAAAAATTGATGATCTATCTCTTCAGCGCGAATTTTTTCAAGAGACTCTGAACTTCTAAATCTCTCATTTAATTTCGACTGGTTTGAAATATTTTTCAACTCAGCTTGAATATAAGCACCACCTTTTCCAGGTTGTGTGTGAGACAATTTAGCGACTTTCCAAAGCGAATTGTTATGCTGAATTATATTCCCTATCTTTAAGTCGTTAGCATTAATTTTCATTTAGATTTATAAATTTGAATCATTTGCTCTAATAAAGCCAAGGCATCTTCTCTCGATCTTTGAAAACAATTTCTTCCAATAATTGAGCCGTTTCCATCTCCCTTGTGAATTGCAAGCACCTCATCCATTAAAGCTTGATCATCTTTTGCATCACCACCCGAAAATACTACTAAGCGTTTTCCATCAAATGCAACTTTTTTGATATGAGCCACACGATCTTTTAAAGTGCTTATGGGTATATTATTATCTTCAAATGCTTTTTTTGTTGGGTCTTCCTCTAAAAAATCACTTGGTAGTTTTACTTTAATTATATTTGCCCCCAATAAAGCAGACATGTGTGCTGCATATGAAATTATGTTCATCGCTGTTTCACCTTTTTTGCTAATCTTTGAACCTCTTGCATAAGCCCATAAAACAACAGCAAGTCCTTTTTCTTTAGCCTCGAAACTAAGTCTTTTAAATTCTTCGATTAATTCAAAATTATGATCAGACCCAGGATAAATCGTAAAACCTATCGCAGTACATCCTAATTTTAATGCATCATTTACACTCCCAGTAACAGCTTGATCAAGAGATGTTGCAAGAGTATTAGAGCTATTAATTTTTAATATAGTTGGAATTTGACCATTATAATTCCCAGAACTCATTTGCAGTAACCCAAGAGGAGCAGCATAAGCAGATAAACCAGCATCTATTGCAAGTTGGTGATGATAGTTTGGATCGTATGCTGGGGGATTTACAGCAAAACTTCTATCGGGCCCGTGTTCAAAACCTTGATCGACTGGTAAAATTATCATTCTTCCAGTTCCGCCTAACTTTCCATGTCCCAAAATTTTCATAAGATTTGATCTCACTCCAATATTTTCGTGAGTGTAGTTTGATATGATTTTTCTTGTAGTATTTGTTACTTTCATAATAGCTCCTATAAATTACACACTTGAGCGGTTGTCTCAAGCATTCTATTTGAAAATCCCCATTCGTTATCATACCAAGTCAATACTCTACCAAAATTATCTGACACCGCTGTTGTTTCACTTAAATCTAAAATAGAACTCCTTGCGTCATGATTATAATCACTTGATACTTTAGGGTCTGAATCCACTCCTAAAATACCTTTAAGATAGCCATTTGCATATTCTTGGAATTTATTATTTAAATTTTCAATTGTGATATTTTTTTTCGTGTTAAATTTAAAATCTACTAGAGATACATTTGGCGTTGGAACTCTTATAGCTGTGCCATCTAATTTTCCATTTAAATGAGGAAGGACGAGACCGACAGCTTTTGCTGCACCTGTGCTTGTTGGTATAATGTTACTTGATGCTGCTCTTGCTCTTCTAAGATCTTTATGAAACGTGTCTACTGTATTTTGATCTCCTGTAAAAGAGTGAATAGTTGTCATATATCCATTTTCAATTCCGAACTCTTTATCAATTACAAAAGCTACAGGAGCTAGACAATTAGTTGTGCACGAGGCATTAGAGATTATTTGATGATCTATATTAATATTTTTGTTATTAACTCCTTGCACAACCGTTATATCAGCACCAGAACATGGAGCAGAAACTATAACTTTACTTGCTCCGCTTTCGATATGAGTCATTGCCTTTTCTTTAGATGCAAAAACACCTGTGCACTCTAAAATAATGTCGACTTTCTTATCTTTCCATTTCAAATCAATAGGGTTTTTCTCAGATGTAACAGTTACTGTATTTTCACCTATTGAAAATTGTTCATTGGAGATTTTATTAATTTCTTTTTTTAGAGATCCATGAATACTATCATATTTAAGTAAGTGAATATTTGAGTCAATATCAGCCAAGTCGTTAATATAGCTTATCTCATATTGATCACTAAATTCATTTAATCTCTCTATAAATGCTCGATAAACAAGCCTACCTATTCTACCAAAACCATTAATAGCTACTTTTTTTTTCATTTTGTTTTAATTTTCCTTGTTATTTTATTAGATACGGTTCCTGTTGTTAAACCAAATTTTCTAAAAACTTCATTCCCAGGTGCACTAGCACCAAAATTATCTAATCCAAATATATTTTCATATTTTGTGTACTTATTCCAATACATTGTTGATCCAGCCTCAATTACAAAAATTTCATTAGATTTTGATTTTAATAAATTGTTTTTAAAAGTTTTTGATTGTTTTTCAAAAACAGAAGTTGATGGCATTGAAATGACTTTTGCAATAATACCATCACCTCTAATTCTCACAGCTACGTTGACAGCTAAAGACACTTCTGAACCAGTAGCTATAATAGTAATATCATTATTATTTTTTGGACCATATACAACGTAAGCACCTTTAAATTTTTTTGAGTCTAATTTTTTATTTGATATTTGTGGCAGATTTTGCCTTGAAAGACAGATAAATGAAGGTGCATCATTAATTTTTAAAGCCTCTCTCCAACATACAATTGTTTCCTTAAGATCGCAGGGTCTAAATACATAACTATTTGGTATAAGTCTTAACATATTAATTTGTTCAATAGGTTGATGAGTAGGTCCATCTTCACCTAATCCAATAGAATCGTGTGTGAAAACTTGTATAGGATTAATTTTCATTAATGCAGCTAGACGAAGACTTGGCTTCATATAATCAGCAAAGCTCAAAAAAGTTCCTGAATATGTTTTGTAAATTTTGGTAGCAGCAATACCATTCATTATGGCAGCCATACCATGTTCTCTTACACCATAATGTATATATTGTCCCTTTGTGTTCATGCTATTCATTACAGACATTCCTTTACCTTTGGTATTATTGGAGCCAGTTAAGTCTGCAGAGCCTCCGAGTATCGGATGATCTTTTTTGAAATAGTGTAATATTGCCTCAGAGGATTTTCTAGTAGCCTGATCAGACTTAAAATCTTTAAAATCTATTTCTATTTTATTAAATAATTTATCTATGTCTTTATTTGATAAAGTTGTGTGAGATATTGATTTAGTTTTTTTGTATATTTGTAAATTTTTTGTAGATGAATTTCGCCAAATTTTTAAAAGTTTATCTGGAATTTGAAAAGGTTTTTCATTCCAAGATAATTTATTTCTAGTTAATTTCACTTCCTCTGAACCTAAGGGTGAGCCGTGTGATGATGCTTTTGCAGACTTATTTGGAGAACCAAATCCAATTGTTGTTTTAAAATTTAGCAAACAAGGGTCTTTTGATACTTGTGCTTTTTTTAAAAGTTTATAAATATTTTTATGATCATGACCTCTTCCGCTATGTACTTCCCAATTTACTGATTTAAATCTAAGGTTTGTGTTATCACTAAAAGCTAGGTCTGTAGATCCATCAATACTAATGTTGTTGTTATCGTATATTAGTATCAAATTATTAAGTTTTAAGTGCCCAGCTAGACTTATTGCCTCTTGGCTAATTCCTTCCATTAAACAGCCATCACCACAAAAAACATATACCTTTGGGGCTTTAGATAATTTTTTCTCTTTTGAAAGCTTTTTAAGGGCTATGGCCATTCCTACTGCATTTGAAATACCTTGTCCAAGAGGACCAGTCGTTATTTCTATTCCAGCATCTGGTTCATATTCAGGATGTCCCGCTGTAATGTAGCCCAATTGTCTAAAATTTTTAATTTGAGAAATTGTCATTTTTTTATAACCGGTGAGGTATAAAAGTGAGTAAAGCAACATCGAACCATGCCCATTAGATAAAACGAATCGATCTCTGAGTAACCAGTTTGGATCTTTGGGATTATGATTAAGAAAATCATGAAAGAGCACTGTGGCTATGTCAGCCATTCCCATCGGCATACCAGGATGACCAGATTTTGCTTTTTCTACCGCATCAATTGATAAAAATCTGATACAGTTTGCTAATTTAGTATAATTTTTCAATGGAATAACTTTTCTTAATAACTAATAATTAAAGTATGAACGAATTTCAACAACAAATACTTCAAAAAATTGAGCAAATTGCATCAAAACTTCAGAATTATAAAATTAATAACCAAGAACTAATAAATGAGAAACAAGAATTAAAAGCCAAGATAGAATACTTAGAAAAAAGAGAGTCAGAATTAGTAACCGAATTAGAAAATAACAAACTTGAGTTATCTGAAAAATCTCAACTTATTGATCAAGCAACTAATAAAATTGAGGAATTACTGGGTTCAATAGATATAGATGGCTAATTTAACTCTAACAATCGGAGGAAGACCACTGAAAATACAATGTTCCGATGATAATGTTGAAACTGTAAAAGAGATTGCTTCTTCAATTAGTAAACTCATAGATGATGAGAAGAAAGAGAATGTGCCTTTTTTAACATCTACACTTATTGCCTATCTAAAATCCATGGAAGATGTTTTGAAAAAAGAAAAAATATTACAAGATTCTTTAAATAAGAAATTATTTTATGAGAGCCGTATTCAAGAATTACAGAATGAGAATAATCATCTAAAATCTGACATTGAGCAAATTTTCAAAAAACTAAATGATAATATAATTATTGAATAAAAAACAAATTCGAAAACATCATCTGGAACTAAGAATGCAACTAAGCACTTCTGATTTAGATATTTTTTCCAATAAAATAAATTCAAAAATAATAGATTTAATTGAAAAAATTAATCCAAATAGTTCTGTTGGCTTATTTTATCCATATAAAAATGAGGTAGATGTATTGAGAATTTCTGATGATTTAATAAATAAAAATATCAAATGTTCACTTCCCAAAGTAATATCAAAAGGATCCTCTTTAAAGTACTTTGAATATAACCCTCATAGTCCAAATTTGGAGAGAGGTTTTGGCGGTATTATGGAACCTAAGGGTGAAAAGACATTAGATCCTGATATAATTATAGCATCATGCTCTGCATTTAATGAAAAAGGTTTTAGGGTAGGCTATGGAGGAGGTTTTTTTGATAGAACTATTGAAGAATTGAAAAAAAAAGGAAATTTAAAAACTATTTTAGCTGCTTTTGAAATTCAAAAAACCAACTACAATTTTCAGGAGAGTTTTGACCAAAAAGTAGATTATATTTGTTCAGAACAAAAAATCTATTCTTTATGAATTTTTTAGTGATAGGAGATGTTGTTGGTAGAACAGGTAGAACAGCTCTAAAAGAAAATTTAAAAAAGATTCAAGATCAATTCAAAATTAGCTTTACAATAATTAACGCTGAAAATTCAGCTGGTGGTTATGGACTTACAGGAAAAATTTACGAAGAGCTTATAAGTTGGGGGGCTGACGCTATCACTTTAGGAAATCATGCTTGGAAACAAAAAGAGATCATAGAATATATGGATCAAAATCCAGATCATAATATTATCAGACCTTTAAATTTCGAAGTTGGATCTCCTGGTAGAGGATTTAAAATTTTTACTCATAAAAATGGAAAAAGAATATTGGTAAGCCAAGTTCATGGTCAAACATTCATTGACCTTCCTTTAAGTAACCCTTTTCATTCTATTGATACACAACTTTTATCTATAATTAATGACCATAAAATAGATTATTCATTTTTAGAGGTACATGCTGAGGTGACATCTGAAAAAAATGGTATAGCTCAAAATTATGATGGAAAATTTACAGCTATATATGGGACTCATGTTCATATTCCAACCTCAGACGCAAGGGTATTAGAAAAAGGCACTTGTTTTCAAACTGATATTGGCATGACAGGAGATTATAATTCTGTTATTGGTATGAAAAAAGAAAACGCTATCAAAAGAATGAGAACCGGATCGAACTCACATAGATTAGAACCCGCAGAGGGTTTAGCCACTATTTCTGGAGCAGTTATAACTACAAAAGAGGGGGACAAGAATTCAATTCAATCTATTCAAATAGGTGGCGTTTTGGATAGTAATTTATTATCTTAGCTCATGGCAGGACATTCAAAATTTAAAAATATTCAATATCGTAAAGGTGCTCAAGACAAAAAAAGGGCAAAACAATTTGCAAAAATAGGAAGAGAAATTCAAATAGCCGTGAAGATTGGAGGAACTGACCCAGAGTCTAATCCAAGATTGAGACTAGCAATAACAAATGCTCGAAGTGTAAATATGCCAAAGGATAATGTAGATAGAGCTATTAATAAAAATAATACTGAAGCTTCTGATTATTTAGAAGTTCGCTATGAGGGATATGGTCCATTTGGAACAGCTTTTATAGTTGAGGCCTTAACAGATAATAAAAATAGAACAGCTTCAGAAATTAGATCTATTTTTTCAAAGAATGGGGGGAATTTGGGGGAGACAGGAAGTGTGAGTTTTAATTTTAATAAAGTAGGAGAAATACAAATCAAAAAACAAATAGATGATAGTGCACTGGAGGATTTACTTGACCATGGTTTAGAGGATTACAATACAGATGACGATGTAACATATCTTTATTCTTCCTTTGAGGAATTAGCATCTTTTGAAAAAATACTAGTAGACAAAAATTTTGATATTGAAAGTGCAAATATTATTTGGAAGCCAAATTTAACTGTAAAAATTGAAAAAAAGGAAGATCTTGACAAGCTTATTAGATTAAATGAAGAGTTAGAGGATAACGATGATGTTCAAAATTGTTTCTCAAATCTTGATTTTGATAGTGAACTTCTAGAGGTTAATAATGCCTGATAAAGCTTGGAAAAATAGGGAAAGACTTGTAGCAAAGTTTTTTGGAGGTATGAGAAATGCCCTTAGTGGGATTAATTCAAAAGTTACTCATTCAGATGTAATTCACGATAATTTATTCGTTGAGTGTAAATTAAGAGCTAAACATACAGCTATTAAATTATGGGATGATACAAAATCTTTAGCAGATAAGGAAAAAAAGACCCCAGTCATTGCATTATGTGAAAAAAATAGACCTGGTTTTTGGATAATGGTACATTCAGATGATTTTGAGAAAGTCTCTAAAGAACTTAAAGATAAAAATATGATTGATGAAGAATAATTAATGGAAGAAGTAGTCAACTTAGCATCCCTTGAAGGTTCGGTAGATTTCTCAATGATTGGAATGTTTCTAAAATCTGACTGGGTTGTAAAATTTGTAATAATATTGCTAGTGATTTTTTCAATTCAATCTTGGAAGACAATCATTCAAAAAATTTTTTTAATAAATAAACTTAAGAAAATATCAAAAAAATTTGAAAACCATTTTTGGTCTGGGGTGTCCTTAGATGAACTATACAAACAAATTGACGAATTTGATCAAGAAAGTTTCTCAAATATATTTAGAAATATTATGAATGAATATGAAAAATCTCGAATTCAGAAAAATAAAATAGACTCAGCTTTCATTCAAAGACTTTATACCTCTCTTGATTTAAGTATTGCTGTTGAAGACACAAATTTAAATAAAGGATTGTCTTTTTTGGCTTCCTCAGGATCCGTAGCACCTTTTATTGGATTATTTGGAACAGTTTGGGGAATTATGAATAGTTTTCAGGCAATAGCAATTGCTCAAAATACTAATCTCGCGGTAGTTGCACCTGGTATAGCAGAGGCTTTATTTGTAACTGCTTTGGGCCTTTTTGTTGCTATCCCCTCAACCGCTTACTATAACCTCATAACTTCTAAAATTGATAACTATTTGTCAGAGGCTGAAAGTTTTGGGAAGGACTTAGTCAATATAATTTCACGCCAAGTTAAATAATTGTATGAGAAAAAAACATCGACCTGTTTCTAATATAAATGTTACTCCGATGGTTGATGTTATGTTGGTTTTACTTATTGTGTTTATGGTCACAGCTCCTCTTCTAACTGTGGGTGTTCCAGTTAATTTGCCAAAAGTTGAGGCTAATTCTTTAGATGCACAAAAGGAACCACTTGAAATCTCAATTAATGAAAATAATGAAATTTACTTAGGTGAAGAATTAATACCTTTTGATGAGTTAATATTGAAAGTTAAAACTATTGCAGGCTCAAATACTGACATAAGAATTTTTTTAAGAGCTGATACCACAATTAATTACGGAGAAGTAATGAAGGTTCTTGGTGCTCTTAACACATCTGGTTTTTTAAAAATTGCTCTTGTAACAAAAAAACCAAGTTAAGTGTCTACTATTTCAATATTTAACCCTTTTAGAAACTTAATCTTATTCATTGAAAATTTTAGTTACAAAAAAAGTGATTTTTATTTTCAAATATTCTCTTTTCTATTACACCTACTAATTTTGATACCAATGATAAATTTTACTTTTGAAAAAAAAATCAGTGATATTCCAATGATTTTACCAGTTGAAATGTTTATTATTGAAGAAGAGACAGCTGCACCTGAATTTGTGGAGGAGATAAATGAAATTGTTCCGACATTTCAAGAAGAGACTCCAAAACAGAATGAAACTGAGGCTATTGAACCAGATATAAAAGAAATAGCGTCTCAAGATTCAATTGATCCAATAATTCAGGATACTAATGAAGAAGTATTAGTTGATAACTCTGCAGATAAAACGAATGAATTTATCATTGAAGAGAAAGTAAAACCTGAAATTAAAAAACCTGAAGAGGAAACACCGCCACCTGTAGAAAATGATTTTGAGATTAAATTAAAACAAAAACCTGAACCTAAAGAAATACCTAAACCCAAAAAAGATATTGAGATTGTTGTTAAGAAAAAGCCTGTAAAGAAAACTTTCAATGTTAGTACTGTTCTAAAAGATCTAGAAAATCAAGATAAAGAATTTAAAAAAGAGCAGGAAGCATCCGAAGTCAAACAAGAGGAAGTTTTCACAGAAAAAGTTGGACCAACGATGACTATTTCAGAAATTGATTTATTAAGGCAACAATTACATGGTTGTTTAAATCTTAATGTTGGTGTCGCAAATTTAAAAGAAATAAAACCTATTATTTACATTGAAGTTAACCCTGATCGAACTGTAAAAAGTTCTAAAGTAGTCAATAAAGAGAAATTAATTGATCCATCATTTAGAACTGCTGCTGAAGCTGCGATGAGAGCAGTAAATAATCCAGATTGTAGCCCTCTTTTATTACCTGCAGATAAATATGAACAGTGGAAAGAAATTAACTTTACTTTTGATTTCAGCTGGATGTTTGATTAATAAAATTTTAGATAATAATTGATTAATCTGCTACAAATATTCTTATGATTAAAAAAATCCTAATAATGTTGTTTTTTACACTTAATGCAAACGCTGCATTAGAGGTAACCATTGCACAAGGTAAAGTTGAGCCTACTCCCATAGCTATAACTCAAATTTTTGGAGCTGACTCAGACACAGCTAGATACGGAAACACACTTAGACAAATTATTTCGAATAACCTTACAAATTCGGGACTTTTTTATACTGTAAACGAAGACCTTTATATTCAATCAGACAATTTAGTTGAAAAAGTACCACGTTTTGAGGACTGGAAATTAATTAAAGCCCAGTTTTTACTTAGTGCAGATGTCAGTAAAAATGACAAAGGGATTAGACTAAGAATGAGGCTTTATGATGTCTTTAATGCAAAAGAGATAGAAAAATTACAACTAACAATACCCGATGAAAATTTAATAAGAAGAGTAGGTCATACTGTAAGCGATATTGTTTACGAGAGGATTACTGGAGAAACAGGTTACTTTGATACAAGAATTGTTTATGTTTCAGAAATTGGCCCTTTAGATCAGAGAGTAAAAAGATTAGCAATTATGGATCAAGATGGACATATAGATAGTCATCAATTTTTAACAGATGGAAAAAATATGGTGCTAACTCCACGTTTCGCACCAAATAAACAATTAATAACGTACATGGAATACAAAAATAATCTTCCAAGAGTTTATATTTACAATCTTAAAACAGGTGAAAGAGAAATTGTTGGGGATTTTCCTGGAATGACTTTTGCACCTAGATTTTCACCAGATAGCCAAAGTGTTGTGATGTCTTTTTCAGATCCTAACAATGCAGCTAATTCTGAGATTTATTTAATGGATTTAAACACCCGATCTCGCTCAAGATTAACAAATGACTCCGGAATTGATACATCACCTTCTTTTTCACCTGATGGAGATAAAATTGTTTTTAATTCTGATCGTGGTGGGAGCCCTCAGTTATTTATTATGGATAAAAATGGAGATAACATAAAAAGGATTTCAAAAGGTAGAGGAGTATATGGAAACCCAGTTTGGTCTCCACGAGGTGATTTGATAGCTTTTACCAAGTTAACCCAGGGTAATTTCCATATAGGTGTTATGGATGTAAATGGAAATAATGAAAGGGTGATTGTAAGGGATTTTGCTTTAGAGTCACCTGCTTGGTCACCAAATGGTAGATATTTAATATTTCATAGACAAAAAAGGTCAAATCTTGATGGCACTGGTGGCGAAGTAACAATTCATTTTATTGACATTACTGGATACAATGAGAGGGTTATTCCGACTCCAAGGGATGGTAGTGACCCTGCTTGGTCACCTTTGCTGTAAAAATTCCATAGAAATCAACAAAATATAATTAATTTAAAATAAGAATTATCTTGATTTCCAAAAAATTCAGTGTTTATTTACCTTAACTATAGTAAGAATATATTTACGCGGAGATTTATAATAATGTTAAAAAAATTGTTTATGCTTATTGTTGCGGGTTTTTTCCTTGCTTCATGTGCTGCTACTAAGACTGAACAAGGTGGAGACGTTGACGCAGCATCAGCTAGTACGAGTTCATCATCAGGTGGTGAAATTACAGCTGGTACCCAAGAAGATCTGATTGTTAACGTGGGCGACAGAGTGTTCTTTGAATTTGATAGCTCAGAACTAACTGTTGATGCACAAGCTACACTTGATGCACAAGCAGCTTGGTTAATGCAATACCCAGGCACTAACATAACTGTTGAAGGCCATGCTGATGAAAGAGGTACACGAGAATACAACTTGGCTCTAGGAGATAAAAGAGCATTTTCTGTATACTCTTATCTAGCCCAAGCAGGAATTGACACCAATAGAATGGAATATGTAAGTTGGGGTAAAGAAAGACCAGAAGTCATTGGATCTGATGAAACAGCTTACAGTCAAAATAGACGCGGCGTTACAATAGTAAGTAATTAATTAAAATTTCATTAAGGTGCTCTTTTTTAGGGCACCTGAAACAACTATGAAAAAAATAATTAAAATTTTGGTTATTTTTTTCCTTTTCTTATCAAGCAACCAAGCAAATTCCGAAAAACATAATGAGGTGTCTGTCGAATTAGACAGAATAAAAAATGATATAAT
>CACJQJ010000003.1 GCA_902595525.1 uncultured Alphaproteobacteria bacterium | reverse complement strand
TCTGTTAATAAACCTATTTTTTTAAATAAGGGTTTACCAATACCAGGTAACATTTTTCTGTAAAACCAATCAGAATTTAAAACAGTTGATCTAATCTCGGAGGGATAAAGTTTAAATTTAACTAAAAATAAAAATGCAATAATTGCAAAAACTAAAAGTTGTAGCTGACTTATTACATGGTCTAAAGTATAGGGCTGATACTCAACTGCGTATGGAAGTATTTGATACAAATATTTTGGGAATACACCTATAGCAATACATAAAAAAGCAGCGATGCCCATTGCAATGAGCATATTAATAGGAGCCTCTTTAACTTTATTCTTCCTCTCGTGTGCAAAAAAAGCAAAGTAAGGAATCTTTATCCCTGAGTGCTCCAAAACACCTGCGGATGCAAAGAATAAAATAAAGTAAATTAAAACCATTCCCATACCTCCAAGCGAGGACATTATTAAAGATTTGGCGACAAATCCGCTGAACAACGGAAATGCAGAAATAGACATGGCCCCTATAATGCAAAATATTGTTGTGAATGGCATGTATTTGTAAAGGCCCCCTAATTCAGAAGCTTTTGTTGTTCCAGCTCTGTATAAAACAGCACCCATACTCATAAACAAAAGAGCTTTATAAATTATATGAACGAACGCATGCGCTACCGTTCCATTAAGAGAAAGTTCTGTCCCAATACCAATACCAACAACCATAAAGCCTAATTGGTTATTAAGACTAAATGACAAAACTCTTCTTAAATCATTTTCTATGACTGCAAAAAATACAGGAAAAGCTGTCATTATTGCACCTATCCAAATCAGTGAGTCAGTGCCTGGAAAAGTTCTAGCTAAAGCATAAATTGCCAATTTTGTTGTAAAAGCAGAAAGTGCCACTGTGCCAGTAACCGAAGACTCAGGGTAAGAGTCTTGTAGCCAACCATTTAAAAGAGGAAATGCAGCCTTAATTCCAAAAGCAATAAATATAAAAATTCCAAAATTTGTTTTTAAATCTAGAACAGCTAAATTATGGTTTCCTGTTTGATATAGCATTAAACATGCGCCAATTAAAAGTAATACACCTGAAGAAACTTGAATGATCAAATATCTCATAGCTGCATCTTTTGCTGCTTTTGTATTTCCAGCAAAAACTATAAAGACTGAAGTAAGAGCTGTAGCTTCCCACCAAATAAATAAACTAAAAAAATCTCCTGCGTGGAGAGCACCAATAGCAGAGCCTGCATAAGCTAGTGTCGCCATATGCTCCATTAAATTTTTACTGTGCCAGCTAAAAATTATTACAAGTATAGCTGCAATATGAAAAATAATAGCAAATGGAAGAGTTAAACTATCTGATTGATATAATATTAAATTTAAACCAAGTATGTCCCACTCTAAAAAAGTTCCATAACCATTAAATAAAGATAAAGCTGATAAACCCACCGATAATAACATCGCAGGATGTCTGAAATATTGAGGAATGGTTGGCAATAAGAATGAAGTAATTATCATAATTAAACCGGGAATAAAATTACTGATCATAATAATCCTCCTTCCTCATTAAGAATTTCCTCAGCCACTTTCCTAACATGACTATAAAAACAAAACTTACAAAACCGAAAAATGCTGGGAAGCCATATATCTCGGCAAAGGAAAAGTATTCATGTCTATGAAAAGTAAAGTCTAAAAGAATTAAAAGTGCTCCGATTATAAGTATGTACTTTGTAAAGCTTTTACCCATACTCTTTAAATCATTTTTTTTCATTTAATTCACTATTACTCCACTAATATTATTCAAAAAATAGTTTGCATAAAAAAAGAAAACTAAACAGCCTAAACCTGTAATTAATGGTGGCCAAACAGTTAAAGGGGCTTTAATTAATTTTATTTCTTTCTTAGAGTTTTGGGTGAAGCCTATTACTACAGGCTGTAATAGATAATAAATATTTAGCAATGAGGAAATACCTAAGATTATTGCAACGATTATAAATTCTCTCTCAATAGAGCCCATGATTAAATAAAATTTACTCCAAGAACCAATAAATGGAGGAACCCCAATGATAGATAGAGCCCCTAAAGTGTAAGCAAAAAATATTAAAGGTAATTTGTAGCCCATACCTTTTAGGTCACTTACCTTTTTAATATGGGCAGTTACATAAATAGCACCTGCACAGAAGAATAGAGTTATCTTACCTAAAGCATGAGTTATAATATGAAAAGATGCCCCTTTTAGAGCTAAAGATGAAGCCAAAGCTGCTCCCAAAATAATATAGGAAAGTTGACTTATAGTAGAATAAGCTAATCTCGCTTTTAAGTCATCTTTTGTTATCGCTATGATACTAGAAGCCATTATAGTGAAACATGCTAACCAGACTAACCAGTCAGAGCTTTTTGTTTGAAGTAAAAAGTCTGGACCAACAATATAAACAATGACCACGAGAAAGCTAAATACACCAGCTTTTACTACAGCAACGGCGTGGAGTAATGCAGAAACTGGAGTTGGCGCCACCATTGCAGCAGGCAACCAACGATGAATAGGCATAATTGCTGCTTTACCTATACCAAACACAAGCATAGCTATTAGAAAAGATAGGTACTCTGCTGGGAATTTATTCATAAGTATTCCCCCATCTTGAAAATCTAAAGTCCCTGTTTTAAGCCAAATCCAAAATATAGCTGGTAAGAAAAATATTAAAGAGGTACCCACTAAAATCGACAAATAAAGCCTTCCTGCAGATTGCGATTCAGCGTTTTGCTTATGTCCAACTAAAGGGAAAGTTGAAAAAGTTAATATTTCATAAAAAATAAATAAGACTAGAAGATTTCCAGACCAAGCTATTGCCAATGCAGCATGGATTGCGATTGAATAAAAAATTACAAATCTTGTTTGATTTTTTTCACCAGCACCCCTCATATAACCAATAGTGTAGATAGATGCCAGTATCCATAATGAAGATGCCACTAAACTAAAAATAGATCCAAGAGCTGATACTTTAAAAGCAAAATCCACCCCATCAAAAAGAGTAAAAAAAGTTATTTGATATACCTCATTATTTTGTATTCCATGAAAAATTTTTAAACTGATTACAAAGGTTATGAGACCTCCAATTATACCAAAAGAGTCTCTTAAGTTATTATTATATCTACAGACATAAGAGAATAATGCTGCAAAAAGTGGCGTGATAATAGCCAGCATAATTAAAAACGAATTACTCAATTTTGATAACCTGATATTAAATAGTCTGCAGACAAGTTAGAAAATTCAATTATTGGTGTTGAATATATCCCAAAAACAATGATTGAAATTGTAACTATCCATATTGGTAAATAAATATAAGCATCTTCTTTTTCAGATTTAAATTTAATTTCTGAAAACCACATCTGTTCCACTATTTTCCAGAAATATACAACAGCTAATGCTGAGCTTACCGCAACTAAAGCGATTGAAAAATACATCTGATTTATATAAAGAGCTTGAAATAAATATAATTTTGAAATGAAACCATTTGTCAGAGGCAATCCAATTAAAGATAATCCACAGATTAATAAAGCAAATGATGTTATGGGGTATTTATAGCCAAAACCTTTTAAACTATTTAGGGTTACTCGATCCTTATAAAGAATAGCAAAATAACCAACAGCCATAAATAATCCTCCTTTGATCAAAGCATGATTAAATATATGTACAAAGCCCGAAGCTACTCCACTGTGGTCTTTAAGGCTAAAAGCTAGTGTGATGTAGCCAATTTGTGCAATTGAGGAGAATGCCAAAAGTTTTTTGATGTCATCTTGATAAATGGCTATTACAGTCCCAATAAATATAGCGAGTAAAGATAGAGGATATAAAACAAAATCTAAAAACAAACTTAAATAGGTCGGATAAATTATGAATACTTCGTACAAAAGTCTCACAAAAAAATAAAGAATTGTTTTTGTCGCTAAAGCAGCCAAAAGAGTAGAAACAGCTGATGGAGCATAACTATATGCAGGTGGTAACCAAATATGGACAGGAAAAATTGCAGCCTTAACCATAAGCCCTATGAGCATGAATGACATACCTGCGAAGATGGCTAACTGACCATCAGAATATTGGGCCAGTTGAATTACAAGATCATTCATGTTCAACGTACCTGTCATAGCGTAGGCAAAGCCAACCCCAATTACATAAAATGTAGCCCCGATCGCACCGATAATTAGATAATTAAAAGCTGCGAGTAATGCTTTTCTATTTTGTCCTGCACCTAAGGCAATTAAAGAAATAGAAGCTAATGCAGAAATTTCTAAAAAGACAAATAAATTAAAAATATCATTAGTTAAAATAATTCCGTTCAGGCTTCCAATTGCCAATAACCACAAAGAATAGGCCTTTCCTGAGTCCCTATAGTCAATTTCATTCAAGAAGATTTTTCTTGAGTAGAATGTTGATACCAAAACAAAAATTGAAAATAATAATTGAAGTCCAATATTCACCCCATCGATTTTAAAAGAGATACCCCATGGTGGTTCCCAATTTCCAAACTCATATATAATTAAACCAGAAACAGAAATTTCTTTAAGAAGATGTAAAGATAAAAATAAATGTAACAACAAAGTGATGATTGAAATTATCCATGGCCATATTTTTGATGGCATAAATGCAATAATTGCAGAAATAAGAAGAGGCAAAACTACTACCAATGCGGGAGCATCGTCTAAAAATATATCAAACATTTATTTATCTGACTTTAGCTCCAAGGACTCTATTTCTTTTTCTTCAATTGTTTCGTAGTTCTTATAAATTTGTAATACTAAAGCCAATCCAAGCGCTGAAGTAGCCACTCCAACGACGATAGCGGTCAGTATTAAGACGTGTGGCAATGGATTTGAATAGGCATTTGCCATTTTTGTTAATATAGGGGCGGTTCCATCTAAAACTTTTGCGAGTGATACAAAAAATACAAAAACTGCAGTTTGAAAAATTGCTAAGCCAACTACTTTTTTTAAATAGTTTTGACTTGTGATGATTATAAATAATCCGCCAACCATGAGTAAAATAAAGGCAAAATGGTTCCAAAAATAAATAAAATTACTCATTAATTTCACCAAAGGAAGCAAAGGAGTGATACAAAGCAATCATTACAGTTGCAACTGTGATGCCTACTCCCAGCTCAACTAATATAATACCAATATGTTGGCCAGTTGATGGGTCTGATGACAAAACATTGTAATCTAAATACATTCCATCAAGAAATATTGAAACTATTCCGACACCTGCATATAACAAAACACCTAAGCACATTAAATATCGATTGATCATTATTGGAACTAAAGTTTCTCCTTTTGAAAGCCCAAATATCATTGAATACAATATAAATGCCGCCGCTACTATAACCCCAGCCTGAAATCCACCTCCTGGACCATAGTCACCATGAAATTGAACGTAAAGCCCAAATATAATAATTGGTGCAAAAAGAATTTTACTTACAACGCTTAATACTGGACTAGAAGAAATTTTATCTCTCATTTTTTTTTATTTTTTTTAAAATTAGTTTTACGATTAAGAGTGTTGCTAGTTAATAAAGCAATGACACCTAAGCCTGCAGTAAATATTACTATTGTTTCTCCTAGAGTATCGAAACCCCTATAACTTGCTAAAATATTAGTAACAACATTAGGTATATGAAAAAAATCTTTACTTTCCTTTAAGTACTCTGGAACTACATGAAGATGTATTGGTGCATTAGGGTCTCCTAACAAAGGGAGATTGGCAATTATAATAATCAATATAAGTGATATCGCTACTGCAAGAATAATGCTCGGAAATAAATTTATTAATTTATTTTTTTTTCCCTCTGGTAATTTCGCAGCAGCCATTACCATTAAAATTGTTGATATACCAGATCCAACTGCAGCTTCAGTAAATGCTACATCAACCGCATCTAAATTCACATATATAGCTGAGCATAACAAAGTAAAAGCCCCTGTGAGTGCAACAACACTTATTAGTGACGTGGTTTTAAAAATAAAAAAGGTTGTCACCAATAAAAGGGAAATTAAAAAAAAATTAATTAATAAAAAATTCATTTCTTATTTTTTCCCCTTGGTTTATACCCCGACTCATGAGCAAATAGAGCTATTGCATGACCAGTTACAGGGCTAGTGAATATTAAAAATAATGGTATTAGTAAAAGTTTAAGGCTTAATAAACTGAAACCTGAATAAATTATTAAAGCTAGGACTATGAAACCCGATCCCAGTGTATCAATTAGACCAGCAGCATGAATTCGACTAAATACATCGGGTAACTTTATTAAGCCCAGACTCCCAGATAAAATGAAGAAGCAGCCAATTGCTAATAAGACTAGAGAAATCAACTCAATATAATTATACGACATTGCTTTTTTTTCTTTTTATTTTGTAATACCTAAGTATTGCTATGGTGCCTAAAAAATTCAAAAGGATGTACATCAAAGAAATATCTACAAAATCAGGTCTTTCGAATGCAAATCCATGAACACTGATACCTATGGCTATAATAGTCCCAATACTTGATATAGATAATATTCTATCAAAAGGGGTTGGTCCTTTTATTGCTCGGACTAAACATAATGCTACAGAAACCCCCAGAACAATTAATGTTGCAAAAAAAATCATTTATCTAAATCCGTAATTACTTTGTTCATATCATCTGTTTGCAAGTCTTCGGATAGCTTCTTACTTAATGCGTGAACTAGAAATGTTTTTTTATCTATTTCTATTGTTACTGTACCAGGTGTAAGAGTTATAGCGTTTGCATAGTTTGCGATACCTGTTCTATTCTTCTGGGATGCTTTGACACTTATAAGTTGAGGAGAGTATTTACCATTCCAAATTAAAGCTGTTGTCGTTACTCCAGATTTAAAAATTTCTTTAAATAACCAAATCCAGTAAAATGGTAATCTAAGAATAATTTTTAAAGGAAGAGAGTCTTCCTCGAGAGCTTTAGCTCTATAAGACATCCAAAAAACAAAAAGAACACTGACTAGTCCAAAAAAAAGTAAAAGCGATTTAAGGTAACCAGATAAAATAAACCAAAATACAAAAAGTATTACGAAATAAGTTATAAACGATAAGGTCTTAAGTGAATCTTTATTAAGTTTAGCCACTAAAAGCTATTATGAGAATAAATCACCCTCTGTAAATACTGCAGTGTTCATGTCTTTGACAAATAATTTACCTTGGTCTGATTTAAATCTTGATACCTCAATAAATCCACCTTTAACTGCGATTCTGACGTTTTCAGCATTAATTGATATGATTTGACCTGGAAAATGCTCAGCACTTTGCTCATCAATAAACTTAGAGTCATAAAAGACATACTCATCACCCATGAATTCAGCCCAAGCACCAGGCTGAGGGTTACAACCTCTTATTAAGTTATAAATTTCGTTTCCGGGTTTTTTCCAATCAATTCTTGCATCACTTTTTTTACACCAAGACTCATATGTTGCTTTAGAGTCATCTTGAGGTGTCTTTGGTGCATTGCCAGACTCGATTAAATTTGCAGCTTCAACACAAGCTTCTAGACCTAATGGAAATATCTTTTTAAAATAAACATCTCCTAAAGTATCATCGGGACCAATATCAACTTCTTTTTGAAGTAATATTTCACCCTCATCTAGCCCATCATTTGGATAAAAAATTGAAAGACCTGTTTTTGTGGAGCCACCAATTATAGGCCAGTTTATTGAACTTGGCCCTCTATGGAGTGGAAGAAGTGAGGGATGAAAACAAATGGATCCATGAGTAGGAATATCTCTTGCTCCTTCAGGCACAAAAATTATTACATAAGCCATGACACATAAATCCGCACCATGAGACTTAATTTGGTCTAGTACCTCTTGGTCTTTGAAATTTGAGGGTTGGTAAACAGGCAAACTAACACTTTGAGCGTATTCTTTAACAGGATCGACTGGTTTACCCTCTTTGTCAGGTGCACAATATACCGCTACTACTTCATGGTCTGTTTCCGTATGAAATTTTTCTAAAGCACTTTTTCCAAATGCCTGTTGCCCCATTAAAATTATTTTCATTATTGCTCCTTAAATTAAAATATATCTTATACTGCTCCGGCCTCTCTTACAGCTTTAATTTCATCGTCACTCATCTGACAAAATTCTTTTAATATCTCATCAGTATGCTCTCCGAGAAGCGGAGATCTTTCAACTTTTGCTGGGGAGTCAGATAACTTAATTGGATTACCAACAGTCAAATATTTTCCTCGTTCAGGGTGATCGACTTCAACTATAGTATTAGTATCTCTCAGCCCTTGATCTTCAGCTAACTCTTTTAGAGATAATATTGGACCAACTGGTATATCTAGAGGGTTACATATATCCATAACCTCAAATTTAGTCTTGGTCATTGTCCATGACTCAATTGTATCAAATATTTCATTTAACCTTGGTAATCTTTTAGCAGGAGTTGAGTAATTTTCATCCTCTTTCCATTCAGGTTTACCAATAACATCACATACTTTTTCCCAAACAGCTGCCTGTGTAATAAAATATGTGTATGCATTAGGATCCTTTTCCCAACCTTTGCATTTGAGAATTCTTCCTGGCTGACCACCACCTGAGTCATTACCTGCGCGAGGAGTTGAGTCACCAAAAGGAATGTCTTCTCCAAATTGAGAGTATTCTTTTAAAGGCCCTCTTGAAAGTCTTTGTTGGTCACGAAGTTTAACTCTGCAAAGATTTAAAACTCCGTCTTGCATTGCAGCAGATACTCTTTGTCCCTTTCCTGACTTTTCTCTGTGGAATAAAGCAGTAACTATACCCAACGCTAAATGCAGCCCTGTTCCACTATCTCCTATTTGTGCACCAGTGACTAAAGGAACTTCTCCAAGCATACCTGTTGTTGAAGCAGATCCACCTGCGCACTGAGCAACATTCTCATAAACTTTACAATCTTCATATTTTCCTGGACCAAAACCTTTAACAGAAGCATAAATCATTCTTGGATTTATTTCTTGAATTTTTTCCCATGAAAAGCCCATTCTATCTAAAGCACCAGGAGCAAAATTTTCTACCATCACATCACACTCTTGAATTAACTTAGTAAATATTTTTGAACCCTCTGGTTTCTTAGGGTTTAGTGTTATACTTCTTTTGTTTGAGTTTAGCATAGTAAAGTACAAACTATCTGCATCAGGAACGTCTCTTAACTGACCTCTTGTGGCATCTCCCACTCCTGGTCTTTCAACTTTTACGACATCTGCACCAAACCAAGCTAGTAATTGTGTGCAAGTTGGTCCGGACTGGACGTGTGTCATGTCTAATATTTTGACACCTTTTAAAGCTTCCATGGTTTCCTCCTAAAATTTATTTGTACATAGTCTGGTTTTTTGTACCAGGAGCAAATTCTTCTTTATCCACCCAAATATTTACGATTGCGGGTATACCTGACTTAACAGCTTCTCTAGCTCTTTGAAGTGCGGGTTGGATTTCTTTTGCTTCTCTGACAGCTTCGCCATGACCACCAAAGATTTTTGCAAACTCATCAAAGTTAACATCACCCAAGATGTTTCCAACATTTCCTTTATCTTCACCGTATTTCATAATTTGACCAAATCTGATCTGGTTTTGTGCAGAGTTATTTCCAATAACTGTTAAAACAGGGGCTTTGTGTCTTACAAAAGCCTCGAAGTCCATTCCAGTCATTGAAAAAGCACCATCACCACAATATAAAAGAATTTCTTTTTCAGGAGCAGCTAATTTGGCTGCAAGCGCGTATGGCACCCCAACACCTAAAGTTCCAAGAGGCCCTGGGTCCATCCAAGCACCAGGCATTCTAGGTTGAACTGCTTGAGCACTTATGGTTACAACGTCTCCTCCATCACCTATGTATATAGTATCATCATTTAAAAACTGGTTGAGTTCCCAAGCCACTCTATAGGGACTAATAGGAGATTTATCTGTTGTAAATGTAGGCATCAATTTTTCTAAAGCTGCCTCTTCCCCTGATCGAAGTTCGTTAAACCAATCTGATCGATCTTTTTTAGTTCCTGCTTCAGAGATAGCCTTTAGGGTTGTTCCTATGTGTCCAACTAAACCAAGAGAAATGTCTCTATTTTTTCCTACAGTTCTGTAGTCCATATCAATTTGAATAACAGTTGCGTTAGGATTTAATCTTTTACCGTAACCCATTCTAAAATCAAAAGGAGTTCCAACAATTATAATACAATCTGACTTGGTAAATGCATTTCTTCTAGTTCTATGAAAGTGATGAGGGTCTCCAGGTGGCATTGAACCTCTAGCAGCACCATTTAAATAAGCAGGTATATTCATATTTTTAACAAATTCGATTGCTTCTTTTGTAGATTGGCAAGTCCAAACCTGTTGACCTAAAAGTATGCATGGCCTCTCTGCATTAGAAATAATATCAGCAGCTTTTTGTACATCTACTGGGTCTGCTAAAGTTTTTGATGAGGCACTATATTTTCCTGCCTCTGGTAAGACAGCTTTACTCATTGGAATTGAAGAGTCAAGTATGTCTCTTGGAATTTCTAAAAATGATGGACCAAAAGATCCATTTCTGGTTTCTCTAAAAGCCATAGATACCATGTCTGCACATCTTTCAGTAGACATTACAGTTGCTGCAAATTTTGTAATTGGTTGCATCATGTCTACGTGAGGTAAATCTTGTAAAGATCCCATTTTATGTTGTGTAAGAGAACTTTGTCCTCCTATTAGTAACATCGGGATTTCAGCTCTGAATGCGTTTGCCACTCCTGTTAATGCATGTGTCGTACCTGGTCCAGCAGTAACAACTGCACACCCAGGTTTACCTGTCATTCTCGCATAACCATCTGCAGCATGAGAGGCTACTTCTTCATGACGAACGTCAATAATTTTTATTCCTTCATTTAAACATCCATTGTAAATATCAATAATGTGTCCTCCACATAAAGTATAAATTACTTCAACACCCTCAGCTTTTAGGGCTTTAGCAACTAACTCTCCGCCAGTTATCATTTGTTCGTTCGTTCCTGTAGACATATTTAACCTCTCCCTGGTGGTATAATGTATACCAGATTAATAGGTCATGCAAAGAATTTTGCCTTATGAATGAATGCTTTCTTGTATCTTATCTACTAATGTAAGTGCGTGATTTTTAAGAAGTTTTTCTGCTTTTGATGCATGGCCTGCGACAAGAGATCTAACGATATCGTTGTGTTCATCAATAGATTTCACAGCCCTATGAGATTCAATTACAAATTTTTTTCTTAGGTATTGTAGATGGATTAACTGGGACTCTAAGATTTCCCCCATTAATTTTACTTTTGTTAATTTCATGATCTGATTATGAAATTTAATATTATCATTTGAATAGTTATCTAACTCAGATAGCACGTTTTCTTTCGAGTAATGACAATATTTGTTTAAACTTTCAATTTCTTCTTTTTTTGAATTTTTAATTATCAAATGTGCAGCATAACCCTCTAAACCTGCCCAAACAGTTACAATATCAACTAATTCTTTTTTTGATTTTCGATGGACAAACACACCTCTCCTTGGAACTGTTTTAACAATCCCCTCTTGCTCTAGCTTGGCAACTGCCTCTCTTATGGGTGTGCGACTAACACCTAACTTTTCAGATAATTGTCTTTCATCAAGATGAAAATCGCTTTCTTTTAAATAAATGTTTAAAGATAAAATATATTTTTTTAATGAATCATACACTTTACCTTTAAGGTTTACCGGTCCTATTTTTTGGATCATTTACGTAGTTTGAGTTTTTTTGAAAAATCTTCTGTAGATAGGTCCGAATGCTGGCATTATTAAAAGTACAATTGCTATATACATGATAATTGCAGCAATAGGTTTTTCTGCCATATCAAAAAATATTCCCATACTTCCATCAGATAAAATTAAAGATTGTCTGAGTGCTTTTTCAGCTAAAGGACCAAGAACAATCGAGAGAACTGCAGGTGCAACTGGGTAATCTAATTTTCTCAGGATATATCCTGCAAAACCAAAAAGTAGCATTAGCCATACATCATGTAAACTTTGAGTTGGGGCATAACCACCAGTAACACAAAGGACGAAAATAACTGGGGCCAAGATTGCAAAAGGTATTCTTAAAACCATTAAGAACGCAGGAATTAATGCAATATTTAATACGAGTGTAAAAAAGTTGGCAATGTAAAGACTTCCAATTAATCCCCAAACAAACTCAGGTTCTTGAGTGAATAAAAGTGGACCGGGTGTAAGTCCCCATAAAATCATTCCTCCAAGTAAGATAGCGGTAGTAGGTGAACCTGGTATGCCTAGTGTAAGCATGGGCAGCATACTTCCTGTACTTGCAGAATTGTTTGCACACTCTGGGGCAACTACTCCGGCAGGAACTCCTGAGCCAAATTCTTTTGAATTTTTTGATAACTGTTTTGTAATACCATATGACATGAGCGATGCAGGTGTAGCACCAGCTGCAGGAAGAATACCTACAAAAAATCCTAAAAAAGAGCCGATGTTCATTGCCATTATTGTTTTTTTTAGGGCACCAAATGCTCTGCCAACTTCCTTCATATTGACTGATAATTTTGACATTTGAACTTTGCCTTTTGTTTCTTCAAGAGTCCAAAGCATCTCGCCAATTCCGTAAATTCCGATAGCCAATACAAGGAAATTTATTCCATGAAGAAATCCTGGGATGTTAAAGAAAATTAATCTTGGCTTTCCTGTAATTAGATCTAAGCCTATGGTTGATAAAGCTAATCCAATTAATATAGAAAAAATAGTTTTTGGAACGTCATCTCCACCTAAGCCTACAAATGTTGCAAATGCCATTACCATTAATGCAAAGGTTTCAGGCGCATTAAATCTTAGTGCTACCTCAGCCAGAGGTGGTGCAAATAAAGTAAATAAAATAACAGATACAGTTCCACCAACAAAGGAACCGACTGCTGCTGCAGTTAAAGCTGTCATAGCTTCTCCCTTAACAGCTAAGGGTCTTCCATCAAAAACTGTGGCTACTGCGGTAGAAGCTCCAGGTATACCTAGCATAACTGAACTTATAGCACCTCCATACATAGCGCCGTAATAGACAGCTGCTAAAAAAATAATTGCTGCAGTGGGTGGTATGATGAAGGTTATAGGTATAAGTATTGCAACACCATTTACTGAACCAAGACCAGGCATTGCACCTACGAATAAACCAATTAGACAGCCGAATATTAAAAGACCAAGATTTAAGGGTTCAAAGGATACAAAAATTCCCTCTAGAAGAAGTATAAATACATCCATCTTTTATGTCTTTACTTTTCCAATCTCATTAAGAATACATAAAATCGTATACTGGATAAAATAAGGGCTCTGAAATACCTTGAGGTAAAGGTATTTTTAAAAGCCATTCAAAAAATAAAAAGGTTAAAACTGGTGTGATTAAAGAGAATACAGATATAAATAGGATACTTTTAGAACTAAAATATCTAAGATAAAAAGCTAAAAAAAAGATAAGTGAAAAGTAAATTCCCAAATAGCCTATTGCTAAAACTAAAATAACTAATGAAATAATTGTTACTGCAATATATTTGAATGCTTCAGCCTCAATAAAAGGTGAGTCATCTTTAGATTGTGGTGACCTTTTTAGAACGAATTTAATTATGGTAAGTAAAGTACAAATAAGCATGCCAAGAGAAAGGTAAAAAGGAAGAAATCCCGCACCCATGTTTTCTTCTGCGTTCCATGTAATTCTATTCTCAGCACTTTTAATCATCAGAGCGATTGAGCATAACGCTAAAATAACGGCCACTGCAATTTCTGCTCTTTTGACAGTTATTTTGTTTGTTATGCTCATATCACTCTTAATTTAAATATTAGTTAAAGTTTTTAATGATCTCACCGTGCTTAGCATATTCGATTGCTAAGAAATCTTTAAGACCAAAACCCTCTAACCAGCTCATTAACTTTCCATCGTCGATGTTGAAAGTTTGGAACTCGTTATCATGATAAACAGTGTGAAGAAGTCCTGTGTAGTACTTCTCTACCTCTGCATCAATACCAGCTGGAGCCATAAATGCTCTCATCATATAGTATTCAAGATCAGGATAACCTAATTCATATGAAGATGGTACATCTGGGAATGCAGGATTTCTCTCAGGAGTCATCATAACTAATGCTTTTGAGTCACCTGATTGATAGAATCCCATCTGCTCAGAAGGGTTGTTTAATGTGAAATCTGACTCGCCGCCAACTAGACCTTTTGCAACAGCACCACCACCGTCATATGGTACGTACTTTGCATCAAATCCAAACTGACCTCTCATCATACCAAGAAGTAATTCGTCCTCAGACATACTTCCTGTACCACCCATTACTAGACCATTGCCTTTAGCAAGTGCGATGAAGTCATCAAATGTTTCTACACCTTGAGTATTTTTACCTTCAGTTGCAATCCATACTAAGAATGTATCTGTAATAAGTCTTGCTAATGGTGTGAAGTCATTAAAGAAGTCAATTCCTAACTCAGGCTGGTTAACAGGTGTAGTTAGAACATTGTTAAGTGTAATGATAAGTGTGTGCTCATCACCAGCTTTTTTCTTAACATAAGTCATAGCTTCACCACCAGAACCACCTTTTTTATTAATTGGAATCACTGGCTTAGATGCGTAATCGTTTTTCTCGATAACACCTTGAACTAATCTAGCAATTTCGTCAGCTCCACCACCTTGACCAGCTGGGATAATAAGCTCAATAGGCTTCTTTGGACTAAAAGGCTTCGCAGAAGACACTGAGCTAACAGCTACAAGTGATAATGAAACAACTACTAATGCTAATTTTTTAATTATTGACATATTGTTTCCTCCTATAGGAGTGTGCAGAATAAACGATTTTTAGTTTTTTAAAACCAAATTTTTTAGGCGTTCCATAATATGAAATAATTAATAAAAAAACATTGGTATACAATATCTTTCAATAAGGCACATAACAGTAATTGTTTTATATAATTGTATAATGTATACAAAATACCACAGGTTATTACATTGAAGTTTATAAATCATAGCGAAGGAAATCTTTTTATTGACGAACAAGAGATTACAGATCCACTTGAAGATCAAATACAAATAGAAAATTATTTTGCTGGAATAAATAGAGCAGACATACTCCAAAAAAATGGGCATTATCCTCCACCACCAGGTGAAAGTGAAATAATCGGACTAGAGTGCTCCGGTGTTGTTACTAAATTAGGTAAATCAGTAAAAAAATTTAGTTTGGGTGATCAAGTTTGCGCCATTCTTGGTGGCGGTGGATATGCAGAATTTGTAAATGTTAATGAAAAACAAGTAATGCCATTACCAAAAAATATAAATTTAAAAGAAGCAGGCTGTTTACCCGAAACTACACTAACTGTTTATGAAAATATCTTCAATGTGTCTAACTTTCAAAGAGATGAAAATATTTTAATTCATGGTGGTAGTAGCGGTATAGGTACCACAGCAATATCAATTCTAAAGAACTACACCAAAAATATTTTTGTTACAGCTGGTACTAATGAAAAGTGTAATAGTTGTATAGAGTTAGGTGCCACTGATGCTATTAATTACAAAGAATTAGATTTTGAAGAATATTTTATTGAGAAAAAATTAAAGGTTGATGTTATATTGGATATGGTTGGAGGAGATTACTTAAAAAAAAATTTAAAAATTTTAAATTATAAAGGAAGACTAACATACATAGCTGCCCTTGGAGGAATTAAAGCCGATGCTAATCTTCTTCATATTATGAATAAACAATTAAAAATATCTGGGTCAACATTAAGATCAAGGTCTCCAGAGGAAAAGGGAAATATTGTTGATCAGGTTGTCAAAGAAATATGGCCTTTGATAGAGAATGATAAATATAAACCAACGATTTTTGAAACTTTTAATTTGAGTGATGTAAATAAAGCACATGAGGTTATGGAAAAATCTGACCATATAGGAAAAATAGTTTTAAGCATAAAAGGAGAAAATAAATGAATCTGCACGAATACCAAGCGAAAATATTACTAAAAAATAATAATGTTAGAGTTTTAAATGGCTACCCAGTATTAGATGATAGCGATATAGAGGCTGCTGTAGACTCTATCCAAACACCCGTTATAGTTGTGAAGTCTCAAATTCATGCAGGTGGAAGAGGTGCAGGAAAATTTACAGATAGTGGTGATGACAAAGGTGGTGTCAGAGTTTGCTTCTCAAAAGATGAAGCCAAAGACAATGCAAAAAAAATGTTTGGTAAAACTTTAGTTACAAAACAAACTGGTCCAAGTGGAAAACAGGTAAATAGACTTTATATTGAGGAAGGGTGTGATATCAAAAAAGAGTACTATCTAAGTATGCTCGTGGATAGAGCCTCATCTTCAATTTCAATTATAGCCTCTACTGAGGGTGGTATGGAAATTGAGGAGGTAGCAGAAAAGCAACCTGAAAAAATTATTACTGTTAATGTCCCTGGGGACAGTATTATTGACCAAAATAGTTTAAATAAATTAACTGAAGGTCTAAAGATAGATCAAAACCTATCAAATGATTTTTGTGATCAAATTCAAAAAATTTACAATAGCTTTTTGTCTTCAGATGCCTCTTTAGTAGAAGTTAATCCTTTTGTATTGACTGGTGAGGGTAATTTTTTGGCTTTAGATGCGAAGGTATCGATAGATGATAATGCACTTTATAAACATAAAGATGTAGCTTCGATGAGAGATGAAACTGAAGAGGACCCTGCAGAGATTGAGGCTTCAAAACATGAGCTCAACTACGTCAAATTAGATGGTCAAATTGGATGCATGGTCAATGGAGCTGGTCTTGCAATGGGTACAATGGATATAATAAAATTACATGGTGGTAGCCCTGCAAATTTTCTAGATGTAGGAGGAGGAGCTACAAAAGAGAGAGTAGCAAAAGCTTTTTCTATAATTCTGCAAGATCCAAATGTAAAAGCTATTTTGGTAAATATTTTTGGTGGGATTATGAAATGTGACATTATCGCTGAGGGTGTGGTAGCTGCAGCTAAAGAGCTATCTATTCAAGTTCCATTGGTAGTAAGATTAGAAGGAACCAATGTTGACCTAGGAAAAGAAATTTTAAATAAATCTGGGCTGTCAATTATTTCTGCAGATAATTTAGAAGATGCAGCTCAAAAGGCAGTTGGGGCTTTAAAATAAAGGAGAAATTATGTCAGTATTAATTAATAAAAACACAAAAGTTATTTGCCAGGGTTTTACTGGTTCCCAAGGTACATTTCACTCAGAACAAGCTATAAAATATGGAACTCAAATGGTTGGTGGGGTGACACCAAAGAAAGGTGGTCAAGAGCATTTAGGACTTCCTGTGTTTAATAGTGTTAAAGAGGCAAAAGAAAACACAGAAGCAAATGCAACTGTAATTTACGTTCCACCTCCTTTTGCAGCTGGTGCTATAATTGAAGCGATTGATTCAGACATTGAACTAATTGTTTGTATAACTGAAGGAGTTCCAGTTCTTGATATGATGCAAGTAAAAAGAAAATTAGAAAAATCAAAATCGCGTTTAATTGGGCCCAACTGCCCTGGAATAATTACACCTGATGAATGTAAAATAGGCATTATGCCAGGTCATATTCACCAAAAAGGAAAAATAGGAGTTGTTAGTAGATCTGGCACACTAACATATGAAGCAGTAGCACAAACTTCTGCTGTAGGTCTGGGTCAATCGACTTGTATTGGTATTGGGGGAGATCCTATTAACGGAACAAACTTTATAGATTGCCTTGATCTTTTTTTAAAAGATCCCGAAACTGAAGGCATCATAATGATTGGAGAGATTGGTGGAACTGCTGAAGAGGAAGCTGCTGAATTTATTAAAAAATCTGAAATAAAAAAACCAGTTGCCTCTTTTATAGCTGGTGCTAGTGCTCCTGCTGGAAAAAGAATGGGTCATGCAGGCGCTATTATTTCCGGTGGAAAAGGCACTGCAGAGTCAAAGTTTAGTGCTTTAGAAGAAGCAGGGGTTCATATATCCAAATCACCAGCTAAGCTAGGTGAGACAATCAAAGAAGCTTTAAACTAATATAATTTAGCTTCTTTAGCTCTAAGTTTGGTTAAGGCAAGAACTGTATCAATTGTAGGTGTTGGAACATTTGTAATTTTTCCAAGCTCTTGAACAGAGGTGATTAAAGCATCAATCTCCATAGGTCTATCGCGTTCTAAATCTTGGAGCATAGATGTTTTATGTTCGCCAACTGCTTTAGCTGCATCAATTCTTCTCTCAACATCGAATGGCTTGTCTATTCCTAAATTTTGAGAAATTGCATGAGCTTCATTCATCATATTTTTTATGACTGCTCTGACTTCGTCGTTGCTACAAATTTTGACAAGTGTAGAAGTTGTAAGAGCGCTAATAGGATTAAGAGAAAGATTACCAAAAAGTTTTAACCATATATCACCTTTTATATTAGGTCTAACGGGTGCTTGAAAGCCTGCTTTCTCTAAAGTTTCAGAAAGATTTTTAATTCTATCTGTTTCCTCTCCGTTTATTTCTCCTAGTTGAAACTTATCTCCCTCTAAGTGCTGAATCACACCCGGTTTGATAACTTCTGATGCGGGATTAACTATACAGCCGATGATTTTTTCAGGGCCAATTCGATCCCATTGACTTCCATCTGGATCAACTGAAGTAACTTTTTTATCTTTAAAATCAGGATTAGTGTGATTGTAAAAATACCACCATGGTATACCATTCACACCCCAAACAAATGAAGTGTCATCTTTCATAAGAACTTCAAATGCATCAAGACAACCTGGAACTGAATGAGCTTTTAGAGTAACAAAAATATAGTCTTGCTTTCCAGCTTTTTCCGCAGTGTCTACACACTTTGGATATACAACTAATTCTTTGCCATCTTTTCTTAATCTCAATCCATCTTGCTTAATAGCCTGATAATGAGGCCCTCTAGCAATTAAAGTTACATCTGCACCTATCTCAGTGAGTTTTGCTCCCAAATAACCACCAATAGCCCCTGCACCGTAAATACAAATTTTCATTTAAGCCTTTAAATGTTTGATGGCAGCAGCAACGCCACTTCCAAGTTCAAATTTTATTCCCACATCGTACATCGCTAATTCTGCAGTAGAAATTGCACCTAAAATCATGGTGCTATTTAAATCTCCAAGGTGGCCTATTCTAAACAACTTTCCAGCTACTTTATTAAGCCCTCCTCCAAACGAGGTGTTATACTTGTTGTATGCTGTTTTTACAACATCAGTAGAGTCTATTCCTTCAGGCACCATTATTGCTGTGACAGTATTTGAATAAAGTGATGGATCTTTTGCACAAAGTTTGAGACCCCATGCACTAGATGCTTTTTGAACAGCTTGTGCTAAAAATTTATGACGTGCATAAATATTATCAATTCCCTCTTCCATCATCATATTAAGCGCTTCTCTAAGTCCTCTTAGAAGTGTCATTGGATTAGTATAAGGCCAATAGCCTGTTTCATTTATTTTAAGCATATCATGATAATCATAGTAAGCTCTAGGTAAGTTAGATGTTTTTGCAATTTCTAAAGCCTTTTGGCTTACACAAGATATAGCTAAACCAGCAGGTAACATAAATCCTTTTTGAGAGCCTGAAACTGCAACATCAACCCCCCATGCATCCATTTCAAATTTGATTGAACCTATTGAGCTTACGCCATCAACAAATAGTAAGGCAGGATGATTAAGATTATTTAAAAGGTCTCTTGTTGCTTTAACATCATTTGTAACCCCTGTGGAGGTTTCATTGTGAGTTACAAGAACTGCTTTAATATTATGGTCTTTATCCTCTGATAATATTTTTTCAAATTCGTCATGAGGCGTCCCGGAACCCCACTCTAAATCAACTTCCTCAACTTCAATGTGTAGTTTTTTACACATTTCTATCCAAAGGTGTGAAAAATGTCCAAATCTAGCTGATAAAACTTTATCTCCCTTACTTAATAAATTTGTAAGTGCTGCTTCCCATCCACTTGAACCTGTACCAGGAAATATAATTGGTTGTGCAGATGTTGTCTCAAAAACTTTTTTTAAATCGTTTATTAGTGGGTGCCAAAATTTATCCATACCGGGTGCACGATGGTCCTCGTTTGAAATATCCATCGCTTGTCTTACCCTATCTGGCATGTTTGTAGGTCCTGGTACGAAAAGTGAAATTTTACCTGGCATAATTTATTCTATATCCTTTCTATACAAATAATGACCTTATGGATTGCTTTAATACAATATTTATTAATATTTCACAAAATGAAATAAAAAAGTCAATATTTTGGCATCTCCTACGGGAATCGAACCCGTGTCTTCACCGTGAAAGGGTGATGTCCTAACCGCTAGACGAAGGAGACATCGGTGTTTAAAACAAACAAAATAGCTAGATTTATTAAAAAATCAATCAATGAATATCTTCAAGATGAATTATAGTTTTTTCACTATAAGTATCTTTTTTTACCTTAAAATAGCAATTAAACTCAGGTTTGTTTGATAAATAATTTTTTAATTCTTTCGATGATATATCGAAGAACATTCCCTCACATGAAAAGCCAAGATTATCAGATACTTTTAATTTGGCATGCTTATCTTTAAAAATTTGTAATATTTCAATTTTAGCATTTTCAATTTTAAATATTGGTTCAGCATTTTGTTGGCCAAAAGGACTTAAAGACTCAAGGTCACTTAAAAGATTATTATTGATCACATTAATATCAATTAAAGAGTCATAAGACTTTTCATTTAAAATTTCCATGTTATTTGTCTCTTCAATTAAAAAGTTTTTAAAGTCATCAACATTTTCTTTTTTTAAAGTAAAACCACAGGCTTTATTGTGACCACCACCTTTAATCAAAATACCTTTTTCTGTAGCTTGCATCATCAATAATCCAATATTTTTTTCACCCTGCGATCTACCTGATCCAACAACCAAATCGTTTGATTGAGTCATTACAAATGATGGACGATTATTAATACGCATTAATCTTCCAGCTATAATTCCTACAACGCCAATATGCCATTTTTCATCATAGAAAAAATTTATATTTAAATTGTTATTGATGTTGATATCTATTTCTTTAACAATTTTAGATTGAATTTTTTGTCTGTTTTGATTGTGTAGCTCAATAATTTGTGCGAACTGAACAGCTTGATGTATATTTTCTGAAGATAAAAGATTATAAGCGAGTAAAGACTCTCCCATTCTTCCTCCAGCATTAATTCTAGGGCCTATAATATATCCGAGATGATATTCTGATATTTTTTGTTTTATCTTCGAAAGATTAATAAGAGTTTGTATGCCTTTATTGCTCTTATCAGAATTAATTAGTCTCAGTCCTTGTTTTACAAGTGTTCGATTTATATTGTTTAAAGGAACTAAATCACAAATAGTAGCAAGAGAAACAAGATCTAAATATTTTAATACGTCTTTTTTTTCAAATATTTCCTCATTGTTTAAAAAAACGATAACTAAAAATGATAGAGCTGTTGCACATAAATCATCAAGATTAGATTTATCCTCCGGTGTTTTAGGATTTATAACAATCGATTCATTAAAATAATGATCACATTCATGATGATCAATTACAAGAAGTTCTGCACCTTGGCTGTTAATATACTTCTGTTCATCAAAATTATTGCTACCACAATCTAAAACCAAAATGTTCGAGCTAAATTCCAGTAATTTGTTACAGGCGGGTGTGCTTAATCCATACCCTTCATTTAATCTATTTGGAATATAAACAAAAACCTCAATGTCAAATTGAGTTAGATATTTTTTGAAAATTGATGCAGCACAGGCTCCATCTACATCATAATCTGAGAATATAGAAATTTTTTTTTCATTTTTTATTTTTTTAAAAAATGAAGTTATTTTTTTTAAATTATTTAATTTTAAAATTTCATTAAAAGATATGTTATCTTTTAATTTTGAATTTAAAAAATTTGGTATTTTACTAATTTTACGATTTATTAATAATTTTGAAAGATTAATAGATATATTATTCTTTTGAGCGACTTCAAAAACTAATTCATCATTTAAATCTGAATTTAATGGTCTCCAAATAGTACCGTTAAAACTCTTATCAGTAGTCAAGTTGTTTGATGTCAAAGTTGTGTTTTCCATCAATCTCTCTAATAGTTCCTGTTTTTGAACGCATCACAATAGAGTGTGTTGTAGCAAAATTCTTGTTTATGTTAATTCCACGAAGCATTGTACCATCAGTTACACCTGTAGCTGAAAACATAACATCTCCTTTAGCTAGATCGTTGAGCTTATAAATTTTATCTAAATTTGTTATGCCCGTTTTTTTCGCTCTATCAGTTTCTTGGTCATTATAAAAAATAAGCTGCCCCTCTAAATAACCTCCAACACATTGTAAAGCGGCAGCGGCTAGCACACCTTCTGGAGCGCCACCTATACCGTAATACATATCAATGTTACTAGTATCTATGACAGAGGAAATGACAGCACTGACATCTCCATCACCAATAATTTTTATTCTAGCACCTGCAGATCTTATAATTTCAATATCTTCTTGGTGTCTTTCTCGATCTAAAACACATATTACTAAATCCTCAGTATTTATTTTTTTATATTCTGCAAGTGCTTTAATATTTGATCTAAGATCTTGGTTAAGAGATACAACATTCTCATTTTCAACCTTTGCTGAAATTTTTCTCATATATACATCTGGTGCATTTAAAAAACCACCTTCTTGAGCTAACGCAATAACAGCCATAGCGTTCTCTCCACCTTTTGCAGTTATTGTAGTGCCTTCTAAAGGATCAAGTGCTATATCCACATTAGGGCCACCCTGACCTACTTTCTCACCTATGTAGAGCATGGGTGCTTCATCTCTCTCACCCTCACCTATAACTACTGTTCCTGATATTGTAAGAGAATTTAAACACTTTCTCATTGCGTCTACAGCAGCCTGATCAGCTGCCTTTTCATTTCCTCTACCAATATGTTTAGAAGCAGCTAGCGCTGCAAACTCAGAAACTCGAACTAACTCAATAGCAAGATTTCTATCCAATATTTTCCTCTATCCTGATAACTGATATCTCGTTTTTAATAAAATTTGTTTTCTTTAAATTATTTACTACTTGAGTAATATTTTTTAAACCAACAGGATCAGATATAATAATTATAGGTACAACTTTTTCATTAGTAGTATTCAATTGAATTATGGATTTTATAGAAATTGATTTTTGAGAAAATAATTGGGCAATCGATTTAAGAACACCAACTTTATTGAGCACAGACATTCTTAAGTAATATGGTCTAATTCTTTGCGATTGACTAACAAACTTTGCATTCAACATTTGTGAGTATTTTTTTATAAAAATACCGTTACTAGAGGAATAATTAACAAACCTCTTTATATCAGAAATAATAGAAGTAGCTGTTGGGTATCCTCCTGCACCTTTGCCGACTAAACTAGTTTTTATAAAATTCTCACCTTCAAAGGTGATAACATTTTCTTCAAAATTAGTTTTAGCAATCAAACTTGACTCTGGCACAAAGCAAGGTGCCACAGATGAAAAAAATTTATCTTTATTCCTCTCTGTTATAGATACAAGTTTTAATTTATAGCCAAGGTTAAGTCCTTGTTCTAAATCTATTAGCTTAATATTTTCAATTCCATCGAAATGCATATCAGAGAATTTAAACTTTTTTCCAAAAGATATATTTGAAAGTAAAACAAGTTTGTGCATAGCGTCTCTACCTGATAAATCTGCACTTGAGTCTTGTTCAGCAAATCCATTTTTAATAGCTTGTTCTAATGTTTCTTTGAAACTAATCTTATTTTCATACATTTGTGAGATGATATAATTAGTTGTGCCGTTAAAAATTCCATAAATTGAATTTATTTTTGAGGGGTAAATACTCTGCTCTATTGTTCTTATTACGGGTACAGCGCCTAATACTGCAGCCTCAAAGCCTAAAAATAAATTATACTTATCAAAGCTCTCAAAAAACAAATTAGACTTTTCTGCTAATTGAGCCTTGTTGGCAGTGACGAGAGATATTTTATTTTTTAAACAAAACTTATAAAGATCATTTATGTACTTTCCTGTGCCCCCAATAGTTTCAATGATTAAGTTAGGTTTAAATTGATTTAAACTCTTAAAATCATTTACCCAATTGTATTTACTAATATTGAAAATTCTTTTCTTTTTCTTATTTTTGGCACCTATAGCAACTATTTCACATTTAGTATCCTCTAAAACGCATGAATTTTTTTCTAATAGCTTTACCACATGAGAGCCCACTACCCCTAAACCTAAAATTGCTATTTTAATCTTGTTCATTTTGAGATTTCAAAATTTCTTCTTTTCTAATATTACTCTTTTCATTGAATTCCTCTAATTCTTTTTTCTTTTCTAGTAAGTTTTTATCAAAATCTTTAAATGATCTTTCACACGATACTGTAATTATTAATAAAAAAATAAAAGAAAAAATAAATAAAAAATTATCTTTTAGAGAACTGAAAACTACGTCTAGCTTTTTGCCTACCATACTTTTTTCGTTCTACTGTTCTAGAGTCTCTTGTTAAAAAACCATTTTTCTTTAACACATCTTTGGTGTTTGGGTCTATTTTTGTTAACGCTCTGCTAAGCCCATGTTTTATTGCACCAGCTTGACCAGATAAACCTCCACCTAAAACTGTTATTCGAAGATCTACAGAGTCTAATTTTTTTGCAACTTCTAATGGTTGGTTGATTATCATTCTTAGAGCTTTATCAGGAAAATAATCATCGATATTTTTTTTGTTAATTGTAATATTTCCTGTTCCGTTAGTAATCCAAACTCTCGCAATTGACTCTTTACGTCTTCCAGTACTATAGACTTGATCAGGCATTTACTTCGTTCTTCCTATTAATTGACTTAAAATCTAAGTTTTTTGGATTTTGAGATTCATGTGGATGTTTAGAATCTTTATAAAGTTTTAAGTTATTTTTCATAAGATCCCTAAACAAAGGAGAGTTTGGAAGCATTCCTTTTATTGCTTTTTTAATTATATCGTTAGATTTATTATTTTGTTTTAACTTGTCAGGTGTGGTTTCTTTAATACCACCAGGGTGACCAGTGTGTTTGTAATATTTTTTTTCAGTGTTTTTATTACCTGAAAATTTTACTTTATCTGTGTTAATAATTATTACACCATCTCCAACTGGCAAATTTGGAGAATATTGTGGTTTATTTTTACCTTTAAGAATTAAACTTACCCTTGAGGCAAGTCTTCCAACAGAAATATCAGTGGCATCAAGCAAATGCCATGCTTTTTGAAATTCCGATTTTTTTAAAGTAGTTGTCTTCACGATAGGGGGAATATAAGTAAAATCATTAAAAAATCAAGAATTATAGATAAGTTTTTTACATAAATTGATAATAAATAGATTTTTTAAACATTATTCTCTTTTTTATGGTCGGGGGTACTGGACTTGAACCAGCGACCTCACGCCCCCCAGACGCGCACTCTACCAGACTGAGCTAACCCCCGATTATCTGGACTTTTTTAATATTCCTAATAAATCCTTCAAGTCTGAAAGAATATTATCATCTAGTGATTTCATATTAAGCTTTGATTTTGATAAATAATCATTGACCCCATCAAGTGTCAATTTTTGAACATCAAGTAAGTACTTTATTTTTTTTAAAAGAAGTAAGTTCTCATAATCATATAATCTATGTCCAGATTGAGTTCTAATAACTTTTAGTTTTTTTATTCTACTCTCCCAAAATCTGATAGTATGTTTCTGCTCTCCCACTAATTTAGATACTTCATCAATATTGTAAAAATTTTTGCTCATAAGATTAATTTATTAGATTTTTTAAAACTTATAACTTTTCTTGATTTTATTAAATGCTCCTCTTTAGTTTTTGGATTTCTACCGATCCTCTCATTTTTTTTTTTTATTTTAAATGAACCAATATTACTTATTGATAGATCAGAAATAATCATTTCATTGCTCCAAATTTCAAGTATTTTATCAATCTTTTTGTAAACCGTGGAGTATGCTATACCAAATTCAATAGATATTTGTTTAGCAATACTATCTCTGGTTGCTTTATCTTGAGACATTTTTCTTAATCTCATTTAACAAATCATAGTCAATACATTTTACACCAAAATCTATTGCGTTCGCGAATGCATGTGAATCGGCATTTCCATGGCTTTTAATTACAATGCCATTTACTCCTATGAACATTCCTCCATTGTAGTTTCTAGGGTCAATTAAATTTTTAAAGACTTTAAAATTTTGTTTTAAGAGTAATGATAGTATTTTTGAATAAGAGGAAGATGTCAGACTTTTTTTAAGAGAGTCGGTTATGAATTTAGATACACCTTCAGCTGTTTTTAGCGCAATATTTCCAGAAAATCCATCAGTGACAATAACATGGTTATTCGTTGAAGTTATCTGATCTGCTTCAACAAATCCCTGATAATTTATTCTTTTATCACTCTTCATCAATTCATGTGTCTCTTGAATTAAATTATTACCTTTTAGCTCTTCTGATCCAATGTTCAAAAGTGCTACTTTGATATCAATTTGTGGATATAGCACTTTGTAATAAGTACTACCCATAACGGCAAAATCTAAAAGATTTTCTGAGTTACACTCAGCATTTGCTCCCAAATCTAAAAAACATACCGGATGTTTCTCTGATGGAAAAAGCGAGGCAATTGCAGGTCTTGTGATATTTTCAATAGTTCTAAGATAGACGGTTGAGTAAGCCATCATTGCACCAGTGTTTCCTGCAGAAATAGTTATTTGATTTTTGTTTTCTTTTAAATTTAAAATAGCATTTGACATAGAACTATTTCGATTGTCCTTTTTTAAAGCATCGCTTGGTTTCATTTCTGGAGTAATATAATTTTCAGATTGTATCCATTCAGAATTAGCAAATAGTTTTGAAAATGATGGTTTAAATTTCTCGTAAATATGTCTATCGGAATGTAAATTGAAGTTAATAGAGGGTTTTTTTGCTAAGGCTATTAGTGCCCCTTCTAGAACTGATTGTGGAGCTAAGTCTCCACCATGTAGGTCAAGGTTTATTATATATTTACTCATAAATGTTTATTATTGCTTTAAAGAAACTTATACCTTATTTGTTTTTATTGTGAATATTTTAAAAATACCTTTAATTTTCGTGGCCTTATTTAGCTCAATAATTTTATATTCTTGTTCTAATGAGGTATATTTTTCTGGTATTTCAGAAAACAGTCTGAATGAAATTAAAGAAAACTATCAAAAAATTGATTACTCAAAAGAAGATGTGATAGCAATTATTGGACCTCCATTAGTAAAAGAAAACTCTGATAATTTGTGGATCTATAGAACTAATAAAAAAACAGGAATTGCTGCTTTTAAACAAACAGTCTACAACAAGACCTTAAAATTTGAGTTTGGGGATAATATTTTAAGGTCCGTTGAAGAAATTAACTTAAACTAAATAATATTTAAGTGCACAACTATTGATAGTAATAGGATTGATACTATGTTAGTAATTTTAATCATTGGGTTAACAGCTGGACCGGCTGTATCTTTATAGGGGTCGCCAACAGTGTCTCCCGTAACAGACGCCTTATGAGTTTCACTGCCTTTTCCTCCTAGATTGCCATCTTCGATATATTTCTTTGCGTTATCCCATGCACCACCTCCAGCAGTCATAGATATAGCAACAAAAAAACCAGTGATTATAACTCCTATTAGAAGAGCTCCAAGCGCTTGAAAGGCAGTATTGACACTACCTGTTAGCGAATAAACTCCAAAGAAAATAATTACTGGAGAAAGTACGGGCAATAAAGATGGTATAATCATCTCTTTAATAGCTGCTTTTGTAAGTATATCTACACACTTGCCATAGTCAGGTTTTTCTTTTCCAGACATTATGCCTTTTTTTTCTTTAAACTGTTGTCTAACCTCTAAAACAACCGAACCGGCTGCTCTGCCTACTGCGGTCATACTTAAAGCACTAAATAAAAAAGGTAATAATCCGCCTAATAATAATCCAATGATCACATAAGGTTCTGATAAATCAAAAGATACATTAAAAGCATTGTTCCCAGTTTCTTGACTGAAGAATTTTAGGTCTTCAGTATAAGCAGCAAATAAAACTAATGCACCTAATCCAGCCGATCCAATAGCGTAACCTTTAGTAACAGCTTTTGTAGTATTTCCAACTGCATCTAGGGCATCTGTTCTTTCTCTAACTCTCTTGTTCAAACCTGACATTTCAGCAATCCCGCCTGCATTGTCTGTTACTGGTCCGTATGCATCTAAAGCAACTACCATTCCGGCAAGAGCCAACATTGAAGTAACTGCGATTGCAATGCCAAAAAGTCCAGCAGTTGAAAAAGTTAGACCTATTCCAGCACAGATAATTAGTACGGGTATTGCAGTGGACTCCATTCCCATAGCAAGACCTTGAATAATATTAGTTGCATGGCCAGTTTGGGATGCTTCAGCAACACTTTTTACAGGTCTATACTCAGTGCTTGTGTAATATTCTGTGATAAAAACCAGTGCTAATGTAATCAATAATCCATAAACTGCACAAAGGAATAAATCCATTCCATTATACCATTTGTTACCAAGCTGGAAAAATTTATCAAAACCAATTGAGTACTGCGTGATAATTGCAAATAAAATTACAGAAATAAACAATGTCATAAAAAAACCTTTGTATAAAGCCCCCATGATGGAGGACTTAGGAGTTGATATTGATACAAACTGAGAACCTATAATTGATGCTAAAATACTAGAACCTGCAATTAATAAAGGGTAAAAAGTTAGTTCACTGACAGCACCTTGAAAAATGATAGCTAGTACCATAGTTGCAACAATTGAAACAACGTAAGTTTCGAATAAGTCTGCAGCCATACCTGCGCAGTCACCTACATTGTCTCCAACGTTATCTGCTATAACAGCTGGGTTTCTTGGATCGTCCTCTGGTATATTTTTTTCCACTTTTCCCACTAAATCAGCACCTACATCTGCACCTTTGGTAAATATTCCACCACCTAATCTTGCAAATATTGAAATTAATGAGGATCCAAAACCAAGAGCAACTAAAGGTTCAATAAGCTCTCTTCCAGTTCTATCGAAACCATAAAATAAAATCATAAAATAGCCAGCTATACCTGCCAAAGCTAAACCAACTACTAATAATCCTGTAACCGCTCCGGCATTAAAAGCAACATAAAGTCCTTTTTTAAGTGAAGAACTTGCAGCTTGAGCTGTAATAACATTAGCTCTTACAGAGACATTCATTCCTATGTAACCTGCAAGACCAGAGAGAACAGCACCAATCAAAAAACCGACGGGTACATCGTAAATATGTTTAAAAGGTATTAAAAAGAATGCAAAGAAAATAACAATTCCAACAATAGCTATAGTGGTATACTGACGGTTTAGGTAAGCTTTAGCTCCTTCTTGAATAGCACTAGAAATTGAGGTCATTCTTTTTGTGCCTTTTGGTAAACTTAAAATCTTATTGGTTGTTAATAATCCGAAAGCAATTGCCGCTATTGCAGCAAAAATTACTATTTGCAAGAACTGTATTTGAGACATGGTAAGTTGTTAATCTATTTTAATTTTATTTTCAAGGTGCTTTTTTTGATGCATCATCTAATAAATAATTGAAGTATTTTACCTCTTCTTGGGTGAGAAAATCCTTGGAAAGCTTGATATATTCGCTCATTAATATCTTTTTTTTCTCTTTATTTAAAAGATACTCAGAACAAAAGGCGTAAAGAAGAAAAACTGTTATTTTGTTGGTTTTTTCAATAATCTTAGAATCAATCAGTCCTTTAATTTTTTCTAAATTAGAATTAAAGCTCTCGTTTAATGAAAGTAATTTTTTTTTGTTGAAAGGTCTTTTTTTTATATTTTTTTTTATAAATTCGTCTAACTCAACGTCAGTTGAGTAATTTCTTTGAAATATAAACTGAAAGAAAAATAATCTCGTGTTGCGGTTTAAATTAAGCATTCAATCATTTTAACCATAGCATTAGCAGCTTCTATTCCTTTATTTTTTGATTTAGATCTTTTTATTGCTTGAGACTTGCTATATGCATTTATTATACCATTCGATATGAGTGTATTTTTATTTTGATTTACAATATCTAAAAGTGCTTTCCCAACAGAGTCAGATATAACCTCAAAATGATATGTTTCGCCCTTAATAACACAACCTAGGGCAATAAATAAATTGTAATTATTTGGTTTAATTTTCCATTTTATCATTTGAGGAATCTCATAAACACCAGGAACAGTTAAAATTTCATATTTAATTTTACTCTGTTCTAAAATTTCAATACAGGATTGTATTAATGGGTCAGTTATTTCCTTGTAATAATTAGCAACTACTATTTTAATTTTTATTTTTTTCATAGACTCTCTATTTTATTTACTCTTAATCCATAAATACCAAGGTTTAAATCCTCACCTAGTGAATTAGATAATACAGAAATATTATTTATGGAGAAATTTTTAAGAATTTGGGCTCCTAGGCCATAATATTTTACCTTTTCATCATTTGATAACTTTCCTAGATCGCCTAATATAGGATTGTTTATTAGCACTATAATTCCAGATCCATGAGATTTTATTTTTTCAATTGAAGCATGTAAATCTTTTGTTTTAGGATTATTAAAATTCATAATTATGTCATCGAAACCCTGAACAGGATGAACTCTTGTCATTACGCTATCTTGTTTTGATAAATCACCTAGGTGTAATGTTGCATGATGCAATCCATCAATAGTGTTTTCAAAGACATTAAATTCAAAAATGTCTGAATAAATATTTTTAATCTGGTGTTGCTTTTCAGGAATTTTTTTTATTAGTAAATCATTTTTAATTCTATATGCGATAAGGTCTTGAATTGTCCCAATATTTATAGAATGTTTTTTTGCATAGGGTATGAGATCTGGAACTCTAGCCATAGTACCATCATCATTCATAATTTCACAAATTACTGCAGAGTCATTTAATCCAGCTAGTCTTGATATATCTACAGCCGCCTCAGTATGCCCTGCTCTTGTTAAAACTCCGCCATCCCATGCAATTAATGGAAATACGTGACCAGGACTAACAATATCGCCCGATTTAAAATTTGGATTTATAGCAGCTTTTACTGTTTCTGCTCTATCAAATGCTGAGATGCCTGTTGTTATGTTAGTGCTCGACTCTATTGAGACAGTAAATGCTGTGGTCTTTTTTTTCCAGTTATCAGGATTCATCAATGGAAGTTTTAACTCTTCTGCTCTTGTCTCAGATATAGATAAACAAATTAAACCTCTGCCATAAGTTGCCATAAAATTGATATGTTCTGGCTTACAAAGAGATGCAGGTATAATTAAATCACCTTCATTCTCTCTATCCTCGCTATCTACTAAAATATACATCTTACCATTACGGGCATCGTTAATAATATTTTCAATATTTGTAAAATCTGACATTAATTTAATAACCTATGATTTTGAGGAGTGAGCGTATCTTGCAAGCATATCGACTTCAAGATTTAAAATTTCATTTTTCTTATATGTATGGATATCAGTATATTTGTAGGTATGAGGTATGATCATACAATGACATTTGTTTGACTTAACTTCATTTATTGTAAGTGAAATACCATTTAAAGAAATAGAACCTTTTTTGACGATATATTTTTTAAGATTTTTTGGGAACTTAAAAGATAAAAACCAACTACTTCCAACTTTATATAATTCCTCAACAGAACAAGTGGAGTCAATATGACCAAAAACAAAATGACCAGAGATTTCATCACCGACTTTAAGAGATTTTTCTAAGTTTATTTTTTTTCCAACTTTCCAATATTTAGCAGTGGTTTTATTCATAGTCTCGTATGAAATATCAGCTTTAAAAGTATTTTTATTTTTTGCTGTAACTGTTAAACAAATGCCAGAACAACATATTGAAGAGCCTAACTTATATCCTTTTAAAGATGAATGAATTTCAACTATCAAAGATTTTTTTTCTCTAGATAGTTTTTTTATTTTACCTTGAGATTGAATTATTCCACTAAACATTAATTTAGAAATTTATAAATTGTATCTTGTCCATATTGGTAAGAAGATTTTAATTTAAAATTATTTTTTAGTGACTTCATTGATAAAAAGTATTTTTTACTTGAATTTTTTATAATCATATTTGACTGGCAGACTATAATCTCATCAAACAAATTACAATTAAGAAAATATTTAAAAGTGTTAATTCCGCCTTCGATTAGAATGGATTGAATATGTAAATTTCTAAATAAAGAAAAATCCTTATATAAAGATTTTTTGTAATCAACATTAAGTGAGAAGTAATTTTTAATTTTATTTTTTTTATTTGTGATAATGATTTTTTGCATATTTTTTTCAATACCCTGTAATCTACAAGTTAATTTTGGTTTATCATCAAAATATGTATTCATGCCAACAGCAATAGCGTCGTGTGATAATCTCATCCGATGCATAAAATATTGAGTTTGTTCAGAGGTAATATTCTTAATAGTTGGGCTTTTACTAAAACCGTTTTTTGAGATAGCAATTTTGAGAGTAATAAAAGGCCTATTTAAAGTTTGATGGGTATAAAAATATTTATTAATTTTTTTAAACTTATCCAAAGATTTTGATGATTGAAATACTTTGACATTTTGCTGCTTCAAAAATTTAATTCCTTTTCCCTTTATATTTGGGTTTGGGTCTAATGAGCTTATAAAAACTTTTTTAATTCCAGCTTTGACAATTGCTTTTGCGCAACAACTATTATTTTTAAAACAAGGTTCTAAACTAATATACATAACGGTTTTATTATTTATTTCTTTTTTAGATAGTTTATTTAAGGCATTAATTTCTGCATGTGGCCTACCATTTTTTGATGTCAAACCATAACTAAGGATAATTCCTTTTGAAGACTTAGAGTAGTCTACTATTAAACATGCAACTGAGGGGTTTTTGCCAGTTAATCCAACATTTTTTATAGATAAGTTATTAACACTTTGGAGATAGTTTAAGTGATTAGAGCTAATCAAATTTTACTTATTATCTATTGTATCTAAAAACTGCTCAAAATCTTTAGTTTCTCTGAAATCTCTATAAACAGATGCAAATCTCACATAAGCTACTTTATCGATTGTATAAAGAGCTTTCATGACAGCCTCACCTATAACATTTGAACTAATCTCGTTTTCACCCATGCCCTCAACATCGTTTACTATCCTAGAAATAAGTTTTTCTTTAGCGTCAGTATCAACAGGTCTTTTGCGTAATGCCAACTCAACAGATTTTGCTATTTTGTCTCTGTCAAAATTTACCTTATCTCCATCTTTTTTAACAACAACTATTTCTCTAAACTGAATTCTTTCATGTGTTGTAAATCTACCTTTACAATCAATACAAACTCTTCTTCTCCTAATTACGGAACCATTTTCTGAAGGTCTTGAGTCTAAAACAGATGTCTCTTTGTTTTTGTCAATACAAAAAGGACATTTCATTTGATCTAATAAATTGGGTATTTAGAGCAAAGATCTTGAACTTCTTTATTAATAGAACTCTCAAGCATTGAAATATCAGAGTTAGATACTGAAAGATTATTAATAATTGTTGATATTTTCTCTCCAATAAACTTAAACTCTTCTTCTTTAAAACCTCTAGTTGTTGCAGCTGGAGATCCTAATCTAATGCCTGAAGTAATAGTTGGAGGATTTGGGTCATTTGCAACACCATTTTTATTACAAGTCATTCCTGCCCTCTCTAAGCTTTCTTCTGCGTCTTTACCAGTTACATTTTTTGATCTTAAATCTACTAAAACCATATGAGAGTCTGTACCGCCAGTAACAATATCTATTCCATTTGAAATAAGAACTTCACCGAGAATTGATGCATTCTTTTTTACTTGTTGAATGTATGTTTTAAACTCTGGTTGAAGGGCTTCTCCAAAAGCAACAGCTTTAGCTGCAATTACGTGCATAAGTGGTCCACCTTGCAAACCAGGAAAAACAGAACTATTAAATTTCTTTCCAAGGTCTAAATCATTTGAAAGTATCATACCCCCTCTTGGACCCCTAATGGTCTTGTGAGTTGTAGATGTAACCACATGTGCATGTGGCAATGGATCAGGGTATTCTTTGGCAGCAACCAAACCTGAATAGTGTGCCATATCAACTAGTAAATAAGCTTCAATCTTATCTGCTATTTCTCTAAATTTTTTAAAATCGATATTTCTTGGATAAGCTGAACCACCAGCAATAATCAAGGTCGGTTTATGTTCAATAGCTAATCTTTCAACTTCGTCATAATCTATTAAAGAAGTTTCTGGATTTATTCCATACTGAACAGCGTTAAAATATTTTCCAGATTGATTTGGTCTCGAACCATGTGTCAAGTGACCACCAGCGTCTAAAGACATTCCTAAAATAGTGTCACCTGGTTTAATCAGTGCTAAAAATACAGCTTGGTTTGCTTGTGCTCCCGAGTGAGGTTGAACATTAGCATAGCTGCATCCATATAATTGTTTCAAACGATCAATTGCTAAATTTTCAGCTATATCTACAAATTCACAACCACCATAATATCTTTTAGCACTATAACCCTCAGCATATTTATTAGTCATGATGGAGCCTTGTGCTTCAAGCACAGCTTTAGAGACAATATTCTCAGAAGCAATTAATTCGATTTGGTTCTGTTGCCTTGAAAGTTCTTGTGAAATACTCTGATATAAATCTTTATCTACATGTTCTAGATTACTAGAAAAAAAATTCTCACTAAGTGTCATAGTTGCGATATTCTCCTTAAATGTCTGCCTTTGTCAAATTCTGTTTTAAAATAGGCGTTGAGCATAGCAAAAATATTTTTTTTTACAAAAGGTCTTCCTTTTAAACATATAACATTGCTATTGTTGTGTTTTCTGGTCATTTTTGCTGTTTGTGCATTATGACAAAGCGATGCTCTAATGTGCTTATGTCTATTAGCACTAATACTTACTCCTATTCCTGATCCACAGATCAAGATACCCATGCTTGATTTATTGATATTTTTACATAATTTTTTTGCAAATTTTGGATAATCTACAGATTTATCTGAATTAGTGCCTAAATCGAAGAAATTAAATTTTTTTTTGGCCAAAAATTCTTCAATAATAAAGGATTTTAATCTAAAACCCGCATGATCAGAGGCTATGTAAATAGTTTTATATTTTCCTGGCAATTTCATCTCTAGAAAAAGGTAAATTAATATTCAAATTAATCAATACTCTGTTAACTATTCTGCTCATAAAATCAAAAAAAACCAACTGATGATCTTTATTATCTTTCAAATGTTCATAAATAAGCTCATAAGTTTTCAAATTACTTTTATTGTGGAAATTGAAAATTTTTTTTAAAACACTCTCATTCAAATCAGGTTGATAACCTGAAGCCTTTAAAATTTCAAGCTCTAGTAACAATAGCTCAGGAAGGTAATTAGATCTTTCATTCAATTTTGAAATCAATAACAAATAATTACTTATAACATTAGAATTTTGGTCAGCTAAAAATAACAATTTATTAATTAAAAAACAAAAATAATCAATTGTCTTTAACTCATATTTTGAAAACAAAAACCATTTAAATGTATTTATAGATGTTGAGAAAAGGCAAACATTATTATTATCAAATTCAATATTATTAAATGATCCCTTAACATATGTAGAATTTTTTTTTTTTGATTTTCCTCCAAAAACTACTAGAGATTTTTGTCCATACTCAGAAGAGTAAACTGAGATACTTAAATGATTTTCTTTAAAATTTTCTACTTTCGTTATTATGGCCTTAGTTTTGTACAATTGATTATTTACTAAATTTATTGATGATCTTAATCATTTTTTTTGCTGCTAAAATTTCGGCTTTTTGTTTTGAAACTCCCTCTGCTTCTACTTCATTATCCTTAATTTTCAATGATACTAAAAATTTTGGTTTATGTTTCGTACCGGCTTCCTCAATTAATTTGTAAAGAGGAATTGTCTTATATTTTTTTTGACAATATTCTTGTATAAATGTTTTAGGGTCTTTTTGTGGTAGTATGTCCAATTCATTTTGCCATAATTCCATTATTAATTTTTTTGAAAATACTAAACCTTTTCTTGTGTAAACAAATCCAATGAGAGACTCTAATGCATCAGCGTATATTGAATTTTTACTTGAGTTGGGATCAAGTTGATGTTTAAAAATTTCACCTAAATTATTTTTTCTGAATATTTTGGCTAAGGTATTTGTATTAACAAGATGAATAAATCTTCTTGAAATCTCATCTAAAGTATTGTGTGGGAAAGAAATTATTAAATATTCTGAAATTACTAGGCCTAAAACTCTATCTCCCAAAAACTCATATTTTTGAAAAGGTTTATCAGAATTTTTTTTTGATTTTTCAAAACTATCGTGTTCTACGCTTTTATTGAAACCCTCAAGGCTTTTAATTGTTTTGAAAATTTGTGTCTTATTCAAAATATTTATTTGATAACGTTAAAGAGCCTATCATATCTAATATGAAAGGGTAAATTCCAAAATTTTGATAGAGAAAAATCTGTGTCAACTGAGAACCAAATAAACCAAACTTTGCCAACTATATTAACTTTTGGCACAAATCCAACTCCACTTAAAATTCTACTATCTGATGAGTTATCTCTATTGTCCCCCATAAAAAAGAATTTATCTTTTGGGATTTCGTACTCAGGAGTGTTATCAAGTGGTCCATCATTTGTGATATTTAATATCCTATATTCATTTTCAATTAACTGCTGAATATCCTTACTGTATTGATCATCATAAAAAAATCCATCCTCTACCTGATCTAGCACTTCAAAATCAGTTGAATTTTTAGTCTTTAGATAGATTTTGCCATTTACAACTTTTATAGTTTCTCCTGGTAGCCCAACCAATCTTTTCACATAATTGATATTTTCTTGTCCAGGGAGTTTAAAAACAATTATATCCCCTCTTTCAGGGTTACTTTCAAAGATTTTTCCTTTGAACGGAGGAAGTCCGAAAGGAAATGAGTATCTTGAGTATCCATAATCCCACTTAGATACGAATAGAAAGTCCCCAACCAATAAATTTGGCTTCATTGATCCAGAAGGAATTTTAAATGGCTCAATAGCAAAAGTTCTAATTATTCCGGCAATAATTAAAGCCCAAAAAAGCGCTTTAAAATTATTAATTAAAGATGATTTAACTTTGCTCAATAATTACCGACGCAATCGAATACAATTTTGTATCTGTTAGGCTAACATGAATAACATATTTTCCAAAAGTATCATTTAAATAACTTTCAAGTTTGTTTTTTAGAGAAATTACTGGTTTTCCTAATTTATTTCGACTAACCACAATATTATTTGGGTAACAGGGAGATCTAAAACCCATACCTATACTTTTGGAAAAAGCCTCTTTTATTGCAAAATTATTTGCTAATAAGTTTTTATTAATTGTTTTGAATTGATCATACAAAAAATATTTGGATATGAAATTTTTTTTATATTTAGCATAGATATTATTCACTCTATCTATCTCAACTAAATCTATGCCGTGACCAATTATCATTTTTTTATTAAATTTCTAAAAGTATTTATGCTCTTGATTAGTGAAATAAATATTGCTTCAGATATTATAAAATGGCCAACGTGAACAGTATCAACATATTTTCTTTTTTTTATTAACTTAATATTTTTAAAATTTAAACCATGTCCTACATTTACAATTAATTTTTTAAAGTGAGCATACTCAATCATTTCATTTATTTGATTGATAGTGGATTTTTTAATAATTTTTTTATCTAAATTACCTGTGTGTAGTTCTACTGTATCAAAACCTAAGTTTTTTGCTAAATTAATCATTTTTTTTGTTGGGTTTATAAAGGCACTTAATTCTATATTTTTTTTTTTAGAAATTTTTAACAATTTTTTCAATTTTGCTTGTGATATATTGTTTAAATTTAGACCACCCTCTGTTGTAATTTCGTTTCTTTTTTCAGGAACTATGCAAATAAATTTAGGATTAATCTTATTAGCTATATTTATCATCTCTTCTGTAAGTGCCATTTCAAGATTAATAGGAATTTTAGAATATTTTTTTAATTCAAAGAGATCTCTATCTTTTATGTGTCTTCTATCTTCTCTCAAATGAACAGTTAGTGTATCAATTTTTGCTTTTTGACAAACTTCCAATGCTCTGAGTAAATCTGGGTTATTTTGACCCCTTGCGTTTCGAAGGGTCGCTACATGATCTATGTTAACACCTAATTTCATTAATAATTAATTGACTGTCTTTTAACTTTATCAACTTGGCTTAAGGTTTTCATTTCGGCAAGAACAAATTTTAGTTTATCCGAACTTTCAATACTTATATCAATGATAAATGTATAAACTTTTTTAGTTCTATTAGCGATACGAATATTTTCTATATTAATTTCATGTTTATCAAAGATTGATGTAATACTAAATAGTGCTCCCGGTTGGTTTTTTATAACTATCTCTATTCTTGAGTTAAATTCAGATTGACTTTCTCCTTCTCCCCATTCAGATTTATAAAAATTATCTTTGTGGTAATAACCTAAACTATCACAAATTGTATTGTGTACTACTAAACCTCGACCATATGACATTATTGAGATAATACTATCACCCTTAATAGGAGAGCAACAAGTTGCATAATTAACAGCAATACCATTTTCATATTTCAATACATCTACTCTTTCTTCGTCATCATTAGATTGAAAAATTTTTTTCACAATATTATTTTCCATTTCTTTAAACAATTTATCTAGTTCAGCTCTAGATAAAAAACCTCTTCCAACATTTTCAAATAGTTTATTTTTAAATTTAAAGTCAGTTTTGCTTAAAATTTTGTTGAAATTGCTTTCATCAGTAGCAATGTTTTTAGACTTTGCAATGTAATTAAGAATATCTTTACCAAGTATTTCAAACTCTCTTCTTCTTTTTGATCTAAAAAAATATCTTATTTTTTCTTTTACTTTTTCTTTCTTTACAAATCTAATCCACAAGGGAGAAATCGTTGTACTTTCATTAAGAATAATCTCAACTTGATCTCCATTATTGAGTTTTGTACTTAATGGTGACTCTTGTCCATTAACTATTGCTCCAGCGCATCTATCACCAATATCTGTATGAATGGTATATGCATAGTCAACTGGGGTGGAGTCAATAGGAAGTGTGAATAATTCTCCTTTAGGTGAGAAAACATAAATTTGTTCATCAAAAAATTGTTGTGAAGTTTTATTTAGGATTAGATGTTGTTCATCTTTTTCCTCAACATAATTTACAGCATCTCTTAACCAAGCATATACACCCTCACTTTGACTATCTTTGTTTAAATATTTATATCTCCAATGTGCAGCAATGCCATTTTCAGCTATCATATGCATAGCCCTTGATCTTATTTGTACTTCAAATATTTTTTTTTGAAAAATAAGGTCAGAATGTATTGATCTATATCCATTAGGTTTTGGGCTTGATATATAATCTTTTGTTCTTCCAACTTTTGCTGAAAAGTTTCGGTGAATAATACCCAGCACTCTATAACAATCTCTTGTTGATTTAGTAATGATCCTAACAGCAGCTATATCAGATATAGAATTTAAATCTGTATTTTTCTTATTAATTTTTTTCCAAATAGAGTAAGGATTTTTTTTTCGGTAGTGTATTTCAGCATCAATATCGGACTTGGAAAGTTGCTCTTTCATTAAATTCTCAAGATCGATAAATGAACTCTCTAAGTTTTTGAAGGTATTATCTATTTTATCGTTGATTCTGTTAAAAATATCTGGGTGTAAATTTTTAAAAGATATATTTTCTAAAATTGATTTCCAATTCTCAAATCCTAATCTTTGAGCAAGCGGGGCATAAATTAATAAAGTTTCATTGCTTACTCTTTTTCTTTTTTCAACGTCTTTAAAATAATGAATAGTTTTTATATTATGAAGCCTGTCTGCTAATTTTATAATTAAAACCCTTATATCTTTGGCAGTTGAAATTAGTAATTTTCTAAAATTTTCAGCCTCCTTTTCTGACCTTGTTGTTTTTTTTTCTTCCAAAAAATCAATTTTAGTCAAACCATCAACAAGGCCAGATATTGCATCACCAAAATTTTTTTTTAATTCATCTTTAGAAAATTCTGTATCTTCAATAACATCATGAAGCAAACCAGTTATTACAGTTTCAGTGTCTAATTTTAATTCAATAAGTGATTTACAAACTTCATATGGATGAATTATATATGGGTCTCCAGAGGCTCGAAATTGATCCTTGTGTGAGTTTTCAGCAACTTCAATAGCTTTTACAAATAGGTCCTCTCTAAAATTTTTGTCATATGACTCTAATGCGGATTTAAACTCGCTGTAACTCTTGTTGAAGTAGCTGGTTTGAAACATCAGCTAAAATAATAAACTAAATATAACTTTTAATCTTCAAGAAGATGATCTTCGTTTTCTTCTTCTTTCTCTTGAACTAATTGATAACTCTTAATAATGTCTTCTTTGACATCTCCGACACTAATTTTTTCATCAGCGATTTCTCTAAGAGCTATGACCGTGCTTTTATCATTATCTAGTGGAACTTGGGCATCATTACCTGCATTAAGAACCTTTGCTCTATGAGATGCCAGTAAAACTAAATCAAAAAGACTATCAACGTTTTTAGTGCAATCTTCTACTGTAACTCTTGCCATGTGAGGTTTATATGAAAAAGTAAGTGAAAATACAAGAAAATTATTATTTTTTTAAAATTCTTTGTCTTTTACGATCCCACTCTCTTTGTTTAATTGTCTCCCTTTTATCAAATTTCTTTTTACCGACGCCAACACCAAATTTTACTTTAGCTAAACCTTTTTCATTAAAGAAAATCTCCATTGGAACTGCTGTAAAACCTTTTGTGGTCAACATTCCTAAGATCTTCTTTATCTCTCTTTTATTAAGTAAAAGTTTTTTAACAGATCTCGTCTTCTTTTTGAGGTCAAAATTCTTACCTCTTGAAATAATTTCAAAATTATTGATGTAAATTTCACCTTTTTGTTCGTTAATAAAACTTGACTGAATAGATGCTTTTCCACATCGAAGTGGTTTAACTTCATTACTTTCAAGCACTATTCCGGCAACATAAGTTTCTTTGATTTCATAATCAAATTTTGCTCTACGATTTTGAATAGACAATTAAATAAAATTTAAATCTTTTACTATTTTTCTTACTTGTTTTTTTGTATCAGTGCTTAATTCATACAAAGGTTCTCTTACATCAGCTTTACATTTACCCATTAAAGAGAGGGCATACTTAGCTGGTGTAGGGTTGGGTTCAGCAAACAATATTTTTGACAATGGGGCTAATTTTAAATTTACTTTATCAAATTCCTTATAATTCTTTTTTTTCCAATGATAGTGGAGCATAGATGTAAGTTTAGGAGCAACATTAGCTGTAACTGATATACAGCCATGCCCGCCTTGAGCTAAAAAACCAGCAATAGTTCCATCTTCACCTGACAAATAATTAAAATCTTTTTTCATAAAAGTTCTCATAATCAAAGGTCTTGACATATCATTGGAAGCGTCTTTAATACCGACAATGTTTGATACTTTATTTAGTTCCTTAAAGCTATCAAAAGACAAGTCTACAATTGATCTTCCTGGTATATTGTAAATTAGTTGTTTTAAAGGTGAAACTTTTGCAATTTTTTTGAAATGGTTAATCAAACCTAATTGATTAGGTTTATTATAATATGGTGTAACAACTAATCCGTACTTCGCTCCTGCTTTATAGGCGTGTTTGGTAAATTCAATTGCCTCTTTAGTGGAATTAGATCCTGTGCCGGCAATAATAGGTATTTTTTTTGAAGCAACTTTTATTGCGAACTCAACTAACTTCATATGCTCATCATGTGATAAAGTTGGGGACTCCCCTGTGGTTCCGCAAACTGTTACCCCAGATATTCCATTTTTGATTTGCCAATTTAATAGTTTTTCAAAACTATCATAGTCAACATCACCGTTTGAAAAGGGAGTTATTATTGCTGGTATAGATCCTGTGAGCATTATTATTTTTTACTATTTTTATGACAAATATATATGTTTTTTTTATGGCGGAGAGAGAGGGATTCGAACCCTCGGTACAACTTGCGTCGTACGGCGGTTTAGCAAACCGCTGGTTTCAGCCACTCACCCACCTCTCCATAGGCTTATTTATAGCCGAAATATAGTCGAATAAAAAGAATTGTCATTCTTATTATTTATAAAAAAGTATATGCGGTTACTTTTTAAGTCTTTCGAGAAGGATTTTATTTATTAATTTAGGATTACCTTTACCTTTTGTAGCTTTTAGACATTTACCGACAAAATATCCTAAAACTCTATCAGAACCACCTTGAAATTTTAAAATGTTCTCCTCTTCTCCAACTAAAGCTTCATCAATTATTTTTTCCAATTCTCCAGAGTCAGACACTTGTTCAAGCCCTAATTCCTTAACAAGTTCAGATGGCTTACCTTCGCCATTTAAAACTTTCGGTAAAATTTCTTTGCCAGCTTTATTTGAAATTACATCTTCAGAAATTAATCTCAAAAGATCAGTAATATCTTTTGTTTTATCATTTAGACTATTTACTTCTAAATTATTTTCTTTGATAAATGCAAATATATCTCCAACTAGCCAAGCTGCTATAGATTTTGGTTTTACAGTTGACTCAGAAATCATTTTTTCAAATAAATTTGCGTTTTGTTTTTCAGCAATTATGATTTTAGCTATGTCTTTATCTAAATTATAATTATCTATATATTTATTTAACTTATCTTGGGGAAGCTCTCCTACTAAGGGTTTTATTTTATCTATTTGCTCTTGGCTTAAATTTACAGGTAATAAATCGGGATCAGGAAAATAACGATAATCATGTGAGAATTCCTTACTTCTCATTGCCCTTGTTTCCCCGGTGCTTGTATCAAACAGCATGGTATTCTGTTCAATTTCTCCACCACCATCAATTATATTAATTTGTCTTTGAAATTCATATTCAATAGCTTGTTTTATAAATTTAAATGAATTTAAATTTTTTATTTCACATCTAGTGCCAAGTTCTTGGCCCTTTTTGCGAACAGATAAATTTACATCAGCTCTTAAAGAACCTTCCTGCATATTTCCATCACACACATCAATGTACATAAGTAATTGTCTTAAAGAAGATATGTAGTTTATTACCTCATCTGCAGATGATAAATCAGGATACGAAACTATTTCTAATAACGGTGTGCCTACTCTATTAAGGTCAATAAAGCTATATTTTGGATCAATATCATGAATGCTCTTGCCAGCATCTTGTTCTAAGTGGGCTCTCTCAATTCTAATTTTTTTTTGATCATCACCACTTTCAATATTGATATAACCCTCGCTAAGAATGGGGAATTCAAATTGACTAATTTGGTAACCTTGAGGTAAATCAGGATAGAAGTAATTTTTTCTTTCGAACACAGAATGCTTGTTAATCTTAAAATTTAATGCGTATCCTGTTTTTATTGCCATTTCAATACAACCAAAGTTCATAACTGGAAGCATTCCAGGCATTCCTGAGTCAATAAAATTTACATTCTCATTTGGCTCAGATCCAAATTGATTTGGTGAGGAGGAAAATAATTTAGATGAAGTTTTAAGTTGGGCGTGTACTTCAAGACCTATGACCATTTCCCAATTATTACTCATTGAAACTTAATTCCTTTTCTGCAAGCGCTGCTAATTGTAAAAGTGATTTTTCTTCAAAATAATTTCCAATAAATTGAACTCCCAAAGGTAGACCATTTTTACTTAAACCAGATGGAATAGATATGCCAGGAAGGCCAGCAAGACTTGTGGGAACAGTATAGATATCATTTTTATACATAGATATAGGATCAAGTTTATCACCAATTTTAAAAGCCTCATTTGGTGTTGTGGGTGTTAGTATAAAGTCAACATCGTTTAAAATTCTTTGAAAATCATTTTTAATCAATCTTCTAACTTTTTGAGCTTGTCTGTAGTAAGCATCGTAATAACCAGCTGACAATACATAAGCGCCTATAAGGATTCTTCTAGTAACTTCATCACCAAATCCCTTTGTTCTGGAATTTAGATAAATATCATCAAGACTTTCGCCGTCTTCTCTAACTCCGTAGCGTATTCCATCATATCTTGCTAAATTTGACGAAGCTTCAGCTGGTGCTAAAATATAATAAGTTGAAAGTGCGTGTTCAGTAGTCTTAAATTTTACATCAACAAATTCTATGCCATGTTTAGAGAGCGCTTTTTTTGTATTATCAATTTGATTTAAAATGTCGTCACTAACATCTTCAAGATAGTCAGAGGGAATTCCAATTTTAATTTTTTTTTCAAAGCTGTTGTTGATATCAACTAAATAGTCTTCTCTTTGATGATTTGAGCTGGTAGAGTCATTAAAATCATGTTTGTTTATTGAATTTAAAACATAAGCTGCATCCTCTACACAGTTTGTCAAAGGTCCTGCTTGATCTAAACTAGAGGCAAAAGCTACAATTCCCCATCTTGAACATGAGCCAAACGTGGGCTTTAAACCAACTATTCCGCATAAGCTAGCTGGCTGTCTGATTGAGCCACCAGTATCTGTACCCATTGACGCTACACATGAGCCCTCTGCCACAGCTGCTGCTGAACCCCCTGAGGAGCCGCCTGGAACTAGATTATCTTTTTGAGAACTTTTATTCTTCCAAGGATTAATTACAGGACCAAAATAACTAGTTTCATTTGAAGAGCCCATTGCAAATTCATCACAATTATTTTTGCCAATAAAAATTGAACCATCATTTAAAAGTTGCTGAGTCACAAAAGACTCATAATTAGGAATAAAATTACTCAGAATTTTAGATGATGCTGTTGTTCTTATTCCTTTAGTACAGAATAAATCTTTTATACCTAAAGGAATACCATCTAAAGGTAAAGGATTGCCATTGTCATATCTGTTTTGAGAGTTGTTAATTGATGAAATATTGTTTTCCCTGTCAATCACTAAATTAAAGCTGTTGTTATTACAAGATTTAGCTTTTGCTAAATATTCATCATAAAGTTCACCTACACTTATTTTTTTTTCAATAAGAGCTTTTTTAATTTGGCTAATTGAATTCTTCACTTACTCAACCACTTTAGGCACTTTGAAAAAATTTTGTGCTCTCTCTGGAGCATTACTTAATACATCATCAACAGAATTACTTTTACTTACCTCATCATTTCTAATTGATACGGTTTTTTCAGTTACATTATGCAAAGGTTCTGTTTTACTTGTGTCAACCTTTTTAAGATTATCTACCCATTTAATTATATCTTTTAAGGAATTAGAATAAAATTCCTCTTTTTCTGAGGGTAATTTTAGCTTTGCTAAATAAGAAATTCTTTTAATATCAATGTCAATCATAATGGTCGTCGATACTATATCAGATTTTCTTGTAAGCAATAATTATACCAAGAAATTTATTGCTATAGATTATGGTCTAAAACACATTGGAATGGCTATCAGCGATCCATCAAATATCATTTCTGTTCCTTATGGAACTTTTACCGAAACATTATTATTCGAAAAAATTATAGAAATAATAACAAATGAAAATGTTCATGGAGTCGTGATTGGTAAACCTTACCATCTTGATGGTTCTTTATCTGAAATGGTAAATAGAGTTGAAAAATTTGCAGAAAAATTAGATAAAATTATCTCTTGTCCAATTTTGTTTATCGATGAGAGACTGTCTAGTAATCCCTATAAATCAGGGAAAAAATCAGAAAACACACATATTCATGAAAAAAGCGCATGTTTAATACTTGATGATTTCCTAAGTTTGTATAGAAACTCCACTAGTGAAAAATAGAAAGATCACTTCTATAGACGATCTATCAGCTATGGACATTCACTCTATTGCTGAGTTAGCTATAAAATTTAAAAAATCAAAAAAAAGAATTTTAGGAAAAAAAACAAAAAATATTTTTAACTTATTTTTAGAGCCCTCTACAAGAACGACAATAAGTTTTGAGCTTGCAGCAAAAAATTTAGGGTACAATTCAGTTAACATAAATTTTGAAAAAAGTTCTTTGTCTAAAGGTGAAACGTTTAATGACACCATGGATACTTTGATGAGTATGAAACCAGATGCTTTAGTCATCAGAGATAAAAATAATTTTTCACCAATGAACATAGCAAAAAAAAGTAATGTTCCTGTAATCAATGCTGGAGATGGAACTAATGAACATCCCACACAGGCGCTACTTGATTATTGTGTAATAAAAGAGATTTTTAAAAAGAAAAAAATAAAAATTGGTATTTGTGGAGATATTAAACATAGCAGAGTAGCTCACTCAAATATCAAACTTCTTTCAAAAATGGGATATCAAATTCATATAATTGCACCTACATATTTTTTAAACAGAAATGAATTGATTAAAATAAATGATAAAATTAAATTTCATAAAAATCTGAATTATCTAGAAAAGCTAGATGTCTTGATGATGTTGAGAGTTCAAAAAGAGAGAATTCCAAAAGGTGCAAAGAATATGATGAAATCTTTTAAAAAAGAATTTTGTTTACAAAATAACCATCTATTAAATAAGCCCTATTTGATGCACCCTGGCCCAGTAAATAGAAACATTGAGATTAGTGATGAAGTTTTAGATAATTATCCTAAATCACTGATCTTAAAACAAGTTGAGATGGGTGTTTACCTCAGAATGGCTTGTTTACATTATATATTAAAGTAATGTTTCTAATATTAACGTTTGCCTATTTGATGGGATCCATACCTTTTGGAAAGCTAATAACCAAATTTTTAACAAACAAAGACATAACCAAGACAGGATCAGGTAATATAGGTGCAACCAATGTATACAGAAGTGTATCAAAAAAAGCTGGTATTGCTGTCCTGTTATTAGATGGAATAAAACCAATTTGTGCATTTTTAATAATTTATTATTTATTTCCAGAACACTACCTGAAATATAAATATTTAATTTATCTTTTTTCTATAATTGGACATATTTTTCCAATTTGGCTTTATTTTAAAGGTGGAAAAGGTGTTGCGTGCTTTTTTGGAGCAAATTTATTTTTAACTCCTATTCCAACGATTTTAGCAATGTTCCTGTGGTTTTTTACAGTCAAAATTACTAAACTTTCTTCTTTAGGAGCCCTTTTATCAATATTTCTTTTGACAATTTATCAATTAATTTTTATTTATGGCAACTTAGAAAAAGGAATAGTTTTTATTATTTTTCTTTTAATATTTTTTAAACACAGTTCAAATATTAAAAGATTAATTAAAGGCGAAGAAAATAAAATAAATTTATAGTTATGAATTTACTAGTTGTAGAGTCACCCGCAAAAGCTAAGACGATTAATAAATATCTTGGAAATGATTTTGAAGTCATAGCTACAGTTGGTCATTTTAGAGATTTAGCAAAAAAAGATGGTGTTAAAGTGACTGAAGACTACAGTGATGTTGAGTTGAATTGGGAAACAACAACTGCAGGAATGAAAATGTTGGACAGTATAGAGAAAAAAGCAGAAGGTTATGAAAAAATTTACCTTGCAACTGATCCAGACAGAGAAGGTGAAGCGATTACATGGCACTTAGTGAAGTCTTTAGAAAAAAAAATAGATAAAAATAAATTTGAGAGAATTACATTTAATGAAATAACTAAAAATGCAGTAATAAATAGTTTTAAAGAGTCTAGGAAAGTTGATGATAATCTAGTTTCTGCATATTTAGCCCGAAGAAGTTTAGATTATTTAGCGGGATATAGTTTATCTCCTGTTCTCTGGAGGAAAATGCCTGGTAGTAGATCTGCAGGAAGAGTGCAATCTGTAGCAGTAAGACTCATTTATGAAAAAGAAATTGAGATAGAACAATTTGAGCCAGAAAAATTCTATAAAATAAATGTACATGGGGAAATTAACGGTGCAAAACTTGATACATCCATTACAAGTCTAGATGGGCAAAAAGTAGACAAGCTCTTTTTTAAAAATGAGGCTTTAGCTGAAAAGGCTAAAAATTACTTAAATAACAACAAATTTTTCATCAGAAAAATTGATGAAAAGACAATATCTCGAAAACCAAAAGCACCTTTTAATACATCAACTTTGCAACAAACAGCTAATAGTCAACTTAATTTTAGTGCCAGTCAAACTATGACTATCGCTCAAGGTTTATATATGGGCATAGATATAAATAAGGAAACTATTGCTTTAATCACTTATATGAGAACAGATAGCATAACGCTTTCTAAAGACTCAATTGATACAATAAGAAAAAATATAAGTGAGCAATATGGTGATAATTATTTACCAGATAAGCCTATTGAGTATAAGTCTAGAAAAAAGAACGCACAGGAAGCGCACGAGGCAATTAGGCCAACAGATATTTTAATAAAGCCTGAAAGTATAAAAGATTATCTAAGTGAAGAACAATTTAAACTTTATGATTTAATATGGAAAAGAACATTAGCCTCTCAAATGACAAGTGCTGAAACGAACCAAAATACACTTCAAATAGATTGTGAAGAAAAAAACATAACTTTAAAAGCAACGCTTGGTAAATTAATTTTTGATGGATATAAGAAAGTTTATAACCTACAAGAGGACGACGAAGAACAAATTATTTCACTATTAGAAAATATAAAAGAAAATGATAAATACATTGTAAGTGAAGTTGAAACACTAGAGTCGTATACTTCTCCTCCTTCTAGATATACTGATGCCAGTTTAGTAAAGAAATTAGAAGAGTTAGAAATTGGAAGACCTTCAACCTATGCCTCTATAATTCAAACAATTGTTAATAGGGGTTATGTTTTAAAAAGTGGAAAATCATTTATACTTAATGATCGCGGTAGAGTAGTAAATGTATTTTTATGTAATTATTTTAAAAAATTTCTTGAATATAAATTTACAGCTGATTTAGAAAATCAGCTTGATGATGTCGCTGCTGATAAAGCAGAATGGAAAAATATTGTTTTAAATTTTTGGAAAGATTTTGAGTTTTTCATAAATGAGGTTATGGGTAAGCCTAATAGAGAAGTAATTGATGTGATAAATGAAGAATTATCACCAGTTATTTTTAAAAAAATTGGAGGAGACATTGATATCAAATGTTCCTCTTGGGCAAACACAGAAAATTGTGAAGGCAATTTGGGTGTGAAAGTCGGAAAAATGGGAGGATTTATTGGCTGTTCAAATTACCCTGAATGTAAATTTACAATTTCTATAGGTGCATTCGTTAAAGAGGTAAATCCAAAAAATCGTGAGGGAGATGAAATCATCACTTTTCCAAGAACCCTAGGTATAGATGCTGACTCCAAAAAAGAAATAGCAGTTCACTTGGGTCCTTATGGCTATTATCTACAATTAGGAAAAGACACTGATGAAGATAAACCTAAAAGAGTAACTCTTCCTAAAAGCTATGATCAAAATACAATTGGTATGAATATTGCTAGTCAGTTAATTAAGCTACCAATTACACTTGGAAATTTTCCAAATAGTGAAGATCCGGTAATAGCAAACATAGGAGCGTATGGACCTTATGTTAAATACCAAGATATTTTTGCTTCTTTGGGAAGAAAATATGATGTCTTGGAAATTAATTTAGATCAAGCAGTGGAATTGATAACTATTAAAAAAAATAAACCTACCAATAAAGTAAGAGAAATTGGAGTTCTAAAGAGAAGGAAACAAAGAGCAAATCTTTACAAAGGGAAGTCAGGAAAATTTTATTTTAAAATAGGCATAATGAATTACAAAATTCCTCCAGAATATGATGGAGAAAATTTAACAATTGAGGATGTAGAAAAAATACTTAAAGCTAATCGCTAACTTTTTTTAAATTCAACTCTTTTAATTGTTTATCTTCTATTTTAACTGGAGCGTTCATCATTAAGTCTTGAGCTCTTTGGTTAAAAGGGAAAGCTATTACTTCTCTGATATTTTCATTTTCACTGAGTAACATAATTATTCTGTCTAGACCCGGTGCACATCCTCCGTGAGGGGGAACTCCATAATGAAAAGCATCAAACAAAGCACTAAATTTTGATTTAATCTCACTTTCGCCATATCCTGCGATTTCAAAAGCTTTTTTCATAATATCTGGTCTATGGTTTCTTATGGCTCCAGATGACAATTCTATTCCATTACATACGATGTCATATTGATATGCTAAAACATTCAAGGGGTCATCTTTCGTCAATGCTTCCATTCCTCCTTGAGGCATAGAAAAAGGATTGTGACTAAAGTCAATCTTGCCAGTTAAAACATCTTTTTCATACATAGGGTAGTCAACAATCCAGCAAAATTCATATTTATTTTTATCAATTAAATTTAAATCCTCTCCTACTTTTGAAATAACCCTTGATGAGAACTCATATGACTCATCTGGTAAGTCACACACAAAAAGTAATCCATCATTTAAATTAAAATTATTATCTTTAATCATTTGGTTTAACTTTTCTTGATTAAAATTTTTAGCTAATGGGCCTTTTGGTAGTGAATTTTCAAAGTTAATATATCCAAGACCCTTTTTTCCTTGTTCTTGAGCCCATTTGTTAAGGTTATCATAAAAACTTCTTGGCTTACCCTCAGAATTGAGAGCTTGAATACAATTAACAATAGCGCCCTTTTTAATTAAATTTTCAAAAATTTGAAGACCTGAGCCCTCAAAATAATTTGTTACATTAACTAATCTAAGAGGATTTCTTAAATCTGGTTTATCGCATCCAAAATTTTCTAAACTATCTTTGTAAGTAAAAGTTGGGAATGGAAGTTTATTTATTAATTTATCTTTGAGTTTAAATCTATCAAAAGTATTAAATAGTAAACGACTGATAACGTCTAAAACATCCTCTTGTGTGGCAAAACTCATTTCCATATCAATTTGATAAAATTCACCAGGGGATCTATCAGCCCTACTATCTTCATCTCTGAAACATGGAGCTATTTGAAAATATTTATCAACACCAGAAGCCATATAAAGTTGCTTAAATTGCTGAGGTGCTTGAGGCAAAGCATAAAAGGATCCTTTATGTAATCTTGAAGGTACCAAGTAATCTCTAGCGCCTTCTGGAGAAGGAGCTGTTAGAATTGGAGTTGCTAATTCCATGAAACCCTCCTTATTCATAAAATCTCTTACATAATTTATAATTTGATTTCTTAGCTTAATGTTACGCTGCATTTTGGATCTTCTAAGGTCTAAATATCTATATTTTAACCTTACCTCTTCACCATAATCACTATCAGAATTAACCTCAAGTGGGAGAGTTTTAGAGCATCGGCTTAATATTTCAAAACTTTCTATTTTTAATTCAACTTCGCCTGACTCTAAATTTGTATTAATAGTTTCCTCACTTCTTTTGGTTATTAGACCATAAATTTTAATTACATCCTCGTTTTTTATTTTTGATAAATCAGAAAAATTAACAGATGTATTATCTACAACACATTGTAAAAGTGAGGTTGAGTCTCTTAAATCTATAAATAATAAATTTCCATGATCTCTTGATCTATTAACCCATCCAGAAACCGTAATTTTTTTATCTACTAGTTTATTATCAATATCTTTTAAATAATAATCTCTATAACTGTTCATAATGCTTTCTAATAAGTGACAAATTAATATTATGGTTATTCTCATAAAGCAAATGATTAATGGTATTTGCTGCCTCAAATGCTGCTAGATATGTTCTTTCAATATGATTCATTACTTCAATAATGATCTGTTCTGGAACAGTAATAGACTTTAGAAACAAATATTTTTTTATTAATTTTAAAAGAAGGTCTTTATTAGGGTTTTGTATAATGCATAAATTGAATTGTCTTAACCTTGACTCAATATCTGGTAAATAAATTTTGTCTGATAGATTTTCAATAGAACTGTCAGAGGTAAATATAGTTAATGGAATATTATTTGATATGAAGTGCTGTAAAAAGTGAAAAAAATTCTCATCTTTTGCAGGTAAACTATTTAAGTCTAAATAAGTTTCTTTTTTTATAAGTAAATCTTTAGGTAATTTATTTATCAAATTAGTTTCAAAAACCTTAGAAAAATTATTTGCAATCGAGGTTTTACCAGATTTTCTAGGTCCATAAATAATAAGGTATTTTACTCTTTTCTTAAGAGATTGAATTACTGAGTCATTTTCTGAAGAAAGTATAATTTCCTCATCAGAGCTGTCTAAATTTAAAAATGTTTGCACTAAAAAAAGTTTACCAAAAAATTAATCTGTTTATCATCATAGATATTTTCGAAATCTAATAGTAATTTGTTTTGTTCATAAGATATTATCTTGGGCTCTAAACCAGTAAAGTATTTTAATTTTTTATAATTTGATGGATCAATAGATAATTGATAAGACCTTTTATTTTTATCCAAGAGATTAAACCATAGTATTTTTAAATTTATATTTTTTGAAAACTTGTGTAATCGAAAATAATTTTCATTAAAATTTAAGTATATATAAGAGTCTTTTTCAAAGTTTTGAATAATAAAATTTGGACAATTTTCAAATTTATTATTAAATTTAAAAAAATTTTCTTGTAATGAACAATTTAAAAAAAATAAATTATGATCGGTATTTTTTGCATATAAATCTTTAGATAAATTATCTACATCAACATTAAGAGATATTTGCGTATTGCTAAAATTAATATTATAAATATTTTTTTCTATTGAAGATATAATGTCTTCCTCAGTAATTGAATTATTTATTCTTAAAAGTAATTCTTGATAATTTTGAAGATTGCTGTCTTTTTGAATAGTAATTTCTTGATAAGCTGATAAATTTTTTAAATTAAATGCAAGGAATATACTAATAAGATATAAATATTTCATTGAGCAAACTATACAAAAAATCGGGTGTTGATGTAATAAAAACTGACAAACTTATTAGTCAGGCACTAAAATTCATCAAAAGTTCTCATAATAATAAAGTTTTAGGAAATAAATTAGGTTTTAGTGCAGAATATAGAGTTAACAAGGATGTTACGCTTTGTGCTGCTACGGATGGAGTTGGAACTAAGGCTATATTGGCTGCTGAGCTTAATTATTACAAAGGAATTGGACAAGATTTGGTTGCAATGTGCTCAAATGATTTACTTTGCAACAAGGCAAAACCACTATTTTTTTTAGACTACTTTGCCTGCAGTTCGGTCAAGTCAAAACAATATACTGAAATATTGAGGAGTATCACAAGTGCTTGCAAAAAAATTAATTGCTCTCTTATTGGAGGTGAAACTGCTGAAATGCCATCTTTATATAAGGGTAATCATTTTGATATTGCTGGTTTTTTAATAGGAATAAAAGCGAGATATAAAACTTTAAATGTAACAAGTGGGGATCTGATATTTGGAATAAAATCAAATGGATTTCACTCAAATGGATATTCTCTTATTAGAAAAATTATTAGTAATAATAAAATTAATATTAAAAAAGCAACATTTAATAAACAAAAGCTCTCTGATCTTATAATGAAACCTACACGACTATACCATAGATATATTAATAATTATGATTTGAAGTATATTAAGACACTCTCTCACATAACTGGAGGTGGTGTATATTCAAATTTTAAACGTTGTATTCCTAAGGGTACAAAATTTGATTTAAATATAAACAATCTCCCCAAAGAGTACGATTTTATAAAAGATAATATTAAGATTTCTAATCTCGAATTAATGGAGATATTTAATTGTGGAATTGGTATGATATTTGTCATTAATAAGAAATACTATAAGAGATTTATGAAAAGGAACTTGTTTAGTCTTATTGGTGAAATTAAATAACTATAAAAAAGTTTCCTTTTTAATATCAGGGAGTGGTTCTAATCTTCTAGAAATATTAAAAAAAAATCATAATAATAAAGATTTTAAAATAATAACTATTATTAGTAATAATAATATTTCTACAAAAATAAAGTCATATTTAGGTAAGTTTTACAAAAATGTTTTATTAAGAGAGTGTCAAAGAACGTTACAAAAAAAAAATTTCTATGATACTGATGTTATTTTTTCAGTTGGTTATATGAAGGTTATTGAAAAGAGTATAATTGAAAACTTTGATGTTATAAATTTACATCCCTCTATCCTTCCTAATTATAAAGGACTTATGACACAAAAAAGAATGCTTATTAATAATGAAAAATACTATGGTTTTACCATTCATAAGGTTTCCACTGAGTTAGATGATGGTCAAACAATCTCAAATAAAACCAAAAAAATTAATACAAAAAATGAGTTAGAGCTTATGAAAAAACATAAGAGTTTAGAGCATCAATTTGTATACAAACAGCTTGTTAATTATTTACTAAATTAGTTCGGATCCTGAAAAAAAGAAACTGATTTCGATTTTTGCATTTTCCTCAGAGTCGCTTCCATGAACTGAGTTTGCTTCAATAGACTCGGCGTATAGTTTTCTTATAGTTCCTTCTTCAGCTTCATCTGGGTTAGTAGCACCCATAATTTTACGATATTTTATTACAGCGTCTTCTCCCTCTAAAACTTGTACTTGTACAGGGCCAGATGTCATGTACTCAACTAAACTATTAAAAAAAGGTCTTTCTTTATGTACTTCATAAAAAATTTGCGCTTGATTTTTGGTCAAATATATTTTTTTTGAAGCTAAAATTTTCAAATCAGCATTTTCAATCATTTGATTGATATGACCAATTAAATTTCTTTTCACGGCATCCGGTTTGATTATCGAAAATGTTTTTTGCATATTAGCTCCTAATTTTTGAAATACTTACTTATAAAATCTGCAATCAATGTCAAGCCGAAACCGGTGGAACCTTTATTGTTCATAATATCTCCAGCATTTTTCCATGTGGTACCAGCTATATCAAGATGAGCCCATTTTGTATCCTTAGGAACAAACCTTTGTAAGAATTGCGCCGCAGTTACTGAGCCACCATATCTTCCTACTCCAATATTTTTAATATCTACAAATGGTGAGTTAAGTTCTTTATCGAAATCATCATGAAGAGGCATTCTCCAAACTTTTTCATTTGTTTCTAAACCAGATTGATAAAGTGTATCTGCTAGTTTATCGTCGTTACAAAATAAACCTGCATAATGTTGGCCTAGTGCAACCATGATTGCTCCGGTCAGTGTTGCAAAATCAATAACAATCTTTGGTTTATATTTTTCACATCCGTATGTAATTATATCTGCTAATACAAGTCTACCTTCTGCATCTGTATTTAGAACTTCAACATTGATACCTTTGTAAGATTTAATAATATCACCTGGTTTATAAGCAGTACCACTTGGCATATTTTCTACTAAACCTACAATTCCGGCATAAGAAAAATTTGTTTGAATTTCACTAAGATACTTGATAATTGCCACTACAACTGCTGATCCAGCCATATCCCACTTCATATCTTCCATTCCTGCACTTGGTTTTATTGAAATACCACCACTATCAAAACAAACACCCTTACCTACAAATAATATATCAACATTATTTTTTTTATTTTTTTTAGAAAACTCCATTACTTTTGGTTCTCTTTGACTTCCCTGACTAACTGCTAATAAACAATTTAAGCCTATCTTTGAAATATCTTTTTCATTTAAAATTTTTATATCTACTTTTTTTTTATCTATGTACTTTTGTGTCCTTTTAACAAAAGATGCTGGGTAGATCACATTACTAGGCTCAGAAACTAGCTCTTTTAAATATTTTATAGAGTCCAATAAAGTCTGATTATTATTGGAAAGTTTATAATTTGTTTTGAACTTTGAAAATTTTGATTTTGATTTGTACTTTGTGTAAATGAAATCTTTCTGCAAAAAACCAAAAGCTAAACTTTGAAGAATTAATTTATTATTTGATTCTATTGTTATTGATGAAATTGAATATTTTAATGAGATATCATATACAAACGCTCCCAAAACAACTCTATTAAAATGATTTATTTTTGAGTTAGTTTTATAAATATTTAAAACAAAACGTGAATTTTCTAATTTTAGATAATATTTAAAAATTACAAAATTATTGTATTTATAATCTAATAATCCTTTTTTAGGAGAACCTTTATCTAGAATATTCACTAGTAATTTAAATCTTTGATTAGATATATTTATTAAGTTAAATTGAGCTTTCATGCTAGGAGGAGCTAAATCATACATAATTTTTACTTATTTAAAATATATTTTAATAAATATTTTAATCTTCCTAGGTTTAATTTGGTTTTCTCAAGTTTTAAGAATTCTTGAATTGCAACAATCAATATCAACTCATTTAATTGATGTAATTAAGACTACAATATTAGTTTTACCTAGTTTTATAAGTCCACTTTTGCCTTTTATATTATTACTAGCAAGCTTTTTTTTAAATTATAAATTTAACAATAGCAATGAGATCATAATTTTAAAACAATATTTCTCTATTAAAGAAAATATAAAAATATTTTTTTTAATAACATTTGGAATATTTATTTTTTATTTTATTAACAATGAAATTT
>CACJQJ010000002.1 GCA_902595525.1 uncultured Alphaproteobacteria bacterium | reverse complement strand
TTTAAAAAATTTAAAGAATTTAATTTTTTAGATAATTTTGAGCTTTATAAAATTTATTTAAGATACCCTTCTTTATCAAAGCAATTAGTTTTTTTGAAATCCTTCATAACATCCTATTATCTAAAAAAACTAAATTTTGATATTAACACTGTCCCAGTCCTAGATTTACCAATTAAAAATACAATCTTAATGATTAAAAAAAGAACTTTTGGTCCAAATATTAATATCAATATAATTTTGCAGAAAATATTATTAAATAATCTAAGTTACTTTGGACTAATTCCAATAATGAAACATATCCCAGGTCATGGTGTAACGGATAAAGACTCACATTTAACTTTGCCAATAACAAAATTAAGTAAATCTTCTCTTCAAGACCACATTAAAATATTTAAATATTTTAATAAAATACCTTTAGCAATGACTGCACATATTAAATATCTGTCGTGGGATAAAAATAACATCGCAACTTTTTCAAGTTATATTATTGATAACATCATTAGAAAAAAAATTGGGTTCAAAGGTTTAATTGTATCTGATGATCTAGAAATGAATGCTAATATTTATAATATTAAGGATGCTATTAAGTTAGCTAACTTTTCTAAATTAGATGTTATTTTAGATTGTAGCTCTGATTTGGATAAATATAGTGAAATTATAAATTCGTTTAATGTTTCAAATAATTATGTAAATGTTCATAAATCCAATAAACTTCAGCAATATAAGAAAAAATTAGACTTAAAATCTATTAATATTAATCACTATCATGAATTGTATAATCAATTGTTAAAAATTAATGGATTCTAACCTAAATATAGATATTAAGGACTACAATGGACCTTTAGATGTTCTTCTAGAACTTGTTCATAAAAATAAATTTGATTTAAAAAACCTACCAATACTTAGTCTTTGTAACCAATATATTGCTTTTATTGTAGATTTAAAAAAGGTTAGCATTGAGATAGCATCAGAATATTTACTAATGGCTGCTATTATGGTTTTTTTAAAATCTAAATACCTAGTAAATAAAGACAAAGAAGAGGATGTTAAAAAAGTAACAAGATTTCTTACAAATCGATTAACGATATTAGAACTTGTAAATAAAAATAGTATTAAGTTATTTGAGCTTCCTAAATTCAAACAGGAATTCTTTCCAAATACACAAAAACATAAATTAAAAATTGAAAAAAACTTTGTAATTAAAGATAAGCTTATTGATCTTTTAAAAGCTTATGCAAATATTCATAAAAGAAATCAACAATATACTTTAAAGTTTAGCTCTACTAAATTATTTACGATCAAGGATGGTCAAAACGTAATTTCTAAGGAAATTCTATCTAACCAAGATTGGTTTACATTGAAGAGTTTACTACCTGATAATTTAAAATCGGATATTTTGAATAAATCATTTTTTTCTAGCACATTTAATGCCAGCCTTCACATGGCAAAAGAAGATAAAAATGAAGAAAAAAAAATAGTAATTAAGCAATCTTTGCCATTTTCTGATATATATTTAAAAAAAGATGAGTGAAACTTCACAAAAAATTGAAGCTTTAATATTTGCATCAAGTAAGCCAGTTTCAGAAAATGAAATAAAAAAAAGACTGGATATTCATGAGGATATTTCTGAAGTTATGTCTAATTTAGAGACTGCTTATCAACATAGAGGTATAAATTTAAAAAAAATATCAAATAAGTGGATTTTCTTAACAAATACAGAAGTCAGTGAGATCTTTCATGAAAAAAAAGAAATACAAAAGAGACTTTCAAAACAAGCGATAGAGACATTGGCTATAGTTGTTTATCATCAACCAATAACAAAATCAGAAATTGAAAGCATCAGAGGAGTTGTTATAGGGCAAGGAATATTTGATCAATTAATGGAGTTTGGCTGGATAGCACCAGGAGGTCGAAAAGAAGTTCCCGGTAGACCTATTCTTTGGGGCACTACTGAAGACTTTCTTTTACATTTTGGTTTAGGCACATTAGATAATCTTCCTGGAATAGAGGAAATGAAAAACTCTGGAATATTGGATGAAAATTTTGCTTCAATGAATATTCAAGAGGTTTCAGATGATTTAAATAAGGATGAAGCCTTCATAGATGATGACGATCAAGCAGAAACTCTAGATGAGTTTTCAAAAAGTCAATTAATGCAAAATAATGATACTTGATGTGAGAGATCTTCACCATTCTTTCGGTGAGATAAATGCTATAAATAAACTTAGTTTTTCAATAGAGCATAATTCGATTGTTTCCATTTTGGGTCCCTCTGGCTGTGGAAAAACTACTTTAATTCGATTAATAGCTGGTTTGGAAGAAATTCAAAAGGGGCAAATATCTTTTGAGGGTAAATTAGTTGCAAATGAAAAATTTAATACTCCCCCAGAGCAAAGATCAATCTCTTACGTTTTTCAAGACTTTGCATTATTTCCTCATATGAGCGTAAAAGAAAATATTAGTTTTGCAGCGAGCACTAAAGTAAACAAAAAACAATTAATTGAACAAGTAATACAATTAGCGAAAGTTGAAAATTTTCTGGATAAATATCCTCATGCTCTTAGTGGAGGAGAACAGCAAAGAGTAGCCTTAGCAAGGTCAATAGCAGTTCAACCGAGACTATTACTTTTAGACGAACCCTTTTCAGATTTGGATACAAATTTAAAACGGGAAATTATTGATGATACACTGCACTTAATCAATAGCTTGGACTCCTCTGCTATTGTTGTTACACACAATGCCGAAGAGGCTATGTTTCTCAGCAATGTTATTGTTGTAATGGAAAATGGAAGAATAGTTCAGATAGGAAAACCTCGTGAAATCTACTTTAATCCCTCTAATGTTTATGTTGCCTCTTTGTTTGGAGAGGTTAATATTTTTCAGACAAAAGTTTTAAATAATAAATGCGATACTCCTTTAGGCTTACTAGATACTAAAAACTTTAAAGATAACCAACAAGTTAATGTAGTAGTTAGACCTGAGGCTATTAAATTGAATGTTGAAAAATCTCCCTTGACAAGTACTAACTCTGGAGTTGTAGTTGACTCAAAATTTTTAGGAAATAGTGCTATAATTCATATGACTGTTAAAGATAGAAATAATAATAAACATCATATTCATAGCAAATTGATTGGTGAATTTTTGCCTGCTCCTGCAAGTTCAGTTTCTTTTTCTTTAGATCTAAACCACGTATTCATTTTCCCTAGATAAGATATCAATAATATAGTAAAATTTAATTATGGGTGCTTTTAGCATATGGCATTGGATAATTGTTTTAATTATTGTTCTTTTATTGTTTGGTAAAGGAAAAATACCCTCTTTAATGGCAGATATGGCAAAAGGTATTAAGTCATTTAAGAGCAATATGGCCGAGGATGATAAACCAACTAATCCAGATAAAGACGATCAAGACAATCAAAATAAGGACCAGTAATGTTTTCTTTAGGTTGGATGGAGATATCCATCATCCTAATTATTACAGTAATAGTTGTAGGCCCTAAAGAAATACCAACTGTTATTAAATTCTTAAAAAGTATAACTTCAGGTTTGGGAAAACTCTCCAGAGAATTTAAATCAACTGTAAATGAAATATCACATATAGAGGAGGTAAAAGATATCAAAAAGGAAATTTTAGACACTAAAGAGTCAATAGTAAAAGAGGGAAAAGAATTAGACGAATTTATCGAAAAAAGTAATGATCAAATTATGAGAGATGAAAATAATGACCGAAGCTGATAGCTCTATGAATTTCTTCGATCATATAAAAGAACTAAGACAAAAACTTTTATATGTCATAATTTTCTTTATTGTTTCATTTATAATTTCTTTTTATTTCTCTCAATCAATATTTGAATTTCTAGCTAAACCTCTCACATCAATTTTGGGAGAGGGTAATGGATTGATTTATACAGCCTTACAAGAGGCTTTTTTAACAAATGTTAAAGTAGCTTTTTTTACAGCAGCTTTTATTTCTTTCCCATTTTTATCAATACAGATTTGGTCTTTTGTTTCACCAGGATTACTTAAAAAAGAAAAACAAATTTCATTACCAACTTTAGTAGCTATCCCTTTTTTATTTGTCCTAGGCGCTGCTGTTGTTTACTATGTTATATCACCGGTAGCATGGAAGTTTTTTTTAAGTTTCCAAACTTCACAAGCAGACGGTATCAATATTACACTTCAAGCTAAAATGAACGAATATTTGTCCTTGATGATGACATTTATTTTTGCTTTTGGGTTAGCTTTTCAATTACCTGTTATTTTACTATTACTTGTGAAATTTGGCATCCTTACTATCGCTCAATTAGTCTCATTTAGAAAATATGCAATTGTTTTATCATTTGTATTTGCTGCAATTGTAACACCACCTGATCCATTCTCACAAATTTCTCTAGCGTTACCCGTAATAATTTTGTATGAAATATCTATTCTTGTTTCTAAATTTATGGCTAAACGTCACAATAAAAAAGAATGAAAATACTAATAAAAGATAGTTATGCACGATATTAATTTTATAAGAGATAATCCAGATTTATTTGATGAATTATTAAATAAGAGATTTATTGAACCAAAGTCTAATGAAATTATCTTACTTGATAAAAACAAAAGAGATATGTTAACTAAATCTCAAGAACTACGAGCAGAAAGAAAGAATTTATCATCTTCTTTTGCAAATCTTAACGACGGTGATAAAGCCGAATTACAAAAAAAAGTACAATTAATTAAAAATAAGATTGATGAACTAGAAAATGATATTTCAATAATTGATGAGCAATTAAAAAACAATTTATCTAGTTTGCCAAACCTCCCACATAATGATGTACCTGTTGGAAAAGACGAAAATTCAAACAAATTGATTAAACAAGTGGGAAAAATTCCCTCATTTAGTTTTACACCAAAGTCTCATTATGAACTTGGAGAAAACTTGGAAATGATTGATTTTGAGCAAGCTGGGAAAGTCTCAGGTACTAGGTTTGTGTATTTAAAGAAAAAAATAGCCCAATTAGAGAGAGCTATAGCTAATTTCATGTTGGATAAACACACAAATGAATTTGATTATACAGAAATTAATCCTCCTAATTTAGTAAGAGACGCTGCAGCTTATGGAACTGGACAATTACCAAAATTTTCAGAAGATTTATTCAAAACTAACACAAAACATTGGTTAATACCAACAGCAGAGGTTCCTTTGACTAATTTAGTATTAGATACAATCATATCTGATAAGAATCTGCCTCTGAGGTACACAGCTTGGACACCATGTTATAGATCTGAAGCTGGGGCAGCTGGAAGAGATACAAGGGGAATGATAAGACAGCATCAATTTTCTAAGGTCGAATTAGTTAGCATAACTAAAGAGGATGAGTCGGAAAAAGAGTTGGAAAGAATGTTAAGTTGTGCAACTTCAATACTAGATGATTTAAAAATTCCTTACCAAGTTATTTTATTATCTTCTGGTGATATGGGTTTTTCTGCAGAAAAAACTTATGATATTGAAGTGTGGTTACCTGGTGAGGGAAAATATAGAGAAATATCATCTTGTAGTAATTGTAATTCTTTTCAAGCTAGGAGAATGAATGCTCGTTATAAAGACTCAGATCAAAATAAATTTGTTCACACTTTAAATGGATCAGGTCTAGCAGTTGGGAGGACATTAATAGCAATTTTGGAAAACTATCAAAATCAGGATGGTAGTATTAGTATTCCACAGGTCCTGAAACCGTATATGGGGAACTTAGATAAAATCTCTAAATAATTATATTATTATTAGAACAATAATATTTAAAAAATTGGTAAGCAGACCTACCTGTTCTATTTCCTCTTGAAAAGATCCATTTGAGTGCACTATTTTCAATCTCATTATCAAATTCTACTTTATAAAATTTGCAATAATTTTTAATTATTAAGATGAAGTCTTTCTTACTTAAGTTATGAAAACTAACCCATAATCCAAATCGATCAGATAAAGATAATTTTTCTTCAATCCCTTCATCTTGAGATATTGCAGATGATCTCTCATTATCTAACATATCTCTCTTCATTAAATGCCTTCTGTTACTTGTGACGTATATTAAAAATTCGTAGTTTGAGTTGTAAAAAGACCCTTCAAGAAACGATTTAAATTGAATATATCTTCTATCATTTTGTTCAAATGATAGATCGTCAATAAATATTATGATTTTTTTATCGAATTTATAATTTAAAAAAATATTTGGTAAATCTGATAAATCTTCACTATTAATTTCTAATGTTTCAAATTTATCATATTTATATGCATAATTTTTTAATATACCTCTTATAATACTGCTTTTGCCACTTCCTCGCACACCCCATAAAAGACCATGATTAAAAGCTAGACCTTCTAAAAAGTTTTTTGTATTTTCCTCTATTTTTTTTATTTGTTGATCAACACCGTACAAAAGCTTTAAATCAAGGACTTTATTGAATGGTATTTTATCTAAAGAATTTTTTGATCTATTCCAGCAGAGTAAATATTTATTTTTCAATTTTATGTTGACTTCATTGATGATTGTGAGATTTTAGTGCTTATTTTATTAATTTAAAGGATTTAAATCATGGAACAACTTGCAGGAATTCTACCACTTATATTAATTTTTGTCGTTTTCTACTTTTTACTAATTAGGCCCCAACAAAAGAAATTAAAAGATCACAAAAATATGATCGCAAATTTAAAAAAAGGTGATCGAGTCGTGACCCAAGGCGGAATTATAGGCAACATCCATTATGTAAATGATGATGGTACTCTTTCTGTTGAAATTGCAGATAATGTTCAAGTCAAAGTAGCTAAGGGTATGATAGCTGATATTGCAGCTAAATAGCTTAATAAACTAAATTAACATAATGATTATTTTTAAACAGTGGAGATTATGGGTATCTTTATTACTGTTAATAGGGAGCTATATATTAATTAAACCTAATTTTGAAAGTCAAACATCAAATAGCAAAATAAATTTTGGATTAGATATTCAGGGAGGTTTTTCATATTTACTGGAATTGAATGATGAAGAATATCTTAACAATCTTTTAGTTAAAACATCTCAATATATTGAAAATACTTATTCTATTTCATCCGATATAGATAACGGTGAAATTGTAATATCTAAAAACCAAAATTTAGATGCTCTTACAAATATTGTTATACAAAATTTAGGTTTAGAAATTAATAAAAAATCAGATAAGGAAAATAGTTATATTTTTTCTAAACAAAGTTTTAATAAATCATTGTCAGATATGACTTTAAATGCAGTTGAAATTGTAAGGTCAAGAGTTGATTTTCTTGGTAATAAAGAATTATCTATACAAAAAGTAGGATTAAATAAAATTTTATTAGAAATACCTGGTGATTTGGATAATAACGTCAAAGAAGTAATCTCCAAAACAGCTAAATTAACATTGCACCTTGAAAAAAATAATATAGTTGGTTCTAAGACTTTTATAAATGAAGAAACTGGTGAACAAGTTAGAGTTCAAGAAATTCCAAATATTACTGGTGACTTTATTCAAGATGCATCACTTCAATATAATCAAAATGAACCAGTCGTTGCTTTTTCTTTTAATAAAGAGGGTTCAGATCTTTTTGCGAAAATGACTTCCGAAAATGTTGGTTCTAGATTTGCAATAGTTCTTGATGGTTCTTTAATCACTGCTCCAGTTATAAGAGAGTCAATTACTGGCGGCAGTGGTCAAATATCTGGAGGTTTTACAAATGAAACTGCTAATAATCTTGCAATCATTTTAAAGTCTGGATCTTTACCAACTCAAATAAAAATAATTCAAGAAAAACAAATAGGCCCAACTCTCGGACAAGAAGGCGTAGAGAAAGGAGTTATAGCATCAATAATAGCTCTTATAGCTATTACTCTTTTTATGATTATTTATTATAAAATTTCAGGATTTTTTACAGTTATCACAATTATTAGCTGTCTTTCTCTACTTTTTGCAATGATGTCCTTATTAAATACAACATTAACACTACCTGGTGTTATTGGAATAGTATTAACAATAGGAATGTGTGTAGATGCAAATGTTTTAATATTTGAAAGAATTCGAGAAAATTTTAAGCATAATATTGAAGATCCTAAAAACCATGGTTTCAATTCTGCTTATGTAACTATTCTTGACTCTAATTTAACAACATTATTTGCTGCTGTTTTTTTATTTGCTTTTGGTTTTGGGCCTATTAGAGGTTTTTCAATTTCATTAATTATTGGTATTATATCCTCTCTAATAGTTACTTACATAATACTAAAATTATTTATTAATATAACTTCAATAAAATACCTTGGACTTGAAAGATGATTAATTTTTACTCTTTTAAAAATAAATCTTATTTGGTCTCCCTTACTCTTATAATTTTAACAATTACAATTATTTTTTTTAAAGGATTAAATTTGGGAATTGATTTCAAAGGTGGATTGAACTTTGAGGTAAAATCAAACTTAACAACTAATCAGCTTAATGAATACTTTGATTTTATAGACTCTGATAGAGAAGTTTTAATTAAAAGAGAGGTTGGCAGTGATGTTTTCAGTATCAGAATAGAGTCAGGTGATAATAATCCTGTTTTTATTGAAGAAATAAAAAATATAATTGATCAAAACCCGGATATTGAAATTTTACTCTCTGAGTATATAGAACCAACTTTTAGTGAAGAACTCATAAAAAATTCTATTTATGCTTTAGCATCTTCTTTGTTGGTAATAGCTGTTTATGTTTGGATAAGGTTTGATTGGCAGTTTGCAGCATCAGGTATATTTGCATTATTACATGACGTTTTTGTAGCTATCGGTTTTATGTCATTATTTAATATTGAATTTAATTTAACAATGATCGCAGCTTTGCTACTAATTGCGGGATACAGCATAAACGATACTATAGTTTTATTTGATCGGCTTAGAAGTTTAACTTCAAACGAGGAAAATAAAGATAATTTTGAAACTAACGTTAACAACTCAATTAAATTAAACCTTCGAAGAACTATATTGACAAGTTTCACAACTATTTTGGCATTATTATGTCTAGTTTTTCTTGCACCTGTTAATTTAACTGAAATGCCAATAGTTTTTATTTTTGGGGTTTTGATTGGAACTTTTTCTTCTTTATTTCTTGTGCTTGGAATAGTGGGGGATTTGAATTATGAAGCAGTGCTTAAAGCAAGAGACTCTTGATATTTTTTTAAATAAATACCTGTTTGATTATTTTTATTCTTAATTAGATCCTTAGGTTTACCTTCAAACAAAATATTCCCACCTTTTTCTCCACCTTCAGGTCCTAGATCTATAATCCAATCACTCGTGTTAATAACATCTAAGTTGTGTTCTATTACGATTACAGTATTTCCGTAAGACACTAATTTATGAAGTATCTCTAAAAGTTTCTTTATATCATCAAAGTGAAGTCCAGTTGTAGGTTCGTCTAATATATAAAGTGTTTTGCCAGTTTGACGTTTTGATAATTCTTTAGAGAGTTTAATCCTTTGAGCTTCTCCACCGGATAGAGTTGTTGCTGATTGACCAATAGAAATATACCCTAAACCAACATCTTTTAGTGTTTTAAGCTTTGAATATACTTGTGGATTATTAATAAAAAATTCTTCAGCATCATCTACTGTCATTGATAAAATATCATTAATATTTTTTTTATTGTACTGAATACTTAACGTTTCCTTATTATATCTTCTTCCGTTACAAACTTCACATTTAACATATACAGGAGCTAAAAAATGCATTTCAATTTTTTTTAATCCATCACCCTCACAACTCTCACATCTACCTCCTTTAACATTAAATGAAAATCTGCCAGGTTTAAAACCTTTAACTTTAGCCTCTGGTAAATTTGCAAACCATTCTCTTATTGGTGTAAAAAGCCCAACATAGGTAGCTGGGTTTGATCTAGGTGTTCTTCCAATCGGTGATTGATCGATATTTATAACTTTATCAATATTTTCTATACCTTTAATGTCCTCATAGGGGAGTGTTTTTATAATTTTTTCATAAATTCTGTTATTAGTAGCTCCATACAAAGTCTCATTAATTAATGTTGACTTTCCACTTCCAGATACACCAGTAACAGTTATAAACTTACTTAAAGGAAATTTTACACTCACATCTTTTAAATTATTCCCATTTGCCTTTTTAATTTCAATAAATTGTTTTGATGGAATTTTATTATGAGTGGGTGGATACCTACCAATTAAACCTCTTATATAGCTGCTAGTTAAACTATCTTTACTATTTAGTATTTTGTTAAATTCTCCGTTAGCTACAATAGATCCACCATTGATACCCGCATGCTTACCGATATCAACTACATAATCTGCCTCTCTAATAATATCCTCATCATGCTCAACGACTATTATTGTGTTTCCTAAATCTCTTAAATTCTTAAGAGTATTTATTAGTTTTTGATTGTCTCTTTGATGAAGTCCTATTGAAGGTTCATCTAATACATATGTAACTCCAGTTAAACCAGACCCAATTTGACTTGCTAATCGAATTCTTTGAGATTCTCCACCAGATAGAGTAGAACTTTTTCTCGATAAACTTAAGTAATTCAAACCAACTTCATTTAAAAAATTTAATCTAGAAAAGATTTCTTTTTTTAATGGAGCTGCTATTAGTTTTTCCTGATCATTTAATTCATTTTCAAATTCATTAATCCACTTCAAAGAATTAGAAATGCTTAAAGAAGTAAAGTCAGAAATGGTTATATTATTAATTTTAACACATAGTGCTTTTTCATTTAGTCTTTTTCCATTACAGTCATGACAAGTTTTTGAGTTTCTAAATTTTTCAAGCTCCCATTGCCTCCACCAACTTGAAGAGCCATCATAGATATCGTCCATAATATTTATTAAACCATCAAATTGTCTTCCACCAAAAAGAACCTCATTTTGAAAAGATTTAGGTATTTTAGACCAAATAACATTTTCTAATCTTTTTGCATTAAACATTTTTTTTAGCTTTGGAAATATTCTTGATTTTGATCTTTCTGACCAAAAATTTATTGCTCCATCATTAAATGATAAATTTTTATCTGGTATCAATACATCTTCATCAAATGTATCTATCTCACCAAGACCGTCACATGTTTTACAAGCTCCATATGGATTATTAAAACTAAATAATCTGGGTTCTATCTCATCAATACTAAATCCGCTTACGGGACACATGAATTTATCAGACAATGTAATTATTTCATTATCATCAATATTAAATACCTCTACACTTCCTTCACTTTCTTTTAAACTAATTTCAATACTATTTGCTAATCTATCTCTATTATCTTTTGACGGTATTATTCTATCAATTACAACACTTATAGAATGTTTAAAGTTTTTGCTTAATTCAGGTAGTTCTTCTTTTTGATAAAGTTTGTTATTAATCAAAAATCTCTCGTAACCTTTTTTAAAATATTCCTCAAAGAGTTTTTTATACTCTCCTTTTCTCCCTTTAATTAATGGAGACATAATCATTATTTTTTTTGAATTAAATTTAAAATTAACTTCATCTATCATTTCTGAGCTAGTTAAGCCTTTGATTGGTTTTCCAGTTGCAGGTGAGTAGGGAACACCAACTCTTGAGAATAAAACTCTTAAATAATCATAAATTTCAGTTACTGTTCCTACTGTTGATCTGGGGTTTTTTGAAGTTGTTTTTTGATCGATTGAAATAGCAGGAGATAAACCTTCTATCTTATCAACCTTGGGTTTATCCATCATGTCTAAAAACTGACGAGCATAAGCACTAAGTGATTCGATATACTTTCTCTGTCCTTCTGCATAAATTGTATCGAAGGCTAATGTTGATTTGCCAGATCCACTCACACCAGTTATTACAACGAGTTTATTTTTTGGTAAATTTAAATTTATATTTTTTAAATTATGTTCATGGGCATTATGAACAATAATGTGAGTAAGTGGTGAATGTTTATCCATTAAATTAGATATCAATTAAAGGGCTTTTAATATATATTAATATTACCTTTTAATAAAAATATTCATGGCTGGATCAGTAAATAAAGTAATTCTTCTAGGTAACTTAGGCAAAGATCCTGATATTAGAGCTACTACAGCTGGATCGAGACTTGCGAGTTTTTCAATCGCTACCTCAACGAAATACCGAAACAAAGATACTCAACAGTTAGAGGATAAGACTGAATGGCACAGAGTTGTTGTTTTTAATGATAAGTTAACTGATATTTGTGAAAAATATTTAAGGAAAGGTTCAAAGATATACATAGAAGGTCAACTTCAAACAAGGAAATGGACTGATAATAATGGTGTTGATAAATACACCACTGAAGTAGTTATTCCAAATTATTCTGGAGTATTAACGATGTTAGATACTCGTTCTCAATCATCTGTTAGTGATGAAAATAATAGTAATCAATTAGACTCAGCAGCAGATGAAGCAATGGGTGGTTCAGAAACATCTACAGCTGAACAACTCGATGATGACATTCCTTTTTAAAAAAATCATTGGCTAAAAAGAAAAAAACTAAAGCAAAACAGTTAGATGTTTTGGATACTAAAATATATCCAAACATAGATATTACAGATGAATTAGAAAAAAGTTATTTAGATTATGCTATGAGTGTCATAGTCTCTAGAGCTTTACCAGACGTTAGGGATGGATTAAAACCAGTTCACAGAAGAATACTTTACTCTATGTATGAGTCTTCGTACCATCACAACAAACCTTATAAAAAATCTGCAAGAATAGTTGGAGATGTTATGGGTAAATATCATCCTCATGGTGACTCTGCAATATATGAGTCTATGGTTAGAATGGCGCAAGATTTTACAATGCGTCTCCCCTTAATAGATGGTCAGGGAAATTATGGTTCTATGGACGGAGATCCTGCTGCAGCTATGCGTTACACCGAAGCTAGATTAGATAAAATCTCATCTTTTATGTTAGAAGAATTAGAGTATGAAACAGTTCAACTTAGAGCAAATTACGATGAGACATTAACAGAACCAAAAGTTTTACCATCGAGATTTCCAAATATTTTTGTAAATGGTGCTAGTGGTATTGCAGTAGGAATGGCAACAAATATTCCTCCTCATAATCTTGGTGAAATTATAGACGCTACTTTACTTCTAGTAGATGAACCAGATACAACTTCTAAACAACTTCATAAGATCGTTAAAGGGCCAGATTTTCCAACAGGAGGAATTATATCTGGTACTGCTGGTCTAAGTTCAATGTATGAAACAGGTAGGGGAAGCGTTACAGTCTTATCTAAACTTCATGAAGAAAAAATTAAGAGTAGAAATGCAATCATAATTACAGAAATTCCTTACTTGCAAAATAAGTCAAAACTTTTAGAGCGTATTGCTGACGTAGTTAACAATAAAACGATAGAGGGTATAAACGATATTCGTGATGAGTCGAATAAAGAGGGCGTTAGAATTGTAGTTGAATTAAAATCATCTGCTGTGCCTGAAATAATAAAAAATCAGCTATTTCAATATACACCCTTAAAAACCTCATTCAGCAGTAATATGCTTGCATTGAAAGAGACTAAGCCTTTAACACTTAATTTAAAAGATGGCCTCACTTATTTTATTAATTTTAGAAAAGATGTTATTACAAAAAGAACTGTATATAAACTTAACAAAGCAAGAGAAAAAGCTAACATTTTAATTGGATTATCAATTGCTGTTAATAATATTGATGCAGTAATTAACCTTATTAAAAAATCTAAAACTCCTTCAGAGGCTAAAGAAAAATTATTATCAACAAAATGGACAGTAAAATCTAATGTTACTCAATACATTAAGTTAATAAACCCTTCTTTTAAGCTATCAGGATCTAAGATACTGTTAGATGAGGAACAAGCTAAGGCTATTCTGGAATTAAGACTTCAAAAGTTAACAGCTTTAGAAAGAGACGATTTATTTAATAATTTAAAATCACTTGTAGAAGACATAAATACATATCTCAAAATATTAAATTCAGATAAGCAATTATTAAAAGTATTAAAAAGTGAATTGACAGAAATAAAAGATAATTTTTCTACAGATCGAAAAACTGAAATTCAAAAACATGATATTGAAGACATAGATACGGAAGATCTAATAATCGAAGAAGATGTTGTAGTCACAGTTTCCCATCAAGGTTACATAAAAAGAGTTTTAAAATCCTCTTACAAAGTTCAAAAAAGAGGTGGTAAAGGTAAAAAAGCTATGACTACACGAGATGAAGATTTTCTTGAACAAGTATTTGCAGCCACTACTCGTGATACAATATTATTTTTTACTTCAGTTGGAAAAGTTTATTCTATGAAAGCCTATGAATTACCTGCTGGCACACCTACATCGAGGGGAAAAGCAATAGTCAATCTTATTCCAATAACAAAAAATGAAAAAATTTCTTCTATTCTCACATTGCCAAAAGATATTGATGATTTTGAGAATTATAATTTAGTTTTTGCTACTAGCCTTGGGAACATTAGAAAAAATAAACTAAAAGATGTTGCAATGAGTGGTTCAAGAAAATTATCCAGAACAGGAAAGACTGCCATTAAACTTAAAACAGGAGATAGGTTAATTGGTGTAATATCTGTTATAGAAAATGATGATGTACAGCTTGCAACAACAAATGGTAAATCAATCAGATTTGCTACAAAAGATTTAAGAGAGTTTTCAGGATTAGGTTCTGCTGGTGTAAGAGGGATTAAACTAGCTAAAGATGATAAAGTTGTATCTGTATGCAGTTTACTTCATAATAAAATATCTATAGATGTTAGAGAGTCCTATTTAAAAGCAAAAAATGAGGCTAAAAAAGATATATCAAAAATAAACAATAAATTTAAAGAACTTGCAAATACAGAAGAATATCTTTTATCAATTACCGAAAATGGCTATGGTAAGTTAAGTTCTGCTTATGAATACAGAATTACAAATAGAGGTGGATCAGGAGTTACTAATATTACTGTTACCCCTAAAAATGGAAGAGTTATTCAATCATTAAAAGTAAATTTGGATGATAATATAGCTTTAATTTCAGATACTGGTAAGTTATTAAGGTGTAATGTTGGAGATAACATCAGAGTAGTTGGAAGAGTTTCCCAAGGTGTCTCTGTATTTAAAGTAGATGCAAATGAAAAAATAGTCTCTGTAGCAAGGTTAGAAGATTAAAATGTCAAAAATTGGTATATATCCGGGTTCATTTGATCCAATCACTTATGGACATCTCGATATTATTCAAAGGAGTTTAAGTGTAGTTGATGAATTAGTTATAGCTGTTTCAAATAATAAGTCTAAAAATCACCTAATATCTATTGATGATAGATTAAATTTAATCAATCAATCAATTTCATCTCTTCCAGAAAAAGATTTATTAAAAATTAAAGTAGAAAAATTTGATAATTTACTTGTACACTATGTAAAATCAAAAAATGCTTCATTAATTATTCGAGGTTTAAGAGCTGTTTCAGATTTTGAGTATGAATTTTTAATGACTGGTATGAATAGATCAATCGATAAAGATATTGAAACTATTTTTTTAATGTCTTCAGAAAAATATCATTTTATATCATCGAGATTTATAAAAGAGATACACAAGTTGGGTGGGGATATTTCCAAAAGTGTACCAAAACCAGTCCTTGATTTCTTGGCAAAAATTTGAAATGTTCACAATTATTCTACACGGGCCCATAGCTCAGCCGGTAGAGCACCTGACTTTTAATCAGGGTGTCGCAGGTTCGAATCCTGCTGGGCTCACCACTTAAAATTATGATTAAAGTTTATTTAGCTGGAGAAATTCACACTAATTGGCGCGAAGATTTAATTCATTTGTGTAATTCTGCTAATTTGAAGACTCAATTTTTTTCTCCTGTCACCAATCATGAAAATTCTGATAATTGTGGCGTAGAAATATTAGGACCTGAAGATAAAAATTTTTGGAAAGATAATAAAGGTGCCAATATTAATTCTATTCGTACAAAAAAAGCTATAAAGGATAGCGATGTAGTAGTTGTAAAATTTGGTGAAAAATACAAACAATGGAATGCTGCTTTTGATGCTGGATATGCTTCGGCTCTAAACAAATCAATTATCATTATACATAGTGATGATCATCAACATGCTTTAAAAGAGGTAGATGCAGCAGCTTCTGCTGTAGTGTCTAATAATGAACAAGTGGTTCGTATTTTAAAATATGTACAAGATGGATCTCTTGAAAAATAATTGTGTAAATATAATAAATCGACCAACTGTTTATTTATGGTTATAATCTGAAATATGCTTGATAAAAGAAAATTTTATATAAATGGTGAATGGGTATCTCCATCAAAAAACTCAGATTTTAATGTAATTAATCCAGCTACAGAAGAACCTTATGTAACTATATCTTTAGGTAATAAAGATGACACTAACAAGGCTGTAGTGGCAGCAAAAAATGCTTTTACTTTATGGAAAAATACCTCTGTAGAGGAAAGAATAACTTTACTTGAAAAACTCTTAAAGATTTACAAGAGAAGATTTCATGAGATGACCCAAGCCATTTCAACTGAACTTGGTGCTCCCTTAGATTGGGCTTCATCTGCACAAACAGCTTCTGGAGAGTCACATATCGAAGATTTCATATTGAGATTAAAAAAATTTGAATTTGAAACAAAATTTGATGAAAGTTCTAATAATTACATAGTTTATGAACCTATTGGTGTGTGTGGTCTTATCACACCATGGAATTGGCCTATAAACCAAATAGCTCTTAAAGTAATACCAGCTTTTGCCACTGGCTGTACCATGATTTTAAAACCATCTGAAATGGCACCTTTATCTGGTTTGTTATTTGCTGAAATGATACATGAAGCAGGTTTTCCTGCTGGTGTTTTTAATTTAGTAAATGGAGATGGAGCAGGTGTTGGATCTCAAATTTCGAGTCATCCTGACATAGACATGGTTTCATTTACTGGCTCTACTAGAGCGGGTAAATTAATTTCAAAAAGTGCAGCTGACACAATTAAAAGAGTTTGTTTAGAGCTTGGAGGTAAGGGAGGTAATATTATTTTTGCTGATGCATACCCCAATGCTGTTAGAGATGGTGTAAGGAATATAATGAGTAATTCTGGTCAATCATGTGATGCACCTACACGAATGTTAGTTGAAAAATCAATTTATGAAAAAGCTGTTGAGGAAGCTGCAGATGAGGCTAAAAAGATAGGCGTAGATTTACCATCTAAATCAGGAGATCATATTGGACCTGTAATTAATAAATCTCAATTTGAGAAAATACAGTCGTTAATTCAAAGTGGTATTGACGAGGGTGCAACACTTGTAGCTGGTGGAGCGGGTAGACCATCAAATCTTGAAAAAGGTTATTATGTAAAACCAACTGTATTTACAAATGTCAGTAATGATATGAGAATAGCTAAAGAGGAAATATTTGGTCCAGTGCTATCTATTATTCCTTTTGAGTCTGAAGAAGAGGCAATTTCAATAACTAATGATACACCATATGGATTAGGTAATTTTTTACAAACTGAGAATAAAGAGAGAGCAAGAAGAGTTTCAAAACAATTAAGGGCTGGTGTGGTTCAAATCAATGGAAATGCTCCTGAAGCTGGAACACCTTTTGGAGGCTACAACCAATCTGGTAATGGACGAGAGGGTGGAACGTGGGGTCTGCATGAATATTTGGAAGTTAAAGCAATTAGTGGTTGGGAATAGATGATAGGATTTGTCATGGTTGGAACAAACGATCTTGATAAAGCTACTGGGTTTTATGATACCCTTCTTGATATTATTGATTTGAAGAGAGTTGAAAAAACTGATACTTATGGCTCCTACGCCCCTAAATCAAATCCCGAAGCAGTAGAATTTTATGTTACAACTCCTTTCAATGAAGAAAAAGCAACAGTTGGTAACGGAACTCAAATTTCTTTTTATATAAATAATAAAGAAGCTGTCGATTTATTTCATTCTACTGCAATAAGTTTAGGTGCAAAAGATGAAGGCGCCCCAGGTGAGAGATATGAAGGTGAATATTATTCTTATATCAGAGATTTAGATGGCAACAAAATTTGTGGTTATACTTACCTTAATAAATAGAGATTAATTTTATTTTTATGTCTTATTCTGATATTGAAAATAAATTGAACTCAGGAAAAATTATTATTCTTGATGGTGGGATGGGTGCTGAGCTAGAAAAACTCGGAGCATCTATGGATAATAATCTTTGGTCTGGCAGATGTTCTGTAGATAATCCTGAGATCGTATACAAAGCCCATCAAAATTTTATTCAATCAGGCTCAGATATAATTACGACTAATACTTACGCTAGTACTCCAATTTCAATGAAAGAATATGGCTATGAAAACTATATCGAAGAATGGAACAAAGCGAGTGTAAAAATAGCTAAAAATGTTATTGATAATTCTAATTCCAATGTATGTGTAGCTGGTTCGGTTTCTACATATGGTAGTTGGGATAGAATTGAACCAAAATTCTTAAAACCAGGTTTTTTAAAACAATTAAGTATTTTATCTGAAGCAGGTGTTGATTTAATTATCCTTGAAGCGATGACTTCATCTACAAGAACCATAGAGGCATTATTGGATTGTTCTAATAAATTTGATATATCAATATGGCTTTCAATATCGTGTGCATTGAACAGAGATAGAAATCAACTTATGCTTGGATATCAAGAAAGTATAAGTAATTCTGAAGCATTTTTTTACGATGATTTTGAAAATTCTATAAATGAATTTAAAAAAATTCATGATGGTCCTATATTAATAGCTCATTCCGATATAAAGGTGATAAATCAAGGAATTCAAATAATCAAAAGTAATTATAATGGTGTTATTGGAGCATATCCGAATAATGGTTTTTTTAAAAAACCACATTGGAATGTGGTAGAGAGTATTTCTCCACAAGAGTATTATGAAGAAGCTAAATTATGGGTTGAAAGTGGAGCACAAATTATAGGTGGTTGCTGTGGAGTCAGCCCTAGTCATATTAAAGCATTATCAGTTTTAAAGAATTAATTTTTAAGTTAATTCTGTTTCTCTGTAAGAAGATGTATCTTCCATTAACAATTTAGTATTAATATTTATACCTAAACCTTCATTGTCCTCTATTTTGACAAATCCATCTTTTATTTCATAGTTTTGATTACTAAATTTTAATGAGTATGGAATATATTCAGGAAAAAATTCTGCCATTTCTGTATTTGTAAAACTCATACATACATGTACCATCGCAGATGCTGCAATTGACATAGAATTCCAACAATGAGGAGAAACTGTAACTTTTTTTTCATGAGATAATTTGATTATTTTTATCATATCAATAATTCCCCCAACACCTGAAATATCTGGATTGAAAATATCAACTGCATCCAAAGCTAAAGTTTCAATAAAATGATTTAATCCACATTGCTTTTCACCTGAAACAATTCTCAAACTTGTTTTCTCTCTAATATCTTTAAGTGCTCTTGTTGCTTCACCATCAACTGGTTCTTCAAACCAATAAGGTCTAAATTCCTCAACAAGTGAAGCTAGTTTTAATGATATATTTGTATCTTTAGGGCAGGCTAAATCTAACATAAGAGGTATTTTATAGCCTAAAACATCTCTAATTTTTGAAACACATTTTGCTGCTTGTTCAACAGTTCTATTTTGAAGTGGATATATTTTAATTCCACCATAACCATCGCTTAGTATTTCTATACATCTTGATGATAAATTTTCATCATTTTTAAAATCCTCACTCCATATTGTTGCATAAACAGGAACTTTTTCTCTATAATCCTTTGATAATATTTTATAAAGAGGTTTTTTTTCTTTCTTCCCCTCTATATCCCAAAGACTCATTTCTATAGCACTTGTCGCAGCGGAAAAGTCAATTCCACGATGTCCATCAGCAATTAAATTTGACTCTGTATAAAATCTATCTGGTGTTATGTCTTTTACATGAGATAAAGATCTCATTAAATTATGAATAATTTCAACAATTCCTTTTTCTCTTGCAGGTAATGAAAAAGCCTCACCCCAGCCCTCAAAACCATCAGAGTTAGTTAATTTTAAAAATATAAATGGTTTTATTTGCGACCATCCATCTTCAGTTTGTTTTGAATTAGTTATCCATGTCTCCACTTTTCTTATGAATGTCATTATTTAAAATTTTTCAATTAATTTCTTTAAATGATTGTCACTTACACCACAGCATCCACCAATAATTTGTATTTGATCATCAATAAATTCTAGGCAAGAATTTGCAAATTCATCTTCATTACATGTAGCAATAGCTTCATGTGTGCTTGTATCAAATTTATGTATTTCTGGATAATACATCATAGGGCCACTCCAATGATCTTTTATAATTTTCAATCCACCATTGCTATCTTGAAACCACGTGTGCATAATACCATAAACATCTCCACCAATATTTGTTAGTGTTTTTATAATATCTTCAAATAAAATTATATCATCTTCAGGTAAAAATTTCGGTTGTTCTTGATATATCTTTTCATCATAAATTAGTGATTTTTCTTTTTCAGCTCTAAAATTTCTTCCAACTATCGTGTTATCATATTTACTTACACAACAACTTAATCCAACCCATACAGGTAAACCAGTTTGTAAAGCAGCATTCAATAATAATTGTGAATGGTCTATGTCTAATAACATTTCTAATATTAAAATATCTACACCAGAATTTTTTAATGTGTTAGCTGCCTCTATATAATTCTCTTCTTCTTGTTTAAATGATGGAATAAACCTTGGATCAGGTACAAATTCATTTTCCTTTAAAGCAAAAAAATTGGAGAGACTTCCAGCTATAGCAACCTGATTTTCCTTATTACAGTTTTTTAATGCTTTTCTTGCTAATTCAACAGATCCAGTTAAAAATTCTAAAGTTTCATTTTCACGATTTAAACTTTGTAAAACGTGTCTACTGGTTGCAAAAGTGTTAGCGGTAATGATATCACATCCAGCATTGATGAAGTTTTCATGAACTTTTACAACAATATCAGGAGATGTAATTGTTGATAATGCTGCAAAAGCAGGGCTCATATCACCACCTAATTTAGCAATCTCAGAACCATTTCCACCATCGAGGAAAATTTTTGAATTGTTATTTAATTTTTCTTTATAAATCATGATTTTTTTGCGTTTGGCGCTAGAACTACTGCTAAAATTCCACCAAGCACAATCATTGAACTTCCTATTATTTCACGCCAGCCAAAAGGCTCATCTGTCAAAATACTAGAACTGGTCACACCAACAAGTATTTCTGATAAAAAAAGAATGGAACACAAACCCGCACCTAATTTGCTAGGAGACCAGAATATTACTACACCTGTGGGTATAAAATAAAAAACAGATATAAAGAAAAGAAATGAAGACATTGCAACGAAAGAGTCCATTGTAGGCATAGGTCCTAAATAATCTTTCAAAAAGATGCCAGCGACAATGTTAAATAAAGTTCCATAAAAAAAGAAAGAAAAAATTGTTGGGAATACACCATCTGTCTTTGCGATTTCTAATTTTATCATCCCGCCAGCAAATAATGCCCCTCCAGCAAAAGCTAACCAATCACCAGCATTCTCTGGTAAAGGGATTATCGTTTGCTTACTAAATACTACCCATAGCCCCCCTAAAGCTAAACCAAGTGTTATAGCTCTTTCTATCCCAGGTCTTTTTTTCAAAAATAAAATTTCAAAAATAGTAGTCCATATTGGTGTCATGTAAAAAAGTATTAATGCTCGAACTACATCAGTTAAAAGAAAACTCAACGCATAACAAATAAAGCCGCCCCCACAAAGTAAGCCTGTTATTGGTAGCTCTAAACCAAAAGTTCTTCCATTAATTTTACGCCACACTGCAATTGGAGATAAAATTAAAACTCCAATAATCATTTGTGCAATGGTTCCCCAACCACCAGTAAGACCACCGTCTTCTAATATTCTTTGTGGTAACCAATATATACCCCATGATCCAGCTGATATAGCAAGGGCAGCTGCTATTTTATAATGATGAGGGTGCCTCATTATTATTAATCTAACAGAGGTTTAAACTTACTAAAGTTAAATATTTCCTCATATTTTTTTGCAAAAGCAAATAATTGTAAATCACTTTTCCTTTTTCCAATTATCTGCATACCCATTGGCATACCAAGTTCATCAAATCCGACAGGGATAGTGAATGTCGGTAATTCAAGAAGACTAGACAATATAAAAATTTCTAACCAACGGTGGTAAGTATCTAACTGAAAAGAATTTATTTTTTCAGGAAACTGTTGATTTTTATCAAACGGAAATAGTTGTGCAGAGGGTAAAGCTAGAAAATCAAAGTTTTTAAAAATATTTTCAATTTGTTCTTCACACCTTTTTTTTTGTTTATAAGCTCTATCTAAGTCTTCATTTTTTATATTTTTTCCGTGATTGTACTCCCATATAGCTTGGTAAGTCATTGTATTAATATCTTTTATGTTCATTGCTAAAGTATCTTCGTAAATACTTTTTGATCTAAACGTAATCCAACTATTCCATAGAGCTTCATCATCAAAATCTGGTTTTAATCTTTCAATTTTTACATACAAGTTTTCTAATTTTTTAAGTTGAGACTCACACATATCTAAAATTTTTGTTTCAATTTTATAATTATTATTCATATTAGATAACCAACCTATTTTGATATTGGTTAAATCTTCATCTTTTATTTTTTGATTTTTAAAAAGTTCTTTTAAATCAAAAGAATAGTTATCCCTTGTGTCACTTCCAATCATTTCATCTAATAAAAATGCCATATCACTTGGTGATTTTGCTAAACAACCAGGTGTTGTGAGTATGGGAATTTTTGATAATTGGTACCCTCTATCAACTGAAATTAAGCCAGGTGTAGGTCTGTATCCATAAATATTTGCATATGCTGCTGGTCCTCTGCATGATCCCATTTGATCAGTGCCGTCTGCAAATGGTATTAGTCCTGCTGCTACAGCAGTACTAGCCCCTCCACTTGATCCTGCTGCAGATTTTGTATTATCATAATAATTAGAAGTTGGGCCAAACAATCTGTTTATTGTGTGTCCACCAACACCTAATTCTGCTGTGTTAGTCTTTCCAATTATAATAGCTCCGCTTTTAATAAGACGTTCAACAAAAAATGAATTTTTTTTGGGAAAATAATCTTTTGTTCCAGGATAGCCATATGTTGTTTTTATGCCAACTACATCACTTAAATCTTTAATAGCTATGGGAATTCCATATAAAGTCTTCTCAGATTGAGTTGAATTATCTTTATATATAGCTTCTTTTATAAGATCCCCTCTATCCTTGAGAAGAACTATTGCATTTAAATCTGGATTAAATTTTTCAATTCTATCCAAATAGTATTCCATTACCTCTTTAATAGATATTTGTCGCTGATTTATATTGTTTATTATTTCTTCAACAGATTGATCCTCAAGCATATAGGCTTAGCGAGCTTGTTTTATACTTTGAGTAACAATGTCTTTCATTTGCAACAATGATGCTTCTTTTGGATTTGTTGCATAGGCTTGATCCTGCATAGCTTTTTTTGCAATCCTTTCAGCACAGTCTTCAGGAACATCAATTTCACTTAAACTTTTAGGGATATTTAATCTATCAAGTAACAATTCAATATTTTGAGTAAATTCATTTACTGTATGATTTTCAAATTGCATGGCTTCTGACATTCTTTGAACTTTTTCATCCATACCTGGTAAATTGAAATGAAGAACAGGTGGTAAAACAATAGCATTCGTTAAACCATGATGAGTATTAAATTCTGCTCCAACCATGTGGGATATTGAATGAACATTACCTAATCCCTTTAAAAAGGATATTCCTCCCAAATATGATCCTATGATCATTGCACCTCTTGCCAACAAATTATTTGGTTCTTCTACAGCTAAAACAAGAGATTTTGAAATTAAATTAAGACTTTCCAAGGCAGCTCCATCACAAAGTGGATGAAAACCTGGCACACAGTATCCCTCGATACTATGTACAAGAGCATCGACACCTGTCCACGCTGTTAATTTTGGAGGTAATTCTAATGTTAACTCTGGATCTACTAATGTGAATATAGGTCTTACATCAGGATGCCAGATGCAAAATTTCATTCCTTTTTCCAAATGTGTAACCATTGCTGTTATTTCTGTTTCAGCCCCGGTTCCTGCAGTTGTTGGGACAGTTATTATTTTTGGAAATGCATTTTCTTTTGTTATTTTTGGTACTGGTTGCTCAAACTCAAAATCCCATAATGGGGTTTCACTATTAACAGTTAAACATATAGACTTACCACCATCCATAGCACTCCCACCACCAATAGCTATGATTGAGTCGTGACTTCCATTTTTAAACTGGTCACATCCTTTTGATATCTCATCATCTCGTGGGTTAGGCGATATATTATAAAATAAATCTGATTTAATATTATTTTTAGATAATAATGCTATTAACTTCTTAATAAAAGGAAGATCCTTGCTGCCACTATCTGTTACAACAAGAGGATTTTTAATATCAAATTCCTCACAAAATTTTGCAATTTCATTAAATCTTCCTGGTCCGTAATATGTGGTTGTCGGAAAAGTCCAGTCTTGGTTAGAGAGGATATCTTTTTCGTTTAGTTTAAAGTTTTTCATTTAGAATAATAAAGTTTATAACAAGTTAATAGTGATATGAAATGATTAATTTTATTTATAATCAAAAAAATACATTTCTTGCAATCTCTGCAATGGTTATTGGAGTTATATTTATAGATATACATGGATTGATTGTAAAATATTTAGGAGGTGAGTATTCTACAATTCAACTAGCTCTTTTTAGAAATACTTTTGCGATAATCCCCCTAATACTTTTACTAATTTATAATAAAGAAAGCTCAGACCTTTTTAAAAATTTAAATAAAAAATTTATTTTATTTTGTTTTATCAGAGGTTCTTGTTTTTTGGCTATTAATATCTTGTATTACATTGCAATAAATAATATGGAATTTGCTACAGCATCTACACTAACTTTTTCCTCTACATTTTTTATAGTAATTTTATCAATCTTCTTTTTAGGAGATAGAGTGGGTATATATAGATGGTCAGCTGTTATAATTGGCTTTGTTGGAGTTGTGATGATTATGAAACCTAATAGCAGTATTTTTTCTTATTATTCTATTTTACCAATACTAGTTGCTTTCTTATGGGCTGTCCAAGTGATAGTACTAAAATTTATACCAGATAATTTTTCTACAGGAAAAATTCAATTCTATTCTCTCTTTTCATCTTTTCTTGGTTCATTAATATTTATTTTTTTTACAACTGGTCATACATATATTGAGAGCAATACTGACTTTTTAATTTTATCATTAATTGGTATTTTTGGAGGAACAGCAGCAATTCTATTTATTTACTCTTATAGGTTAATAGCAGCTAGTAAAATCGCAGTTTTTGAATATTTAGCAATACCCTCATCTTTTCTTCTAGCATGGATATTTTTTGATGAAGCACCTTTTGATCAACTTTTCCCTGGAGTTTTATTAATAGTTTTCGCTGGAATGATTATTATTTGGAGAGACAAAAATAAGAAAATTAATAAACCAAACTAAATGTTTCTATCATTTAGATTTCATAGACTTCATGACTATGGTTCGATCAATTTCTCCAACTAACTCACCAGATTGCGCATTTATTATAGGGTAGGCTGTATCATCCTCACATATCTGGTCAATTAATGTTTCAATTTTAGCATTTTCATCTATGCATTTAGTTTTATCTGAAAATAATTTCTTTGACTCATCAGAACATTCCTTACGCATAACTTTTCCAGCACTTAATACTTTATATTTTGGAACATCCTCACAAAAATCTTTAACGTATTTGTCAACTGGATTTGCCACAATTTCTTCAGGTGTTCCAACTTGAGAAATCTCTCCATCTTTCATGATAGCAATATGATCGCCCATTTTTATTGCCTCTAAAAAATCATGAGTAATAAATACCATAGTGCGTTGCAATTTTTTTTGAATGTCTAATAGCTCGTCTTGCATTTCTCGTCTAATTAATGGGTCTAAAGCAGAAAATGGCTCATCAAATATTAAGATTTCAGGTTCAACTGCCATCGCTCGTGCTAAACCAACTCTTTGTTGCATTCCTCCCGAGAGTTCTCTTGGATAATTATTATGCCAACCTTTTAAACCAACAAGATTTAAAGACTCTGTAGCCTTGTCTAATCTTTCTTGTTTTTTTTCTCCCCTAATTTCTAAACCATAAGAAATATTTTCAAGAACTGTCCGATGTGGAAAAAGACCAAAGTGTTGAAATACCATACTCATTTTATTTCTTCTAAGATCAAGAAGGCTATTTCTACTTATTTTTGTAATGTCAGTATCATCAATAATTACCGATCCAGATGTAGGTTCAATTAATCTAGTTAAACATCTTACTAAAGTTGATTTTCCACTACCTGATAATCCCATTACAACAAAGGTTTCACCTTTTTGAATGGAAAAGCTGACATCTTTTACAGCTACTACATGTCCAGTTTTTTCTTGGACTTCGTCTCTACTTAAATTTGGATCTAAATTGTCTAAAATTCTTTTTTCATCATTGCCAAAAATTTTCCATATATTTGAGCAAATAATTTTATCCATATTATTCAGGTTTAAAGCTATTATAATTGTGAATTAATACTATTAAAATAAAATTATTTTTATAAATTCTTATATAGTTGATTAAATATAATTTAATATGTCTTTAGATCAAAACATAGCTATTAAAAATAAATTTAATAAAAATATAATATTTTACATAAGTATTTTTATTATTGGGGCTGTAGCATATTATCTGTCGATTATTAATGAAGACCCTACAGTATTTCCTAAATCTATTACTGATGAATTTAAATTTACTGCATGGATAAATGCCGGAGAGGATTATTTAAAAGATAACTATAGATGGATAACGAGATTATTTGCATCTTTTTTACAAGCTGGTTACATGGCCTTGGAAAATTTCTTTGTTGAGTCTCCATGGATTTTAATAATGTCTTTAATGGCTCTTCCAGCTCTAGCATATGGAGGTATAAAACTAGCCCTATTTTGTATGTTTACAGTTTATTTTTGGGGAGCTGTGGATATGTGGGAAGTCTCAATGCAAACATTAGCATTAATGGGCTTATCAGTAATTTTATCTGTAATTTTTGGAGTTGTCCTAGGAATACTCAGTTCTCAAAGTGATAGATTTGAAAATTTTCTAAAACCTATTTTAGACACCATGCAAGTAATGCCTGCCTTTGTATATTTATTCCCCGCTATGTTCTTTTTTGGAATTGGTGGTGCTCCAGCAATACTTGCTACATTAATTTATGCTATGCCTCCAATTATTAGGTTAACAAATTTAGGAATAAGACAAGTATCTAAAGAAACAATAGAGTCAGCTGAGTCTTTTGGATCTAATAAATTTCAGCTTTTATTTAAAATTAAAATTCCAATGGCCTTACCAAGTATTATGATGGGTGTTAATCAAACAATTATGATGGCATTAGCTTTAGTTGTTCTTGCAACTTTTATTGGTGCTGAAGGTTTAGGCGGTCAAGTATGGCAAGCAATTAGAAAATTAGATGTTGGTTGGGCAATGGAAGGGGGCTTGTGTATTTTATTTATGGCAATAATGTTTGACAGAATAAGTAGTGCTATTAGTAAAGAAAAAGAAACCTTACCAGATGATGTAAAAAAATTTTATTTATTACCGCAAAATTTACACAGAAACCCCATCGCAAACTTAATTGAATTACCCTTGAGAATATCTGTAAAGCTAATAAATATATTTTTTAGAACTATTATTAATGTCTTTGCTAATATGTTTGCTAGCTTAATTTCTCTTTTTAATAAATCTAATAATAATTCAATTAAAAATTTTATAAATCAACGATATTTTTTATTCTCATCATTTTTAATTTTCATATTCATTTTTATTTTTGATGCATACATTTATAGTATAGGAACTTTCCCAGAAACATGGACAATTGATATCCAAAAACCAATAGAAGATACTGTTAAGGCAATGACTCTTGATCCTGGTTTTATATCATTTGCGAAAGGTATGAAGTATTTTGTATACTTGTATTTACTAAATCCATTAAATTTATTTCTAACTCAGATACCTTGGTGGTATACAATGATTGTTTTCATACTTATTGGATATGTGACTGTAGGAATAAAGTTTGCCACAATTACTGCGATATTATTAGCCTTTATTGGAGCTACAGGTATGTGGGTGCATTCAATGATCACGTTATCTTCAGTATTGGTTTCAGTTTTAATTTGCTTTGTTATAGGTGTACCACTTGGAGTAATAGCATCCTACAATAAATGGTACAGAGATATCCAAAATGTTGTTTTAGATGCAATGCAAACTTTGCCTTATTTTTGCTATTTAATTCCTGTTTTAATGTTTTTTGGTGGAAATATAGTATCCGCAGTTATTGCAACTGTTATATATTCTGTACCACCAATAATAAGATTAACAGCTCTTGGTTTGTCACAAGTGTCAGGAAGCTATTCAGAGGTATCTAAATCTTTTGGAGGAACAGGAATTCAAACTTTAAATAAAGTAAAATTTCCATTAGCTGTACCCAGTCTCGTAATGGGTTTTAATCAAACTGTAATTATGGCTTTTGCAATGCAAATTGTTACACCATTGATTGGAGGAAAAGGTCTAGGACTCCAAGTATTTAATGCACTTCAAAGATCAGATACAGGTAGAGGTCTATCAGCCGGTTTGGCTATCGTTCTTCTTGCTATCATCATAGACAGGATAACCCACGCCTGGACTAAGAAGCAAAGACAAGCCCTTGGATTAGATAAATCCTAATGGGTTTTAAGAAAGATCTTCCCTTAACTAGTTCGCATTGGGGGACTTATAGAGCAAAAGTAAATAATGGGAAAGTTACAGAATTAATTGGATGGGAAAATGATAAAGATCCATCACCAATAGGTCCAGGTATTGTAGACATTCACAATAATAAAACGCGAATTGATAAACCTATGATAAGAAAAAGTTGGATCGATAATGGACCAGGAACAAACAATAACTTAAGAGGGATTGATCCTTTTGTAGCTGTATCTTGGGATGAAGCTGAAAATATAGTGGCCAAAGAATTAAATAGAGTAAGAGAAAACTTTGGTAATTCCTCAATATTTGGTGGATCTTATGGCTGGGCTAGTGCTGGAAGATTTCATCATGCTCAAAGTCAACTACATCGTTTTTTAAATTGCATTGGTGGCTACACAAGATCAAAGTTTACTTATAGTTTTGCAGCAGCAGAAGCAATGGTTCCCCATATACTTGGAAGTTATAGAGCTTATCTTGATACTTGCACTAGTTGGGAATCAATCGAAGAAAACACAGAACTATTTGTATGTTTTGGAGGAGTTCCTTTAAAAAATGGTCAAATAGCCCAAGGTGGTACTGGAAGTCATAATCAAAAAGAAAAACTTATTAGTTCCGCTAAAGCTGGCATAAGATTTGTAAATTTGAGTCCATTAAAAAGTGACTTGTTAGATGAGGTTAAAGGAAAGTGGTTACCTTTAAGACCTAATACTGATGTAGCAATTATGCTAGGTATAGCACACACTCTATACAAAGAAAATTTATATAGTGAAATATTTATTAAAAAATACACAGAAGGTTTTGATATTTTTTTACCATATCTTTTAGGAGATTTAGATGGAGTTGTAAAAGATGCTAATTGGGCTTCAGAAATAAGTGAAATCTCATCAGATGAAATTATTTCTTTGGCAAGAGACATGTCCTCAAAGCGAACTATGATATCTGTTAGTTGGTCTTTAACTCGCCAAGATCATGGTGAACAGCCTTTTTGGGCAGCAATTATGTTGGCATCAATGTTGGGTCAAATAGGTTTACCAGGTGGTGGTTTTGGATTTGGTTATAGTGCAACAAATCACATTGGTGGGCAGTTTTCTATTATTCCTGGCGCTGCTTTTCCACAATCTGACAATAAAATTGATAATTTTATCCCAGTTGCAAGGATTAGTGATTTACTTTTAAATCCTGGTGAAACTTTTCATTTTGATGGCAAGGAGTATGAATATCCTGATATTAAATTAATTTATTGGGCAGGTGGAAATCCATTTCATCATCATCAAGATATTAATAAACTTTTGCTAGCTTGGCAAAAACCTGAAACTATCATTTCTAATGAATGGTGCTGGAATTCTTTAGCTAAATATTCAGATATTATCTTACCTTGTACCACTCCACTTGAAAGACAAGATATAATGCTTACCCCAAGAGATCCTTATGTAATTTCAATGTCAAAATTAGTTGAACCTTTTAAAGAGGCTAAAAGTGATTTTGATATTTTTAAAGGAATTGCAAAAAAAATGGATGTCGAAAATCTTTTTACTGAAGGAAGAGATGAAGAAGATTGGCAAAAATGGATTTATCAAGAAACATCAGTCAAATCAAAGTCATTAAAAAATATTGATTTTCCTAGCTATCAGGAGTTTAGAAAAATAGGGTGGTTTAAAGTTCCACCACCAAAAGAAAATACAATAATGTTAAAAGATTTCAGAGAAGATCCTACTAAATTCCCGCTCTCAACTCCAAGTGGAAAAATAGAAATATATTCTAAAACAGTAGATAGTTTTAATTATGAAGATTGTCCTGGTCATCCAACCTGGTTAGAACCCTGTGAATGGCTTGGAAGTAAAAATAAAAACTATCCTTTACATTTAATATCAAATCAACCAAAAAATAAATTACATAGTCAAATGGATCATGGAGGCTATAGTAAATCTTTTAAAATTAAAGATCGTGAACCAATTGAAATGAATAGTGTTGATGCGAGCAGTCGAGGAATAAATGATGGAGATATAGTAAAACTTTTTAATGACAGAGGTGCCTGTTTAGCTGGTGTAAACATTAATGATAATATTCGCCCTGGAGTTGTTCAAATTAGTACAGGTGCATGGTACGACCCTGAGGACTCTAAAAATTTAAAAACTATCTGTAAACATGGTAATCCTAATGTCCTTACAAAAGACAAAGGAACTTCAAAATTAGGTCAAGGTCCTATAGCACACTCATGTCTCATCGATGTAGAATTAGTTAAAGATAAAATTTCACCTGTGACTGCATTTGACCCTCCTGATATTATTCGTGATTATAAATCTAATAGAGTCATTGATAAATAAATGGGAAATTTACAAGAAGAAGCTGATCTAAACCAAACGATTCAAATTAGTTCGCGCAGATTTGAAGAGTCTCCATTCATTCAGCGCACTAATACTTCGAACATGGTCAGAGGTGTTTATGCAGGAAGATACTTTCCTATGAAAATTGATGAGGATCCTTCAGAAAAATATTGGCTTTTAAGACAAAAAGCTCTTTTATTTGATGTTCCAGAAAAACCGATAGAAATATCAGGAAAAGACTCAGTTTCTTTTTTGAATAAAGTGCTGACAAGAGATATTTCAAAAACAAAAATTGGCAGAGGTTATTATGCACTTGCCTGTACACCAAAAGGTGGAATTTTCATGGATGGAGTTTTATTTAGATTTGATGAAGAAAAGTTTTGGTACGTTCAAGCAGATGGCCCATTTGAAGATTGGCTTATTGCTCATAGTTCAAATTATGATGTTCAAATAAAAGACCCTAAATCTAGAGTTCTTCAAATTCAAGGTCCGGCATCAATCGATATCATGAAGTTAGCTTCCAATGGAAAGATTGATGAAAATATGCCTTATTTTACATCCAATTTTTTTGATATAGGAGGGCAAACTTTATATGTCTCAAGAACAGGTTTTACAAATGAATTAGGATTTGAAATTTTTTGTGATGGTTTTAAAACAGACCATTTGGCTCTATGGGACTATCTTATTGAATGTGGTAAACCATATGGTATGCAATTTTCTGCCTCTAGAGCCATGACAATTAGAAGAATTGAGGGTGGTATTTTTGGAAATTTAACTGATATAGATACAACAATTACTCCTTTCGAAGCTGGCCTTGGGTATTTTGTGAATATGGATAAAGATTTTATCGGTAAAGATGCTTTAATTAAAAAAGATAAAAGGACTTGTTTATTTGGAATAACTTGTAAAACAGTAGTTCCTAAAGCTGGAAGTAAAATAAAAATTAATAATAAACAAGTCGGTTACATAACAGCTGGTGTACCGTCTCCAACTCTACAACAAGGAATTGGTTATGTAAGATTTTATGAACCAAATGATTATATGAATAAAGAGATAGAAATAATTCTCCCAGATAATTCTTCACACACCGGAGTTGTTGTGGATTTACCTTTTTACGATAAAGAAAAAAAAATTGTAAAGGGTATAGATAGATCTATTCCCATTAAACCTAATAGTAATTCTTTTGATGCAAAATAATTTCCTTAAAAATAAAAAAATTATTTTATCTGCTGGTGCTTCTGGAATAGGTCTAGCTACTGTAAAATTATTACTATCACAAGGTGCTTTTGTATATACTTGTGATATTGATAAAAAAAACATTAATAAATTAAAAAAAAATTCATACTTTAATAAGAAACTCTTTATATCAGAATGCGATGCTTCAAAAGAATATGAGGTAAAGAAATTTTATAAAGAAATATCATATAAAACTAAAAAAATAGATGGACTTATAAATAACATTGGAGTAGCTGGACCCACATCTCCTTTAGAGAAAATTAAATCTGATGATTGGGAAAAAACTATACATGTAAATGTAAATAGTCACTTTTATTTTACCAAATATGCGATACCCATGATTAAGAAATCTAAAAATGGGTCAATAATCAATATTTCCTCCACAGCTGGTATTGATGGTTTTCCTAATAGATCTCCTTATGCGGCAAGCAAATGGGCCTTAGTTGGTATTACTAAAACTTTAGCAATGGAATTAGGAAAATTTAATATTCGAGTAAATGCGATATGCCCTGGTTCTGTTAAAGGTGCGAGAATGATGAGAGTCATAAAAGCGAAAGCTAAAATGCTAAAGCGATCTGTAAGATCCATTGAAAAAGATTTTGTTTCTATGAGTTCTTTAAAACAATGGGTTTATGAAGAAGATATAGCAAAAATGTGTTCCTTTTTAATTTCTCAAGATTCCCTTAGAGTCTCAGGTCAAGTAATTTCTATTGATGGAAATACTGAGAGAATGGATTAGGTTTTTTTTAGCTTTAAATAATCTCTTGTCTCTTGGGGACTCATAATAGAGGAGCCCAACTCATGAACTATTTTTATTGCCTTCTCAACTAATTGTGGATTAGTTGCAAGTTTTCCCTTTGATAAATATAAATTATCTTCAAGCCCAACTCTGGGATTACCGCCAAGTAAAACTGTTTGTGCAACAAAGGGCATTTCATTTCTTGAAATTGCAAAGCCTGACCAAATAGCATTTTTAGGCATGACATCTAACATTGCAATCATAGCTGTAGTTTTTGCTGGAGCTCCCCAAGGAATTCCTAAACACATTTGATATAAGGGAGGGTCGCTTAGTAGTCCTTCTTCATAAAGCTGAGCTCCAAACCACATGTTACCTAAATCAAATGCTTCAACTTCAGGTTTAACTCCAATTTCTTTTAATCGTTTTGCTGCTTTTCTTAAATCATTTGGTGTATTGACCGCCAACACAGAACTATCACCAAAATTTAAAGTTCCAGCATCAAGTGTACATATTTCAGGTAGTAATTCCTCTACATGAGATATTCTTTCCATAATATTAGCCATATCAGTATATGGACCAAAATCCATTGGGTTATCTCCTTCACCTATATCTAAATCACCTCCCATACCGGTTGTTAAATTAATAATTACATCAGTGTCACTCGATCTAATTATTTCAACTACTTCCTTATAAAATTCAAATTTTCGACTAGGTGTTCCATCTTCCTCTCTGACATGAATATGAACTATAGATGCACCTGCTTGAGCAGACTCTATTGCGGATTTTGCTATTTGTTTTGGAGTCTTTGGAAGATCAGGATGTTTTGATGCAGTGTCACCGGATCCATTAACAGCACATGTAAGAAATACTTTAGTTTTCATCATTTTGGATAGTATTACACTTAATTAACTATAAAAAAACATATTTCATAGGGTTTTGTTACCTATTGATGAATAAATTGCATATGTACTTTGACTATTTTTTGCTAATATAAACTTTTAATGGGAGGGATAATCTATGAGAATATCTAAAACAATTATTACTTTTATTCTATCCTCTATTCTTTTTACCGCAACATTCAGTAAAGCTAATGCCGAAAAATTATTAGCAGCCATCGCTGACTGGACAGGTGGAGAGATTTCATGTCAAGTAGCTGTAAGCATTCTTGAAGATGAATTAGGATACGAAATTGATAGAATCGTATTTGCCTCAGGAACTGGCTTGTGGGAAGCTATTGCTGCAGGTGATATTGATTTTGCATGTGAGTCATGGCCTAGTTACGCTGAAGCTGATGATGTTATGTTAAATGGCGACTTAATTCATGGTGGGGAAGTTAAAATGACTTACTCTGGTGATGGAAGTGTAAAATTACTTGGAACTGTTGGTATTACTGGTATGTCAGATTATTATGTTCCAAAATATTGGGCTGATGCAAATCCAGATTTTTCAAGCTATGCTGATTTAAATAAATTCAAAGAAGATTTTGCGACTATGGAGTCTGGTGGTAAAGGTCGATTAATTGGTTGTCCAGTTGCTGGTTGGAACTGTCATGATCAAAAAAGATTAGACCTACTTGGTTTAGACTTTGTTGCTGATGAATTAGGAACTGAAACAGCTGCTCTTGCTGAAGCGCAAGGTATGTACGATAGAGGTGAACCTTTCTTAATGTATCTTTGGGAGCCTCATTGGTTCTTTGGTGTTAACGAATTAGTAGGTGTAAAATTAGCTCCAAATAAAACTTGTGATACCTTTACCGAGGCAAACAACTGGGAAACTTGTGGAGCTGACTATTGGCCAGCAACAGGTTGGGCTGTTGACTATCCAATGAACTACGGTAATCCTGATACATTTGCTAAACCGGAAAACCAAAAAGCACTTGAATTCTTTGGTAAAATGGCATTATCAAATGCAGATCAAGCAGCTATGCTCGTTAAAGTTCGTGAAGGTGGTGAACTTAATGATGTTGTTGCTGAATGGAAAGCAAACAATAAATCTACTTGGGAGAAATGGTTACCATAATCCTAGGATAATCTAGATTTTTTATTTTATTTATTAGGCCCTGTATATATTGCAGGGCCAACCTAATTACTCCGTTGATATACTTTGACAGACTCACTCTATTCAAATATTGTTGAAACTAATTTAGACAATAATAAAACTTTTTTAATATTAGATGATGGATCCGAGATTACTTATAAAAATTTCATAATTCTTGCATCAAAAATTTCTCACAAATTATCAAAGTTAGGGTTAAAATCAGGAAGTCACATTCTTGTAAAGTCCGCCAAATGTAAAGAGACTTTAGCTCTTTATTTATCATCTATTCTTACTGGGTCAGTTTTTTTTCCACTTAATACAAGCTATACAGTTAATGAAACAATTTATTTTATAAAGGACTCAAAACCATCTTTTCTTATCTGTGATAAATCAGAAATAGATAGTTTAAAGCCATTTTGCGATGAAATTGGCTGTAGAATTTTATCTTTAAATGCAAACGGAGTTGGAGAGATTACTGATGGTTTAGAAAACCTTGATAGTTTTTTTGAACCATCAAAAAGAACATATAATGATTTAGCGGCACTTTTATATACATCTGGGACTACAGGAAAACCTAAAGGTGCTATGTTAACTGAACAAAATTTAGTTTCAAATGCTCAAGAACTAATAAATTTATGGAATATAAATCGCAATGATACTTTAATCCATTCACTTCCAATTTATCATACTCATGGATTGTTTGTTGCTATTAATACCTCCATGATAAGTGGGGCTACTATTAGATTTATAAAAAATTTTAATACAGACTCAATTATTGAAGCATTTAATTATTCAACTCTGATGATGGGTGTTCCAACTTTTTATACGAGATTGTTGAATGACAAAAGACTAGATAAGAAATTAACACAAAATATGAGATTATTTATATCTGGAAGTGCTCCATTGTTAAATCAAACATTTAAAAATTTTTATAGAGTAACCGGTCATCAAATATTAGAGAGATATGGTATGACTGAAACTAATATGAATGCCTCTAATCCTTGTGATGGGGAAAGAAAGGCAGGATCAGTTGGTAAACCTTTAAAAGATATTAAAATAAGAATAAATAATATTCAAAGTGATAATAATAAATCAAAAAATGATATTGGAACAATAGAAATAAATGGTCCTAATGTATTTAAAGGTTATCTAAATAATCCAAAAAAGACACAAGAGGCATTTACTAAAGATGGTTTTTTTATAACCGGTGATATTGGATATTTTGATAATGATGGATATCTATTCATATCTGGAAGAAATAAAGATTTAATCATAAGTGGCGGATATAATGTTTATCCTAAAGAAATTGAAGATATTATTAATCAACACGAATTAGTTTTAGAGTCTGCTGTTTTTGGTATCCCTAATGACGATTTAGGTGAAGTACCTATTGCAGCTATAGTTATGAAGAATAATTCTACAGATTTAAATGATCTTAAAGATTTTTTAAAAAAACACTTAGTGAAATATAAAATTCCAAATAAATATATATTGTTGGATGAACTTCCAAAAAACGTCATGGGAAAAGTTCAAAAAAATACTTTAAAAGAAAAATATTCCTAAATCCCAAAAATATTCTTTTTTTTAATAATATTAATGTATAAGTTTTATATGTCTTCGGCAGTGATATTTGGTGCTACTGGTTTAGTTGGCAGTTATTTATTAAAAAACTTAATCAAAGATGAATATTATACCAGCATTAAAATTTTTACGCGTTCTGAAGTAAATATAAAACATCCAAAATTAGAAATTATTAATACAGATTTAAAAAATGTTGAGAATATTAAAGATCAGATTATTGCTGATTGTTGTTTTTTTTGTATTGGTACAACAAAGAAAAACTCTCCTGAAAAAAGTGAATATCAAAGGGTAGAGCTAGATTTGCCTAAGGAAATAGCCAAAATATGTAAATCTAACTCAATTAAGTCCTTCGTCTATATCTCATCTGGTTTTGCTGATCCTAATAATAAAGGTGAATATTTAAGGTTTAAGGGCCTAGTTGAAGAAGAGTTGAAAAGATTAAACTTTGATAACCTTGGTATTTTAAGACCATCTTTTTTACTAGGTAAAAGAGTACAATTTAGACTTGCTGAGAAAATTGGAATTCCAATTTTCAAGCTATTAACACCATTATTTTTAGGCCCGCTTAAAAAAATGAGACCAATTCATGCAAAAAAAGTAGCTAAAGCAATGTCAAATATTGTAAAGAAAAACTTAGATCAAACTACATATGAGTCTGATGAAATAGTTACGATTAGCGAATATTAAAGAAAATTTATATTGATGAAAAAACTAAATGTTGTTTACAATGATAACTATGACATTCCTCTACCAGAGGGCCATAGATTTGTTGGTACTAAATTTTCTGATTTATATAATTTTATCAAAAACTCAAATTTATATACAAATTTAACAATTCATCAAAGTAAGTCAGCTCCTATAAATGATGTACAAGTAGTACACAACCGTAATTATGTTATGAGTGTTAAAGAAGGTAATCTATCAAGAGATCAGGAAAGAAGAATTAATTTACCGTGGAGTGAAAAATTAGCTAAAAGATCTTTCCTAGCTATACAAGGCACATTACAAACATCTCAATTGGCGTTGGATTATGGTATTGCATGTCATTTAGCAGGTGGAACTCACCATGCATTTAAAGATTGTGGATCTGGTTTTTGTGTATTTAACGATTTAGCCTATGCCTCGATAACTTTACTTAATCAAAAAAAAATAAATAAAATTTTAATATTAGATTTAGATGTTCATCAAGGTGATGGAACTGCTTCTATTTGTGAAAATATTGATAATATTTTTACATGTTCAATTCATTGTAAAAATAATTTTCCATTTGACAAAAAAAATAGCAATTTAGATGTACCAATAGATGATGAAGTAGATGATGTTAAATATATAAATATCCTCACAAAAACGCTTGATCAAATTGAGTCTCATTTTACACCAGATATTGTTTTTTATGATGCAGGAGTTGATGTTCACTCTAACGATGATCTAGGTAATTTAAACCTTACTGATGATGGCATTAAAAAAAGAGATGAAATTGTATGTGAGTATTTCAAACAAAAAAAAATACCTCTTTGTACTGTTATAGGTGGAGGATACAGCAAGAATAGACAAGAATTGGCATCTCGGCACTTTTCAATATTCGAAACTGTAAGTAAAACTTATTTATGAATTTTTTTGATTAACTCTTTGAATCAACACAAAAATTATAGCTATAGCTAATACAATCTTTAGAAATTCACTATACAAAAATGGCAATAAACCAAGATTTATTGCTTGTTCTAGACCTACAAAAAACGAAAGGTGACTAATACCACACAAAAATATAACAAATGCGCCTGCAAGAATAGTAGCCGATAACTTGATTAAACCTGTTTTTACTTCAGATTTGAGAATATATGCAATTATGAACGCAGAAATTACCATTCCGTATAAAAAACCAAATGTTGGAGAAAAAATGTAGCCAATTCCTCCACCATTAGCGAATAAAGGCAGTCCTAGCACACCTAAAACCACATAAATAAATGTTGAATAAAACCCAATCATGCCCATTGATGCAGCTATAAAGAAAACCACCAAAGTTTGTAATGTCATTGGAACAGGGTAAAAGGGAATAGAAATTTTAGAAGATATAGTCAATAAAATCACTCCTAGTATAGTTAGGTAATACTTGCTAAAGAAGTGTGTACCAAAAAGATTTTCAGTAATTGCTCTACTCATCGTATGATTATCTTACTTTATCTTCGTCTTTATAAAATCTTGGATCAAATTCATCTAATTTTATACCTCTAAATGTCTTATAAAATGAGCCGAATTTATAGCTACCAAGTTGTTCTAATGGTGTATTTGTAAACTTTGCTTTTGCTGCTTCCTCCGACTCAGCCTCTATAGTTACCTGAAAGTCATACGACATAGTCATATCTATAATGAATTTTCTCATAACTAACCTCCTATTAATAATTAACTAAATATCATAAATATAGTGATTTTAACCAAAAAAATATAAAAATATTTAAAATTATACCCATTGGGAATGATAAAATCTTTGATATAAGTTCAATAAATATGGACAATAAAATTTTAGTTATTAATGGCCCTAATCTAGAAATGTTAGGTAAACGCAAAGAGAGTGTTTATGGAAATTTCACATTAAAAGATTTGGAAAACGAGTTACTTAAGGAGTCTGAAACATTAGGATGTAAACTTGATTTTTTCCAAAGCAATATAGAAGGAGAGATCATCAATAAAATAAATGGCTTAGATGAGTCATACGTTGGTATCATAATTAATCCTGGTGGTTTGACTCATACCTCGGTTTCATTACACGACTCCCTTGAAATTAAAACAATATTTAAAATAGAAGTTCATTTATCCAATATATATTCTAGAGAGGACTTTCGAAGAAAGTCTCTCATAGCACCAGCTTGTGATTGTTCAATTATAGGTATGGGTAAAGATGGATTTATTTACGCATTAAGATATTTAATAAAAAACATACAAATCATAGCTTAATTTTAAAATTTCATAAAAAATTCATAGTTTTTTTATTTTTTTTGTTAAGTTATACACAACCAATCTATTCCTGAGTCTATTAAATAGTTATATAATGATAACAGGAACGTTCTAATAGGAGGACATAATGAAAAAACTAATTAGTATTTTTGTACTTTTAGTTTCTTTTGCATTTACTTCAAACAGTTACAGTAAAACCGAAATTCATTGGTGGTATGGTAACAGTGGTTTTTTAGGTGATGTAATCATAGAAATAGCTAATCGATTTAATGAATCACAAGATGAGTATATGGTTATCCCTACTGGTAAAGGAAGCTATGAGGACAACATGGCAGCTACAATAGCTGCTTTTAGAGCAGGTGATCAACCTCATTATTCACAAGTCTATGATGCAGGTGCGGCTATCATGGTAGCGCAAGTTAAAAATGGAGTTGTGATCGGCTTTGAAGAGATGGCCGAAAAATATGGTATTGATGTTGATGCTGATAACTACATTCCTGGTATAAAAAACTTTTATGCTGATGGTGATGGAAAAATGATCGGTGTTCCATTTAATAGTTCTACATGTCTCATGTATGCCAATATGGATATTTTAAATGAAGTTGGTATTGAAGAGGTTCCAAAAACTTACGAAGAATTTGAGGGTATGGCTCAAAAGATACTCGATGCCGGATATATTCCTCTTCTTCAAAGTCACAGTCCTTGGATTTGGACTGAAAATTTCTTCTCTAGGCATAATTTATTGATGACAGATGGCAATAATGGCTATGATGCTGTTCCTACAAAGACACTTTTTGCTGATACAGAAGCTTTTGTTTATCACTGGACTAAAGTTAAAGAATGGTATGAAAAGGGTTACTACGGCTACAAAGGAAGAGCATGGGGAGATAACCAAGCACCTTTTACTAATGGTGAGGCTGCGTTTTGGTTTGGATCTGCTGCATCTTTTGGAGGTATGAAAGGTGTCCTTCCAAACTTTACAACCAACCCAATACCATATTGGGACTCAGTAACAGGTGGTAAAGAGTATCCAACATTTATTGGTGGTGCTGCTAATTGGATTTTAAACGGTCATACAGAAGAAGAGTATAAAGGACTTGCTAAATTTATTGAATTTATGGGCTCACCAGAAATGGATTTATACTATCATAATATGACAGGTTACGCTGCTGTAACAAAAGGTGGTATAGAGTTAGCTGAAACTATAAATTTTTATAGAGCATCTCCTTATCATAAAGCTGTTGGTGATCAATTAGGTCTAGAGGGTTCAACTATCCCTGGTGGATATAGAGCAGGTAACTGGCCTCAAATTCGTGAAGTAATATACGAAAATGTTGAGCCAATGCTTAATGGCGATATCACAGTTGAAAAAGCTCTAAGCAATATGGATAAGGGTGCAGCAAAACTATTAAAACAGTTTGCTAAAACTCTATAATTTATATTATTTTAAAAAGGAGGATATTTATATTATCCTCCTTTTAATTTAATGAAAAAAGTTCAATTTAAATCAAATTATTCTCAATATTTTTTCTTAGCTCCTCAGCTTTTAATTTTATTAATTTTTTTATATTGGCCAATTATTCAAACGTTTAAAGATGCATTCACTATGCAAGATGCTTTTGGTTTTGGTTCTCAGTTTGCTGGCTTTGATAATTTTTTATTTATTTTTTCTGATCCCTCCTATTTTACTGCTTTCAAGTTTACAATTATCTATAGTTTCGTAATTACTCTTATTACAGGTTCAATTGGTTTATTGCTTGCCGTGCAAGCTAATAAAGTCATGCATGGAAAAAGTGCATATAAAACACTATTAATTTGGCCTTATGCTATTGCACCGGCTGTCGTTGGTGTTATGGCTAATTATTTTTTCAGTGAAAGATATGGTTTACTTCATCATTTATTCAATAATTTATGGGGTTTTAATTGGTATGAAAATGTATTTGATGCATATATTTATGTAATTATAGCTGGTTCCTGGAAACAAATAAGTGCAAATTTTATTTTCTTTTTAGCTGGACTTCAGGCTATTCAAAAAACAGTTATTGAAGCTTCTATTATTGATTGTAAAAGCAACATTCGAAGATTTTGGACAATTACTTTTCCTTTATTAATGCCGACTACTTTTTTCTTAATTATAATTAATATAACTTATGCCTTCTTTGATACATTTGGAATTATAGATACAACTACTATTGGAGCTCCTGGTAGCGAAACTAAAACTTTAGTTTATAAAGCCTACATTGATGGCTTCAAAGGTTTAGATCTTGGAAGTGCTGGTGCCCAATCAATCATGATGATGATAATAGTTCTTGTTATTACAATTTTTCAATTCAGATACATTGAGGGTAAAATTCACTACAATTAATGACTAAATATATATCTTCAACTATTAATCATTTTATTCTTTCAATTGGTTTACTTATTATGGTTGTTCCAATATGGATAATTTTTGCAAGCTCAACACATTCAAGCCTTTTTATAAATACCAACGGTTTACAATTTTTTTTAGGAGATAATTTTATTGATAATTACTCTAGGGTTTTATTTAAACAATCTGGTTTTTTTAATGAAATAACAGCTCTTAAAATGTTTTTTAATAGTTTTGTTATGGCAACAGGTATAGCGACTTTATCTGTAATTACATCACTTATGGCCGCATACGGTTTAGTTTATTTTAAAGTCAAATATGCGACTTTTATATTTTGGTTAATTTTTATTACTCTATTAGTTCCTTTGGAGCTTAGAATAATGCCCTCATACACAGTTATGTCAAAATTAAATCTTGTAAATACATTTGCTGGCTTAATTCTACCTATCTCTGCCTCTGCAATAGCAACCTTCTTTTTTAGACAATTTTATAAATCAATTCCTGATGAATTATTAGAAGCGGCTAAATTAGATGGAACTAATAGTTTTAGATTTTTTATAGATTTTTTAATTCCTTTATCTAAAACGATGATTGCTGCTGTTTTTATATTTATGTTCGTATTTGGCTATAATCAATACCTTTGGCCATTAATAATGACTACTAGTGAACAATATTGGACGGTTGTAATGGGTCTTAAGACAATGTACGGATCTATTTCTGACCGCTTTGCTTTTGTAATTATGTCAATGATCCCACCAGTAATTATAATTATTTTTCTACAAAAATTATTTATTCAAGGAATATTTCAAAATAAATGAAATTCAAACCATTAGAAATACTAACACACATTATTCTCATACTTGGCGTTTTATTAATGGTATTACCAATTTGGTTTTCTTTTGCCACTTCAACTCATGATAATGTTTCAATAATGACTGAGGGAATGAAATTTTTTTTAGGTGAGAGTTTTTCTCAAAATTACAATGAAGTTTTGAATGAAAAAGGGGGTTGGTCTGAGGAAGTTACTGCAGCAAGAATGTTTGTAAATAGTTTTATTATGGCTCTTGGTATCGCAACGTTGAAAGTTGTCATCTCAGCTATGTCAGCTTACGCATTAGTTTATTTTAGATTTAAATTAGCTGTTCCAATATTTTGGCTAATTTTTATTACTCTTTTAGTTCCACTAGAAGTAAGAATTTTTCCAAGTTATAAAATTGTATCAGATCTTGGTCTTACAAATACATATACAGGACTTATACTCCCACTAGTTGCTTCTGCTACTGCAACATTTTTCTTTAGACAATTTTATAAAACAATCCCTGATGAATTGTTAGAGTCTGCAAAATTAGATGGTGCAAATAGTTGGAGATTTTTTATTGACTTCTTATTGCCTCTATCAAAAACAATGTTAGCGGCTATGTTTATTTTTATGTTTGTCTATGGATATAGCCAATATTTATGGCCTCTAATAATGACTACTGACGAAAAATATTGGACAGTAGTGATGGGAATGAAGATAATTTTTACAGAAAATTATGAGGGTGTTGCTTTACCCAGAACAGGTGAAAGATTTGCCTATATTATATTATCAATGCTACCACCTGTGTTAGTTGTTGTAATTCTTCAAAGATGGTTTATCAAAGGATTGATTCAAACAGAAAAATAAAAATGAGTTTTTTAGAATTACAAAATATTACTAAAATATATCCTAATGGCACTAAAGCTGTTAATGAGACTTCTTTAAATATTGAAAATGGAGAATTTGTTGTATTTGTTGGACCTAGTGGATGTGGCAAATCAACATTATTAAGAATGATTGCAGGTCTAGAGGATATTACAAATGGAGAAATATCTCTAGATGGAAATATTATTAATAAAATTGATCCATCTGAAAGAGATGTAGCAATGGTTTTTCAAAATTATGCACTTTATCCTCACATGTCAGTATTTAATAATATGGCTTATGGTCTTAAAAATAGAGGAATATCTAAAGAAGAGATCAATAACAAAGTTAATGATGTAGCTAAACTCTTAGAAATAGATCAATTACTCACAAGAAAACCAAGTATGCTTTCAGGAGGGCAAAGGCAACGAGTTGCAATGGGAAGAGCCATAGTTAGAAATCCAAAAATATTTTTATTTGATGAACCATTATCTAACTTAGATGCAAAATTAAGAAATCAAATGCGTTTGGAAATCAAACGTCTTCAAAGACAAATGGGCGTAACAAGTATTTTTGTTACCCATGATCAAACAGAAGCGATGACACTAGGGGATAGGATAGTAGTAATTAACAATGGTGTTGTTGAACAAGTTGGTACACCTAAAGAGATATATTCTAAACCAAATACTAAATTTGTTGCTGAATTTATAGGATCCCCACAGATGAATTTATTTAATTGCAAAATTGAAAATGGCATAGCTCATATAGCTGATATGAAAATTAACCTTAATAATTCTACAAACATAGATGACGCTACTTTAGGTATAAGGCCAGACGATATCCTAATATCAGATAATGGAAAGCATTCTTGTGTAGCAAATTTAGTTGAGTATCTAGGTTCAGATATGATCATTTATTCAAAAATTGGTGATCAAGAGTTTAGTTGTAAATTGTCTTCGAAGATAAATCTAAATGCAGGAGATACATTTAAATTTGAAATATCTAGTACATCAGTGCACCTTTTTGATAACACTACTGGTTTAAGAGTATAAGTTTTACAAAGTTTATTTTGGTAAAATACAAACAGGGATAGGATTCATTTTATGAACGTTATTTTTTCTAATCTCAAGATACTTTTTTCTATTTGATGATTTCTCATTAATCATTGCCTCTTCAATTTCAGAGTAACTTAAACCAACTTGATCTTCATCAGATCTTCCATCAGTCCATAAACCATCTGTTGGGGCTGCATCTATTATGTCTTGGCTTATATTTAGTTCCTTCCCCATATCCCATACTTCTGTTTTGAGACAATCTGCGATTGGAGAAATATCGACTCCTCCATCACCGTATTTTGTATAAAAACCAATTCCAAAGTCTTCGACCTTATTTCCTGTGCCAACAACAATTCCGTTATTGCTAGCTGCTATTTGATACAAAGTCATCATCCTTAATCGAGCCTGTGAATTTGCATAACCGTGTTCAGAGTCATTTTTATCAAGAGCTGATTTAAAACTTTCAAATACAAGAGAGAGATCTATTTTAAAGTCCGTTACATTACTAAAATTCTTTTTTAACCAGTCTATGTGATTTATACCTCTTTCATTAGTTGTTTTGTGATCAAGTATAGGCATGTTCGCAACAAAAGTTTTTAAGCCAGTTTTTGCTGACAACGTACTAGTGACAGCAGAGTCAATACCTCCTGAAATACCAATAACTAACGCATCGACATTGTTTGAATGTGCATAATCTTTTATCCAATTTGATATAAATTCAATTTTTTCTTTGGTATGCATATTTTGTATTACGTTAGCTTAATATTAAAAGTTCAACTATTTAATTGATATTTTAATTCATTTTATCAATCAATATATGATAAAATTTTATAAATTTTGTATATTTAGATATATATAAGAAAATTATGTCTTTTAGGGTACTTAAATTTTTAATTAAACACTTAATCAAAACAAGATCTGTTATTATAAAATTTGATGGAAATGACCATCTTATTGACAACGGCACTGATCCATTAATTTTACAGATCAATAACAAGAAATTTTTAAATAAAATTTTTTATGCACCTTCTCTTGTGCTTACGGAAGGATATATGGATAAAGATTACGAGTTAAGCAATTCGACTTTTTATGAGTTTTCTGAATTACTTATTGAAAATTATAATAAATACCTTGAAAAAATATCAAATACACTAATATTCAGAATTATTTTAATCATTAATCCACTATTTCAGTTAAATTTCGTTAAGAGTTCAAAAAGTAATGTCGCAAGTCACTATGACTTATCTGATAGGTTGTATGATTTATTTTTGGATGAAACTAGGCAATATTCATGCGCATACTTCGAAAATGAAAACGATTCATTAACACAAGCACAAACTAACAAAATGAGCAGATTAGCTGACAAATTATTATTAAATTCCAATGATAGAGTTTTAGACATAGGGTGTGGGTGGGGATCACTTAGTAGACATTTTGCAGACCATCATGACTGTAAAGTAAAGGGTGTTTCATTATCTGAAGAGCAAATTAAATACTGTAATGACCAACTTAAAAAGTCAGATAAAAATGAAAATTTATCTTATTCTTTACAAGATTATAGAGATGAAGAGAATTCTTATACAAAAATAGTTTCTGTTGGAATGTTTGAGCATGTAGGAAAACCTTTTTACAAAACATATTTTAAAAAAATTTATAATTTATTATCTGATGATGGCATAGCGGTAGTACATACAATCGGCAATATTAGAGTTCCGAAAATGACTCCTGCATTTATTAGAAAATATATTTTTCCTGGTGGCTATATACCATCTTTGTCTGAGGTAATGCCAGCAGTAGAAAAATCTGGACTTATAATCTCAGATATAGAGGTTCTTAGATTACATTATGCTAAAACACTTTCTCATTGGTTTAAAAATTTTAAAAAAGAAGAAAAAGAGGTTCTTAAACTGTATGATGATAGATTTATAAGAATGTGGGAAGCTTATTTAAATTTAAGTGAATTATCTTTTACCAAAGGTGATAATGTGATTTTCCAACTAGTTTTAACAAAAAAAAGAGACTCATTTCCTTTGGTTAGAAAAAAAATTAGTTAAATATCTCTGTTTTTGAATTCATATTCAATTATATTTACTTAATGTCATATGAGCAAAAAATTATTAATTATTTTGAAAAGAATTATAAGAAAATAGGTGATGATTGTGCTTATATAAACTCAACAAAACAATTAATCTCTTCTGATACTTTAGTTGAAAATAAGCATTTTGATCTAAAGTATTTTACTCCTCAAAACATAGCTCACAGACTTTTTCTTTCAAATTATAGTGATATTCAATCCTCAGGTGGCGTACCTAAATATGTTCTACTAAATATTAGTTTCCCAAATAAAAACTATAATTTTGTGCAACAAATAATAACTAATTTTCATAGAATATGCCTAAGAAATAAGATTGAGATAATAGGCGGGGATACTACTTCTTCTGAGAAAATATTTTTATCTTTAACAATTATTAGCGATAAAATTAATAATACTAAAATAACAAAGAGATCTAATGCTAAGGTTGATGATAAAATTTATACATTTTCAGGTATTGGATATTCAAAACTAGGATACCTAAGTTTATATAGTAAGTTTAAATTACCTAATAATTTAAAAAATTTATCAGTAAAACAATTTTTAAAACCTAAAATGTATATTTATCAAGATATATTTAGGCATCTAAATATTACAAGTTGTATGGATTTATCAGATAGTCTTTTATCAACTTTAGAAACTATTTCGTTGAAATCCAAAAAAAAAATTAAATTAAATAATCTTAACTCTGTTAATTCTAAGCTTTGTAAGTTTTTTGAAGAAGAAAAATATATTTCACTTATTTTATCCAGTGGGGAGGAGTATGTTCCAGTTTTTACCTCACCTAAAAACTTATTATATTTAAATAAAAAAAAACTTTTAATTGAAAGGGGTATTAGAATTATATGTATTGGAAGTGTAGAAAAAGGAAAGGGTGTAAATCTAAAAAAATTTAATCTTGCCAAAGTAAAAAAATTTGACCATTTTAAAAATAATTACTCTCTTTAATAACTCTTTTAATATTTATTAAGTTGATTTTATTTAAATAAATCTCTTTATAAATATTACTGTCATTTTCAGCTCGAGTCTTTTTATAAGCTCTATCGTAATGATATTCAATTAATGATTTCACAAACTGAAAATACTCCTTTTTTTTTAAATTTACTTCAATAAGTTTAAATTCCTCTTTTGGAATAATTTTTTTTAATACAATAAGCGCATTTTTCATTAAATCTGGTGAATTAGTAAAATATTTGTAATCTTTTAAAATGAATTTCACCCTCTCTGTTAAATTACTCTTTATTTTTACATTTTTACCCAAAGGCATATTTTTCCAAATTTTACTTGGAATACTTAACTTACCCACTTTAATACTTTCTGCTTCAACCCATATATTTTTTCTTGAATTGAAAGAGTGAAGTTTTTCATAAATTAATGTTTCAAATAATTTTTGTGATGGTTGAACAGTATTTGGTATATTTCCCAAAATAGATCCTTTATGTTTGGCCAAACCTTCAAAATCGATCACTTGATATTTTTTTGATAATTCTTTAATAAAAAGTGTTTTCCCTACACCCGTTACACCCATAATTTGGTTAAATTTAAATTTATCAGTATTATTTTCAAAAAAATCTACTACATAACCTCTGTAAGTCTTATATCCACCCTCTAATAATGTTACGTCGTAACCTATTTGTTTAAGAACTAAATATAAACTAAGTGATCTAAGACCACCTCTCCAACAATAAATTAATGTTTTATTTTTTTTATCAAATTTTATTTTATTAATAATTTTGGAAATATTTGCACTAATAATACTAGCTCCTTCTTTTTTAGCTAAAAAAGAATTCTCTTTATATTTTAATCCTATTTCATGACGTTGTTTATTTGTTAATACGGGATAATTTACTGATCTTGGAATATGGTCTTCAACAAACTCTAATGGGGTTCTTACATCAATTATAGTATTATAATCATCGATAGTAGTACTTTTATACGATGTTTTATTGATGCGCATATTTTTCATAATTTTTTTAATAATATATCCATATTACCTGAACTCTAAAGTAATAAATCTAAAATATGAAATTGATTGGAAATCAATTCACCTAGCAGACTTATTCTGGAAAATTAAAATTGAAGATAATTTATATGAAATTGATTTCACAATTAAAAGTTATGGTGTGACTGACAAAATTTATGGGTATGAGTCTATTACAAAAGTTAGTGGAGAAATTAAAGATGATAGCTTCAATCCCATAATTTACAAAAGTAAAACAAAAAGCTCTAAACAGGATAGATTTGAAAATATTATTTTTAACAAGAATGGTACTATATCAAATATTGAAATTTCAAAAGAACTCTCCAGTGATCAAATTAATTTGCAAAATACTTTAATTAATGATTATAAATTTTTCACTGATCCAATATCACAATTAGTTCAATATTTTATTTTCCAAACAGATTCAAAAAGGTTAATTATTGATGGAATTAACATTTATGAATTATCATCCATTACAAAAAATACTGAAAACTTAAAATCTAATAATCCTTCAATATACAAGGGAAACGCTGAAGTTATAGATTTAGTATTTCCTTTTTTTAAAGGTCTTTATAAAGAGAATAAAAAAAATAATTTAGAAGTTATAACGGTTTATTCATTTGAAAAAGAAATAATTAAAATTCCTGCTAAATTTAGAATTAATTCAAAAAAATTTAAAGCTAATCTTCATTTGAAAGAATATGAAATTCTTCAATAATGAAAGTAACAAAAAATAGATCAATCTTAAAAACTATAAGTTATAGAATAGTTGGTTTTATAAATACTTTTCTGATAAGTTTTTTTGTTATTTCTTATGGTTCAGAAAACTTTGATGCAACTTCTCCTTTCTATGTAGCTTTAATTGTTTTCATTTTAAAAATGATTACATACTATTTTCATGAAAGAGTATGGAATTTATACAAATATGGCAGATTTAATCAAAAAGTAATTAGACTCAGATCGTTTTTCAAGGCACTCACATGGAGATTAGCCGCATCTACAATAACATTTATTTCTGCTATGTTTATTACATCAAACTTAGATTGGACAAAATCTATTGTCATTTATGAAATAATGAACGGTATATTAATTTATTATATTCATGAGAGAGTCTGGAATAAAATTCAATGGGGAAGAATTAAAATATGAATTTCATATTTAAAATTGAAAATAACCTTATGGAGCTTTTTAAAGGCAATTTACCTTTATACAAAAGTTATTGGATTTATTACGTTCTTGTTAATTTCCTTATTTCGGCACCTCTATTGCTCGTCACAAAAATACATATACAAAATTTTATTTATACATTTTCATTATATCTTGTATTAAATCTAATCTATTACTTTACATCTTGCATTGGTGTTTGGAGAAGTTCTCAAAAATATAAAGGCAATAAAATACTATCTTTTTTAGCTAGATTAATCGTAGTAATAGGCATATCTACAACTATCTTAGAATTGAAAACTATCCTAACTATCATTTATAGTTTTTGATTATTTAAAAGCCTTCAAATATGAAAAAAAATCCATATTATCAATTTCATGGATGATGAAACACAATTAAAAGTTAGAAAATTTCTCAAAAGGTTAGGGATTAGCTCACAACAAGAACTAAATCAATTCATTGAAAATAACCCTGATGTAAAGGATCTATCGATAAAAGTATCTTTTGAAATTAATAATAAGAATGTTTTTGAGTTTGAAGATAAAATAAATAATTAATATAAATGAAAAAAATTCAAAATCATTTTATTAGTGGCATATTAATTGTTGCACCATTAGCTTTATCTATTTACGTTGCATGGGTAGTAGTTGGTATTGCAGATAAAATATTTAGACCTTTCATACCTCTAAATAAATTTGGTATTCCATCTGAAATACCTGGTGTTGGTTTAATAGTTGCTTTTTTATTTTTTACAATTTTAGGAGCCATAGCTGGAAGTTTTTTTGGAAAACTTTATCATCGAGTAGTTGATGCTGTTTTATCCAAAATTCCCGGCTTAAACTCAATCTATAATACAGTAAAACAGATTATTGATACATTTGCTACGACACAGTCTAATGCTTTTAAAGAGGTTGTTCTTATTGAATATCCTCAAAAAGATATTTTTGCCCTTGCATTTTTAACAAGTGAAACAAAAGGGGAAATAGCAAAAAGAAAAAATCAAAAGATGATAAATGTTTTCATGCCATCTACACCTAATCCAACTACAGGTTTCTTGATGTTTGTTCCATTATCAAAATGTACCAAACTTAATATGTCTGTCGATCAAGCAATAAAATACATCATTTCTGCAGGATTAGTTACACCCAAAGCACCGGAAATTAAAAAAGCTCTTCCTAAAAAGAAAAAAATTAAAAAGTTAACTAAATAATAGTTTTATTGCTTCTTGCTGCTTAAAAAACATAAGTAACTTATATATATCTTTTTTAAATTTTTCATTTTCATACTCTTTTTTTTCAATCAATTTTTTTACATATTGAAGTGCATCTATTATTAGTTCTTGATCATGATAAACATTTACAAACTTGAATAATGAGTCACCACTTTGACGATATCCTAATATGTCACCAGTGCCTCTAATTTCGAGATCTTTTTCGGATAATTTAAAACCATCTAAGTTTTCTTTGAATATTTTTAGTCGATTTATCGTATTATCAGGTAAATCCTTACCATATAAAGCAAAACAATAACCTTGATTGTTACCTCTTCCTACTCTTCCTCTTAACTGATGTAATTGAGATAAGCCAAATTTTTCTGCATTTTCAATTACAATATAATCTGCATTTTTATTATCTATGCCTACCTCTACTACAGTAGTAGCAACTAATATTTTTATATTTCCTTTTTGAAAATTTTGAATAATTCTTTCTTTTTGATCACTCTTAATTTTGCCATGCAACATTTCAACTTCTGAACCAAATATATTCTTCAAAGACTTAAATCTTGTTTCTACATCTTTATACTTTTGAGTTTCTGATGCCTCAACTAAAGGGCAAATCCAGTAAACTTGAGACACATTTGAAATTTTTTTCTTTAACAAAATTTCTATATCTTTAATTTTGTCAATGCTCGATACTTTAGTTATTATCGGTTTTTGAAAAGCTGGCTTTTCTTTTAGTATTACCTGTTCTATTTCACCATATTGAGCTAATGCAAGTGTTCTTGGAATAGGTGTGGCAGACATTAATAGAATATTTGTATTTACTCCTTTTTCAGCTAAATAAAGTCTTTGTTGAACACCAAATCGATGTTGTTCATCGATTATTACATATGCCAAGGATGAGAAATTTAAATTTTCTTGAAAAATTGCATGAGTACCAATAATAAAATTAAAAATACCTTTTTCTATTTTTTCATAAATTTTACTTTTATTTTTAGTACTACCAGTGAGCAATATAGGCTTAACTTCTTCACTATCTAAATAATTTAATACATTACTGTAAATTTGATTAGCTAATATTTCTGTAGGCGCCATATACGCAACTTGTTTATGTTTTTGAATAAAAGGGATTGCTGTTAATAAGGATACAATAGTTTTGCCTGAACCTACATCACCTTGTAATAGTACTGTTTCTCGATATTGAGTATTATTATAATTATTTATATCGTTTATTATTTTATATTGATTTTTTGTCAACTCAAAAGGTAGCTCATTTATCAATTTTTCTTGTAAATTAAATTTAAGATTTAAACTTTCATTTTTTCTTTTTGTTTTTTCTTTTAAGTATCTAATAGCAAAATAATTCGATACTAATTCATCAACTGCCAACCTTTTTCTAAAATTCTCTCTATTTTCAATATCTTCTTTTACGGAGGGAAAATGCATTTTTATTAATGATTCATTGAAACTTGAAAAATTATATTTTTTAATAATATTTTCATTCAACCATTCATCAAATTTATTTAAATAATTTTTTGCATCATTTAAAACTATTCTGATATCTTTTAATGTGATACCCCTTGTTAAAGGATAAATATTTTCAAAAGTTCTTAACTTATCCTCATTTTCTATCTCTTCTATGTAATCAGGGTGTGCTACACTAAGGTTACTTTTATAAAATGATACTTTGCCACTAATAATTAATTCTTTGTTTTCAGGATATTTTTTCCTAAGAAAATTTCCTCTTATTGAAAAATAAATTATGTTTATAATTAAAGATCCTTTTACACATTCAATCACGTAGGGTAGTTTAGGATTGAAAGGAAAATGATGTTTTTTTACCTTAACGAGAGTGGTGATAGTTTGTCCTTTTTCAAGATTTTTAAAGTCAATATCCTGAGTACGATCTATTGATCTAGTTGGTAAATTATAAAATATATCAATAACTGTGTTTATATTTAGATTTTTAAAATAGGACGCTTTCTTTGGACCTATTCCTTTAAGTTTTTCTACATTCTGATATAAAAAATCGAAACTATTGTCGTTCATGAATAATAACTACAAAGATAAATTAAAAAAAATAAAATATCGATGTCAAACATTAGGTATAAAAGAATTAGATGTAATTTTTGAGAGAATTTATTCAAAACTTGTAAACACTAATGATGAGGCTCTAATTGATCAATTAGATGATTTATTAAAGAATGAAACACAATACATATTTGACGTATTTTTTAATGAGTCTTTCAAAGAAGATAGAACTAAGTACCTTAAAATTATAAATTTATCAAAATAATATTGGAAAATCCTATTTCTAAATTTGGCAATAAATCAATTTTATTATGTGAAGATGATAAGATAGCTCTAGACTATGAAAATATTCTAAATATACATTATCCCCATAAGAAAATATGTTATTTTCCAGCACATGACTCTTTACCTTTCAGTTCTGAAAGTTCATCATCTGACATCTTACTTGATAGGTCAGAAAAATTACAGACATTAACTCACAATGATATAATAATTATAACTTGCAATAATCTTTTAAAAAAATTTCAAATAAATAAAGACTCTAATCATTTTTTAACATTAACTAAAAATCAAACTATTGAAGCTAATACTATTTTAGAAAAATTAGTTGAATTTAATCATTCAAACCAAGCAAATGCTTATAACAAACTTGAATTTTCACTAAGAGGGGATATTTTAGATATTTATAACAGTAATAATAATCCTTATAGAATTTCATTCTTTGATAATGTGATTGAAACAATAAAAGAATTCAATCCTCAAACACAACTTACTTTTAAAGATGAGAAAGTGAGGATTGATATATTTAACCCTAATATTGAGTTATTAGAGCCAAGTAACAAAGATAGTTATTTTGAGGATATCATTATGGGATATTCCATTTATACAATTAATAGAAGTGACATAATATTAAAAGAAAAGCTAAATTTTCTTAAAACAATTTTTGATCAAGTCCAACCAGAGTTCCCTTTTTCAAATTATTATTTAGATGATAATAAAATAAAAAATTTTAAATTTACAAATATATTATCTAGCTCTCCTAAATCATTAAAAATTACATCTAATACCTCTTTAGATGAATTTTCTAAAATGAGTAATAAAATATATTTTCATAATGGAAAAAATCCCTCCTCAATTGACAACGAATTTCATCACAAAAAAAATATTGAACCAAATTATGGTAATAATTTATATTTCCATAAATCTGTTATCTCAAAAGACTATCTATTTGATGGTGTCGTTCACCTCAACAAAAACACTCATACTACAAAACAAACGAATTTAGATACTATAATCAATTTTAATGATCTTTCATTAGGAGATGCAGTTGTTCATCAAAAGCATGGTATTGGTAGATTTATATCCATTGATAATATTGAAATTAATAATCGAATTAGGGAGTTTATTAGATTAATTTACCGAGGTAACGACAAGCTTTTACTACCAATTGAAAATTTAAACTATATTTCAAGATATGGGTTTGATGAAAATAATCTACTTCTTGATAAATTAGGCACGAATGATTGGATTTTAAGAAAATCTTCAGTTAAGAAGAAAATTCGTTTTCTAGCTAATAAACTTTTAAAAAATGCAGCAAAGAGATCCACTATAAACATAAAAGAGTTTCAATATAATAATTCTGATCTTGAGAAATTTAATCAACAATTTCCATTTGTTGAAACTGAGGACCAATTAAACTCAATTGAACAATCTTTAAATGATTTAAAACAAGATAAACCATCTAATCGCCTTATATGCGGCGATGTAGGATTTGGTAAAACTGAAGTGGCTTTAAGAATTGCATGTGCAACATATTTATCAGGTTTTCAATTTGTAATAGTTGTTCCCACCACGTTACTAGCAATGCAACACACTAATACATTTAGCGAGAGGTTTTCAATTTTTAACATTAAGGTTGCATGTCTATCTAGATTCACTTCGTCAAAAGAAAAAAAAGAAATTTTAATTTCATTAAAGTCAGGTGATATTCAAATTCTTATTGCAACACATAGTCTTTTTAAAAAAGACATAGAATTTAATAATTTAGGTACACTTGTAATAGATGAAGAACAAAAATTTGGTGTCGATCAAAAGGAATATTTGATCAACAAATACCCAACTATTCATTTATTTTCATTGTCTGCCACACCTATTCCTAGAACACTTCAGATGTCTTTATTAGGTTTAAAAGATTTAAGTATTATTGGAACACCTCCATCAAATAGAATTAGTATAAGAACTTATGTTCAAAAATATGAGTCTGTTGCACTTATTTCAGCAATAAAGAATGAATTAGAAAGGAATGGACAAATTTTTATTGTTGTACCAAGAATAAGCCATATTCCTTTTGTCGAAAATGAAATTAAAAAATTAAATATAGATCTTTCTTACGGAGTAGGTCACAGTAAAATGAAAGAAAAAGATATTGAAGATGTGTTCATATCTTTTACAAATGGTGAGATACAATGTCTTATTTCTACAAATATTATTGAGTCTGGAATAGATATTAAAAATGCAAACACACTAATAATTTTTAATTCTAATTTATTTGGTTTATCTCAATTATATCAATTGCGAGGTAGAGTAGGTCGTTCAAATAAAAGAGCATACGCCTATTTATTTCATGACAGTGAAAAATTAATCAATAAAACAGCTCTAAAGAAACTTCAAGTTTTAGCTAACTATGAAAATCTAGGATCAAATTTTCAGTTAGCTAATGAGGATTTAGAAATAAGAGGTGCAGGTAATTTACTTGGTGATGAGCAAAGTGGTCATGTGAAAGATGTTGGAATAGAACTTTACCAAAGTATGTTAAAAGAAGAGGTGGAAAGACAAAAAAATAATAATTTAGAAACTGAAGATGATTATGAAGAATTTGAATTCGATGCATTTTTTGAGTATTACATTCCAAAGAATTACATATCTGATGATATTTCCAGGTTGATTATTTATCGTAAATTTACTAATTCAAAGAATATTCAAGAACTCAAGAATGTTTTAGATGAGATATATGATCGATATGGTAATTACCCAATTGAAGTTACTAATTTATTTAATTTACTAACTATTAAAATTAAATCTCTTACTCTTGGTATTTCAAAAATAAATATAAAAAGAAATTTTATCGATATTACTTTTAAAAAAGCAAGTCAAAAAACATTAGATGATTTAATTCAAATGGCACAAGAAAATATTATTAAAATGCAAAGTTCTAGTTCTATTCAGATCAAAAATAATGACAGTAAGGACTTATTTTACACTATAAATCTATTCTATAAAAAGTTAGGATTAAAATGATGGAAGATCAACAACTCCCAAAAACTAATGCAGAGTGGGCAAACTATTATGAATCTATAATAGCCGAACTTACTGAAAATCAAAAAAAAATAGGTGAACCTATTTCAATAGATGAATTTTATGAACTTCCTATAAAAAGGAAACAGAAATATATCAAAAAACTATATTTTAAAATTGGCGATGCAGAGTAATTATATTCCAAATATAGATTTATCTAATATTATTGATCAAGATCTTAATAGTGATGCTGCTAAACAAGTATCAAAGAATATAAAAAAAGCATCTGAAGAAATTGGTTTTTTTACAGTTACAAATCACGGTATTCCAATTTCAAAAATTGATAATCTTTTAAAGACTTGTAAAAAATTTTTTTACTTAAAAGACGAAGAGAAACTAAAAATAGCTCCTAAAAAATGGAACCCCAATACTAATACTGTTTATAGGGGTTATTTTCCTAGTTCTGTAAATGGTAAAGAGGGTTTAGATATAGGAGATCCGCTTTTAAAGCAAAATATGGTTGATTTGTTAAAAAAGGAAAAATTTGAAGTTAATCACGATATGTCTTTTTTAGATCCAGAGTGGCAAATTATGATAAATAATTATTTTGATGATCTTCATAACTTAGGAATAACCATATTTAAATCTATCATATCTTCATTTTCCTCAGATTTATCTTTAGCTGAAAAGGCTTTTCAAAGACCCAAAACACTCTCTACTCTCAGATTTAATTACTATCCAAAGCAAGATAAACCTGTTGAAGTTTCTTCTCAAGACGGTGTTGCTTTAGGTTGTGAAACCCATGTAGATAGTGGGATAATGACTATCTTGTATCAGGACAAAAAAGGTGGTTTACAAGTTCAAAATAGACATTCTTTAGAGTGGTATGATGTTCCTCATGACCCAAATGCCTTCGTTATTAATACAGGTTTAGCATTAGAGTGTTTAACAAATGGTCAAATGAAAGCAACTAATCACAGAGTTCTTTTTAATCAAGAGGAGCGTGTATCAATACCTTTCTTTTTTGAGCCATCTTTTGATTTTATATTAAATCCAAAATATTTGGATATTAATGAAAATATCAATTATAATATTGATAATTATGAAAATTTTCTCACCAATTCACTTAAAAAATTTGTTGAATATGACAGACCTGCCTAAATTATCTTTTTTATTATTATTCGCATTGATAACATCGTGTGGTGATTTTAATACTGGGGTGAAAAAATCAGATACACAAAAAGTTAACACAGTTAAATATGGAACACTCGTTGCAGCTGAACCAGTCAAAATTACTGGTGAAAGCTCTGGTATTGGCGCTCTTACAGGAGGTTTAGTTGGTTTTGTTGTAGGATGTGGAGAGGGTATTTTTGACGATGACTGCAGAGATGCTGCAGCTGTAGTTGGGACTATAGGTGGTGCTATAGTAGGTTATGTTGCTGGCTCGTCATTAGGTGATCATACAGGATTTCAATATGTTGTAGATGTTGATGACACAGATGATGATATTTCAATAGTTCAATCAGGTGCAGAACAAATACCCATTGGTTCTAGAGTAACTATTGCAATAGGAACCAACACAAGAATTATTATATCAGAATAGCTCATAGGAGATAATAAATGTTTATTGCAATGAATAGATTCAAAGTAAAATTAGGTGAAGAGAAACATTTTGAAGATATTTGGAGGAATAGGGATACTCATTTAAACCAAGTCCCTGGTTTTAAGAAATTTAATTTAATTAAAAGTGAATCTAATGAAGAATATACACTATACGCTTCGCATAGTGAGTGGGGTTCAAAACAAGATTTTATTAATTGGACTAAATCTGAGGCTTTTAGAAAGGCACATCAGAATGCAGGTGGGCATAAAAGTGTTTACTTAGACCACCCACAGTTTGAAGGTTTTGAAGTAGTATTATAATTTTACCTTATCGAAACAAATACACTGCCACCCATACTTAAAACTTTTCCATAGTCATTTAATAATTTAGCAAAATCTGGAAAATAATCATTTTTACTGGCATTTTCGACATGTCTTTGAACACTCTCCATAGAAACAAATTGTTCATTTATAGTAAATAATGTATTTCCTGTTTCTCCCTTACTTGGATCAGTTGGATCTTTAAATTCTGGTGCTTTAGTAAAATAAGCATTTAACAAATGATCTTTTCCATCCGAATAAAATTCAGTCATCCATTTTCCATGAGTGCTAAAAATATTTTCAACTTCAGCAGCTTTATCATTTGGTACAGCATAGGAAAGATTTATACACACACGATCAGTCATATTTTCTCCTTTTAAATAAAAATATTAATAATAATTATACATTTGGAAAATTGTAAATAGATCAAATGGCGGAAGGACTGGGATTCGAACCCAGGAAAGAGTTGCCCCTTTGCCGGTTTTCAAGACCGGTGCTTTCAACCGCTCAGCCATCCTTCCAAAGATAAAAGCGTCTAAAATGTATATATTAGGTTATTTTTAAATCAATTATAAATTTACCTTTTAATAAATACATTACTAAGCATCTCATGTTATGTTTGTAAGTGATTTATAGTAATCTACCATTATTAACAGTTGTTTATATTTTATTCGCCTATTTCTTAGGTGGAATAACTCAAGGGATATTAGGAGTAGGTCTTATAACAGTCGTTATATCCTTGCTCACATTCGTTATTGATGTAAAAGAGACTATTGCACTTGTTATAATTCCAACAATTATTACAAGTTTTTTTCAAATGATAAATGGCAGTAATTTAAAAGCCATAATAAAAGATACTAGATATTTTCTTGTTTTTTCAACATTAATCGTAGTACCAGGTGTCTTCTTACTAAAAGCTCTTGAGTCAGATCTAATACTGATATTCATAGCGATTTTGCTTTTCATAAATTCCTCATTATCACTTTCTAATAGAGTTGTTGCTATACCTAATCACCAAAATTCTATCATACAACTTTTAGTGGGATCTCTTAATGGATTTATTATAGGACTAACTAGTATTTACACCATGCCCTTTGTTTTCTTATTACAATCACTTAAATACAATAAAGAAAAAACAGTGCAATTTATGGGATTAGCATTTTTACTATATAGTTGCATGCAATTTTTATCACTTTCGTATAGTAAGCTGATTAGTATTAATACAATTATTCCCTCATTAATTGTTACTCTCCCAGTAATTATTGGCTTCTTTTTAGGTAAAAAAATAAGAAGTTTTATCTCAGAAAAATTATTTAAAAAATTATTTTACTTAATGTTATTAGTGATGAGTGGAATAATATTGATAAATGCTTTTTTATAAATTTAATTAATTACTAGTGGTTCCATCAACTCGATTAACACTGTAAATAGTACCTAACATAAAAACAATTACAGATGATGGAAATAAAAAATAACCAATAGTGTAGGTATCTGGATAATATTGCATTCCCATGTATAAGACTATACCGTTCATTAAACAAAGTAGTAAAAAAACAATATTTGTGCCAATTTTTGATAATAACAAAGCTAATGGCTTTAAAACAACAATAGCCACAGCACACACGAATATAACAGCAGGAATAACATTCATGAGCAAGCCCATTGACTCAGAATAAGTATAATCCTCTAGTGAGTCCCAAGGAAGTACCATTGAAAGTAGCATCATTAAAACAGATGCATATACAAATTTTTTTCCTGTATTTGTTAAAATCATGAAATATTTATAGCAAATATCATCTTTTTTAACAGTAACTAATATAATTTGGTAAATTTTAAGAAATAACTATTAGATTATAATGGTTATATAATAGTGCAGGAATCAGATTATGATTAAAATTTTACTTTATATATCCTTGAATTTTTTTTTTATAAATAATCTTATTGCCCATGATCCCAAAAATTGTGATGTGCTTCAAAATTATGATTTTTCGGGATTTGATGATTGGAAAGAAGAAATAGTAAATAGATCTGCTGATTTTGGCTTAAATAAAAGCTTTGTTTCTGAATTAATAGCACCATATGAGGTCAATAAAAGAGTTATTGAAAATGATAAGTGCCAGCCTGAATTTACTTTGACTTTTTCTGAATATATTGAGAAAAGAAATTCTGATTTGAGAATACAAAATGGCTTAAAAAATAAAAGCAAATACAGTAATTTATTAAATAAAATTGATAATTATTATAATGTGCAATCTAGATTTATTTTATCTATATGGGGTTTAGAAACTGCGTATGGAAAAATCACAGGTAATTATCCGGTATTAGAGAGTCTTTTAACTATGTCATATGATGAGAGAAGAAGACGATACTTTACTAAAGAATTATATAACGCTCTTAAAATTCTTGAGCAAGGACACATTAATGTTATTGATTTTAAAGGCTCTTGGGCAGGAGCTATGGGTCAAAATCAATTTATGCCCTCTAGTTTTTTGAATTACGCTCAAGATTTCAATAATGATGGTAAAAAAAATATTTGGACCGACACTGAAGACTCATTAGCCTCAATTGCAAGATATCTACAAGGAGTAGGTTCAAACAAATGGAATCCAAATTACACTTGGGGTAGGGAAGTAATACCCCCGGCAAATATAAAATCTTTAGAACCAGAATTATTCATTAAAAGAGAAAAAGGTTGTTTAGCAGTAAAAAAATTGTCTAAACAATTACCTTTAAGTGAATTTAAACTTATGAATTTTAAAAAAATGAATGGAAAATCTTTGGATAATTTAGATATTAATAGTTATTTGTTAAGGATGGGTAGGGAAGAGGGTGATTTCAGATATTTTATTGTATACGATAATTATTTAAATATTCTTTCCTACAACTGCTCAAACTATTATGGTCTTTCAGTCGGATTATTAAGTGATAAATTTAAATAGTTACTATAAAATACTGTTTTTACTAATTTTATCATCATGTACAGTAACATCTATTGATACTGTAGACGATATAAAAAAAGAAGAAGAAGTCACAACCCAAGATTACTTTAAAAAATCAGATGTTATTATATCTCCACTTGATGATTATAACATTGAGTTAAGTGTTTTAGAAAAGTTTGTTACAGATGAAAGAATAGAGGGTAATAATATTCATCATTCTAATTTGCCTATACCCAGCGTTGTAAGATTATCAGATCCCAATAACTTAGATAACAGTATTGTTGTAAGAAATATTAAGCTAGATACTGAAAATAGGCTTTCATTAAGTCAAGAGATAATTGATAAAATATCAATAAACTCAAAAGTATATTTAGAATATTTAAAAGATGAATCAATAATTTTGAGAAATGTTGTCGACTCAAAAGAAGAGAGTAAGATAAAGATGGATGATACAGAAATTTCATTTGAACAGTTAGATCAAGATCAAACTGAAATTAGTGAAAAACTTGATTATGAGAAAATTAAAACTTTAGATATTAAAAATTCTGAGAGACAAAACACTATATTAGTTGAAATTTATAAAGATATAAATCTAGCAAAGCTTAAAACTAATAAAATTAAGAATTTAGGATTGTTTTATGAAGAAAATGACGAAGGGGTTAAGGTTTTTGCTGGCCCATTTCTAAAGAGTGATATAAATCTTAAGTTAGATTTTCTAATTAAAAATGGATATTTAAATGCAAAAAAAACCCCTTAATTTAATATTTATAGTAATAATAATTCTATTTCCTAAACAATCTCTTGCTATTGAGAGTTTGGCAAAAACGGCGCTAATAATCGATTTATCAACTAACGAAGTTCTTTTAGAAAAAAACTCTAAAGCCAAAACATATCCATCAAGTATGACTAAGATGATGACTGCTCTTGTAGCCTTTGAAAAAATCAAAAATGGTACTTTATCATTGGATCAAGAGTTTTTAGTAAGTAAAAAGGCATGGAAAATGGGCGGGTCAAAGATGTTTATAGAGGTAGACAAAAGAGTAAAAGTTTATGATTTATTACTAGGAATTATTGTTCAGAGCGGAAATGATGCCTCGATTGCTTTAGCAGAGGGTATATCTGGTTCTGAGGAAATTTTTGCTATTGAAATGAATAATTTAGGCAAAAAAATAGGACTCACAGAGACTAATTTTACAAATAGCAGTGGCTGGCCTGATGACAATCATTACACCACAGCTGAAGACCTGGCTAAAATAGCTCAGTACACGATTGAAAATCATTATGAACTATATCAAATGTATAAATTAAGTGATTTTACATACAGCGGGATCAAACAAGATAACAGAAATCCACTCCTATATACATTTGAGGGGTCTGATGGCTTTAAAACAGGTTATACAGAAGCAGCTGGCTACGGTTTAGTTGGATCTGCTGAAAGAGGGGATAGGCGCCTGATTATTGTTCTAAATGGACTAGACTCTTCCAAATCAAGGGCCCAGGAGTCACTAAGATTAATGGATTGGGGTTTCAACAATTTTCAATTAGTAGATTTTTTTAAAAAAAATGAGGTTATTCAAGAAGCTGATACTTGGCTAGGTAAAGACGACAAAGTAGACCTAGTTGCTTTAAACGATATAAGTGTGAGCATTCCAAAAGCACAATTATCTTCTGCTAAAGTTAATGTGATAGTAGAGGAGCCTATTGCAACTCCAATTCAAAAAGGCGACCAAATAGCCAAACTTCAAATATCGTTTGCTGATAAGAATACTGAATTTCCTTTATTTTCAGGTGAGGACATAGAGCAAAAGAATTTCTTTTCAAGAATTTTTTCAGCTATTTATTATATCATTCTTGGATCTAACTAAATAATATCATATAGAATGAAAGTAATCAGTTTTGAAGGTTTTGAATATTCTGGAAAATCGACACAGATAAAACTTTTAAAAAAATATTTTATAAAAAATAATATCAAATCTACTTTTACTAGAGAACCTGGAGGTAATAAAGATCTAGAAAAGATAAGAAATGTGATTTTAAAATCTAATTTCGATAATTTAAGTTTAATAATGTTTTTCTTTGCATCTAGATTTGCATTATTATCTTCAATTAAAAAAAATGATTTTATTGTATTTGATAGATTTTTTGACTCTACCTATGCTTATCAAAAATATAATTCTAAAGAAAAAAAACTTATTATCAGTTTAATTAAGTTAATTGATAAGAAATTTATCCCAAAGGTAACTTTTTATTTGAAGTTAGATAAAAAGAATTTAATAAGAAGGAAAAATAAAAGATTATATTCAAATAAATTTGATAAAAAATATTTTGGACAATTCTCAAGAATTCAAAAAAATTATGAAGAAATATCTAAAATAAAAATAGGTGAACGTAAGTTTGTTGCTATTGATGCATCACTATCTGCTAATGAAGTACATGACAAAATCATATTAAGTCTAAAAAAATGCAAATTGATAAAGTAGTAAATACTATAAAATCTGAGAGCAGTGGCTTTTACTTATTAGAAACTACTAATAATGAGAGTATTTCATATTTAGAGGAACAAATTTTAAATAGTTTCTATGAGAAACAATATGAAATAGATACAAGTTTTATTATTCTAGAGCCTGAAGAAAAATCAAAATTTATAACAATTGATCAAGTAAGAAAAATGAAAAAAGAGTTTCTACATACAAATGTACTAAACCTGAACAAAGTAATATTTGTCAGAGAGGTAAATTATTTAAATATTAATGCTTTAAATGGACTTTTGAAAATCATTGAAGAAGTGCCATCAAAAACCTATTTTATTTTTTGTTCTAAAAACTTAATAAGTTTACCTGATACAATAATTTCAAGGGCTAGAGTTATCAGAGGTTTGAATTCAAAGATAATTTTTAGTGATTTCAATTCAATGAAAGAAGACATAGTAAGACAAAATCAAAATATTTCAGAGGAATTAATACACTCTCTTATTAACCCTTTCATTGATTTAAAAAGTACTGATTTTTTTGAAAAGATTAAACTATTTAATAAAGATCAAATAAGCGTATGTTCATTAATATTTTTAAAAATACTCAATTACTATTTAAGAAGTAATTTAAATAATAAAAAACTATACAAGTACCTATTAAAACTTCATTCAGATTATTTAATTGATGTAGATGAAAGTTTAAAATTCAATACATTAACAAATGACCTAATTTCAATCTATTTTACAAGATTAAATTCTAATCTTATTAAGTATGTCTAATAATTATTTTACAACTCCGATTTATTATGTGAATGATAAGCCTCATATTGGACATGCTTACACTTCAATTGCTGTTGATATATTAAAAAGATTTTATGATTGTAGAGGTCTCGATTCTTATTTTCTAACAGGAACCGACGAGCATGGACAAAAAGTTGAAAGAGCTGCTCAAGGAAAAAATATTGATCCTCAAAAATTTACGGATATGGTTTCAGAAAATTTTAAAGATCTAAGTAATTTATTAAATTTATCTAATGATGATTTTATAAGAACAACAGAAGAAAGACATAAAAAGTCTGTTCAAAATTTATGGAAAGTCCTGTTGGAAAAAGATGAAATTTATTTGTCCAAATATAGCGGATGGTATTCTGTAAGAGATGAAGCTTTTGTAGCTGATAATGAAATAGTTGAAAAAAATGGTAAAAAATATAACAGTTTTGGATCTGAATTATCTTGGGTTGAAGAAGAGTCATATTTTTTTAGACTTTCTAAATGGCAAGACAAACTGTTAGATTTTTATAAAAATAATCCAAATTTCATAGTCCCAAAATCTAGATCTAATGAAGTTATTAAATTTGTTGAGTCAGGTTTGAAAGATCTATCCGTTTCCAGAACAACATTTAAATGGGGAATTGATGTTCCTACAGATGAAAGGCATATTGTTTATGTTTGGTTAGATGCATTAACTAACTATATTTCAGCTTTAGATTACCCAAATAAAAATTCTAATTTATATCAAAAATATTGGCCTGGGATACATGTAGTAGGGAAGGATATAATCAGATTTCATGCTATTTTCTGGCCTGCTTTTTTAATGGCTGCAGAGTTAGATCCACCAAAGCAGATCGTAGCGCATGGTTGGTGGACAAATGAGGGTCAAAAAATTAGTAAAAGTCTTGGTAATGTAATTGACCCTAAAGAATTGATTGATGAATACGGTTTAGACTCAGTAAGATATTTTCTTTTTAGAGAGGTTCCATTTGGTAATGACGGTGATTTTTCAAAGGTGGCTATCAAAAATAGAATTAATGGTGAATTGGCAAATAACTACGGAAATTTAATACAAAGAATTCTTAGTTTTATTTGTAAGAATTTAGAACAAAGTATTAATTTAACTGAAGATAATTTTAATTTTGAAATTTTAAAACAAATTAACGACTCTGAAAAAGAATTGTTTGAGTATATGGAAAATTACAAATATGACGAATACTTAAAAAAATTATTTTTATTTATGAATGATTTAAATAATTATGTCGATAAATCTGCTCCCTGGGTATTAAAAAAAACAGATCCTGAACAAATGAAAAAAGTTTTGGCTAATATTTGCCTATGTATTATCAGGGTTAGTCAATATTTAGTGCCTTTTATGCCTTCAAAAACCTCAGAAGTATTCAATTTATTCGAAAATACGAATAATATTAAATTAGATATTTTTGATAATTTTAAAGAGGTAATGAACTTAAAATTTTTAAAAATACGACAACCTGAACCTCTATTTACTAAAATTGAGTAATTTAATAGACAGTCATGTAAATTTTGGTCATGAATTACTTAAAAATTCAGTATCAGATATCTGTAAAGATGCTCTAGAAAATAACATAGAGCGAATTTTAAGCATAAATTCTAATGTATACGAGTTTCAGAGTGATATTAATTTAATTAAAGATTTTAATTTTGTCGATATCACTTTAGGCCACCACCCAAATAATACTCTTGATATCAAATCTGAGGAAATAAAGACACTTTTAAATGAAAATATTAAAAAATTTAAAGATAGAATTGTTGGAATAGGGGAAACAGGCTTGGATTATCATTATGATATTCCTAAAAATAAGCAAATAGAAAGCTTAGAGATACATTTAGATGCAGCAAGCGTTTATAATTTACCGTGTATAATTCATATGAGAGATGCCGAAGAGGATATGATTAAAATTTTAACTAAATACTCAAAAAAAATAGGTGATATTTTAATACATTGTTTCACTGGAAGTGAAGAGTTTGCAAAAAAATGTATTGATTTAGGTTGTTTTTTCTCTTTGTCAGGCATTATTACGTTCAAAAATGCAAATAAATTAAGAGATACAATTAAAATGCTACCAATTAAAAAGATTATTTTCGAAACAGACAGTCCTTATCTTACGCCTGACCCTTTAAGAGGTAAAATTAATAAACCAAGCTATTTAAAAATTATTGTTGAAAAATATTGTGAAATTACTGGAAACGACTACACTAATACATGCGAAATCAGTACTTATAATTACAAAAAGCTTTTTAAAATAAATGACTGAAATAACTGAAATAAATGTTTTAGGATGTGGCTCAAGTTTTGGAGTCCCTTTATCTCATGATATATGGGGTAATTGCGATAAATCAAATCCTAAAAACCAAAGAACGAGACCTTCCATATTTTTAAAAAAAGCAGGAAAATCAATACTAATTGATACAAGTCCAGATTTAAGAAAACAATTAATCGATAATAAAATTGATAATGTGGGTTCAGTGCTATACACGCATTCCCATGCCGATCATATACATGGGATTAATGATTTAAGGGCTATTTCACTGATAAATAGAAAAAAAATATCTATTTATGCCGATAAATTAACTTTAGAAACCCTTCAAACTAGCTTTTCTTATTTATTTACAAAGTCATCTACTCATGGATATGAACCAATTTTGAACGGTAACATTCTTGATGGGAATAATGTTGAAATAGAGGGTTTTAAAATAGAGGTTATCAGACAAAATCATGGAAATATTGATTCCTATGGCTTCATTTTTGATAATAAAATAGCCTATAATTTAGATATAAAGTTTTTTTATGATGAGAACTATCTGGATAAAATAAAAGGGATTGAGTGCTGGTTTGTTGGTTGTTTAAGATATGACGAGCATCCTTCGCATGCCTCGTATAAAAAGGTTATTGATTGGGCCCAAAAAGTTAATGCAAATAAAACGTTTTTAAGCCATATGACGGCTCATATTGATTACGATACAGAGTACAAAAAGCTATCAGGAAGTAATATATTTCCTGCATATGATGGTCTTAAACTGGAAATATACTAAAATTTATCTTTTAATCGTGGTCGTGATTAGAAATTTTTTCTTTTAAAGCTAAGCAAACATCCTCCGAAGAAGCCATTAAAACAATGTCACTTATTTCACATGGAGTGCTATAAGACATCTTACTTGAGGTTTTATCTTCGTCATTTGAAGAATGAGCTGTACACATACTTGCATATGAGTTGATTGACGCAAAAGATAAGATAGTAATCAATAATATTCTTATTTTTTTCATATATGATATTTTATAATTCTTATTGAGATTTAGATTAACATTTTACTTAAATTCTTATTCTAGATTCTTATAATATATATTATGCAACAAATAAATGTGTAAATGTCAATAAAATCAGTCAAAGATCATCTTAGTATTATAGCCCCTGACCTAGAGATATCAGAATTTAAAGAGTCTACAGCAACTGTTGAACAAGCAGCAAATGCTCATAATGTTGAGAAAGGACAAATAGTCAAAACAATTGCTTTAATTATAGAAAAACCAATTTTGTTAATGACTTCTGGAAATGTAAAAATCGATAATAAAAAATATAAGAATTTCTTCAAAAAAAAGGCAAAAATGTTGACTGCTGATGAGACATTGCAAATCACCTCTCACCCTATTGGAGGGGTTTGTCCCTTTGGATTACCAAATAAATTAGATATATATTACGATAAGTCCTTAAATAACTTTGAAATCGTTATACCAGCAGCAGGATCTACCAATAGTTCTGTAAAAGTTCAAACAAAAAGGCTTATAGAATTAACTAGTGCTTTTGAAGTTGATGTATGTAAAAAGTAAGTAAAAACAGTATATTATTTACTGTTATTATACTTAGATTTTACAATTTTTGGAGCAGTTGCAAAAGTAGCCGCTGTCATAAAAGTTCCAAAAATAAGTAGAAAATGAGCGCTAGCTGTGATGCCAAAAATCAAAAAAGAGCCAAAATATAGTGAAAAAATGATACACCACATCCATGCTAAAAGTTGCATAATGAGGTGTCTCAGGGCCACACTAGGTATTTTTCTTAGAGGATTCCAATCAGCGTCCATCACTCCACTGTAAATTTGCATAAACATGTTTTTCATGGCCTTTTATACATGCGACAGATGTGACCAGATCACTTATTTTTAATAATAATTTCAATTATTTCAGTTAAGGTAGAACCTATGAGAAAAATAGAATTCTGGTACTCAATTGGAAGTACATATACTTACCTCTCCACGCAAAGATTAGCGCAGATAGAGACTGAAAATGAAGTTGTATTTGAATGGTGTCCTTTCAGTGTGAGATCAAGAATGATTGAAATGGAGAATGTCCCTTTTATGGCTGAAAAAAAAAGAGATAAGATTGATTATATGTGGCGGGATGTTAAGAGAAGAGCTAACTTCTATGGATTTAATGCAAAAGTACCTGCACCCTACCCACTTAAAGAGTTCGATTTAGCCAACAAAGTTGCAATTTTGGGAAAAGATCAAGGGTGGATCAAAGAATATACTATCTTAACATATAAAAAGTGGTTTTTAGAGCATTTGGAGCCTGGGTCAGAACCAAATCTGAGTTCTACTCTCAAAGAAATTGGACTTGATTCAGATAATGTAATAAAACAAGCTCAAAAAGACGAAATTGATCAAAAATATTTAAAAAACACAGAAATGGCTAAAAATAAAGGTATTTTTGGAAGTCCCACATTTATCGTTGAAAATGAGGTTTTTTGGGGTGATGACAGATGTGAAGATGCCATAAAATGGCTTTCAAAATAATGTCTATTTTCAATTTTTTTGCGTTTTTAGGTATATTGAAATTTTATTAAGTATAAATCCTTAGGTAATTTTATGAATTTGACTATTGATTTACTGAAAAAAATATTGATAATCTTTCAACTCAAAATCCAAATATTTCCTTAATTTTGCTAGTGTCGCAATTTACATAAGGTTTTTAAGCTAAAAATGTCCGATTTTAATTTTTTTTTATAGTTTTTTTGAAATCATAGATTTGAATAACTGTTTTGATAGTTTTATTAGCAAGTAATGATAACTATCACTTAATTTAGTGCTCTAATTTCTATTTAATCAGATAAAAATGTGTGAATTCTAGTTTAATTCCTCCAAAATTTAATTAATTCTCAATATTTATGCTTAATATCTCATTTTATGTTTATTTTATTTTTGATTTAGTCAGATTATTTGTTTTTTTTCTTTATAAATAGAATTAATAATAAATTAAAATATAGTATGTAAATACAATACTTTATTATAAATATTTAATAAAAATTATAATACAGTTTATAAATTTCCAACTTTAGAAAATTTTTTTCTCTCGTTTGGATCAAGATACCTTTTTCTTAATCTTAAATTTTTAGGAGTAACCTCCAATAATTCATCAGAATTGATATAAGTCATCATTTCCTCAAGTGACATCATCCTAGGAGCGGTTAAATTTACGGCCTCATCAGACCCTGATGCTCTGACGTTTGTTAATTGTTTACCTTTTAGAACATTTATCTCTAAATCATTATCTCTGGTATGCTCACCGACTACCATACCTTGATAAACAGGTGTTTGGTGTTTAACAAACATTACACCTCTATCTTGAAGCTTCCAAATGGCATAAGCTATTGCTTTACCGTTTCCTGTTGAAATTAAAGCTCCTGCCCTTCTCTCTGTAATCTCCCCTTTAAATGGTTTGTACGAGTGAAACACTCTGTTTAAAACACCGGTTCCTCTAGTATCTGTTAAAAACTTACTTTGATAGCCAATTAGTCCTCTAGAAGGGGCAATAAATAATAACCTAGTTTTATCAACTCCAGATTTTCTCATGTCTAACATATCAGCTTTTCTTTGATTCATGTTATCAATAACAATACTAGAAAACTCTTCATCTACATCTATAGTTACCTCTTCATAGGGTTCACACTTTGTCCCCTCTACATCTTTGTAAACTACTTTAGGTCTAGAAAGAGATAATTCAAAACCCTCTCGTCTCATAGTTTCTATTAAAACACCTAATTGCAATTCACCTCTTCCTCCAATTTCAAATGAGTCTTTATTTTGATTTTCTGAGAAGGTAATAGCAACGTTTGTCTCAGCCTCAGCTATTAATCTATTTCTTATTAAAGTTGATGTTACTTTTTTCCCTTCAGTTCCAGCTAATGGTGAGTCATTAACCATAATGTTTATTGACATAGTAGGAGGATCTATTGGTGTAGATTTTATTGGTGTTTCTATATCAGTTGAACAAATGGTATCTGATACTGATGTGATTGATAAACCTGCTATGCAAACTATATCTCCAGTGTTAACTGAGTTAACAGTTATTTTTTTAGTTCCCTCAAATTTTAAAAGTTTAGTAAGTCTTCCAGTTTCAATGATTTTACCTGATAAGTTTAAAGCATGAACGCTGTCGTTTATTTTTGCAGATCCCTGCTCTACTCTTCCAATTAGACATCTTCCTAAGTATGGATCATAGTCTAAAAGTGTTGATAACATTGCAAAAGGTCTAGTATTATCAACATCTGGTGATGGTACATGACTAATAATTTTATTTAACAGAGGTGTTAGGCTTGATCTATCATCTGACAAATCATTAACACACCATCCACTTCTACCTGATGCGTATAAAACTGGAAAATCTAATTGTTGAGTATTTGCATCAAGAGAGACAAATAAATCAAAAACTTCGTTTAACACATCATCTGGTCTTGAGTCAGATTTATCGATTTTATTGATTACTACTATCGGCTTAAGACCTTGTTTTAAAGCCTTTCCTAAGACAAATTTTGTCTGAGGCATCGGACCTTCTGAAGAGTCAATAAGTAATATAACACCATCAACCATTGATAAGACACGTTCTACTTCACCACCAAAATCTGCATGTCCAGGTGTATCGATTATATTTATTCGAGTATCTTGAAAAATTATAGAAGTAGGTTTTGCTAAAATAGTTATGCCTCTCTCTTTTTCTAAGTCATTAGAGTCCATAATTCTTTCTGATATTTCTTGATTATCTCTAAAAATTCCGCATTGCTTCAATAAATTATCAATAAGAGTAGTTTTCCCATGATCAACATGAGCAATAATTGCAAGATTCTTAATATCGTTCATTGAGATAGATGTCTTATAGATTAAAATTAACTATTTAAAAGCTTATTTTTTGCTTCAGTTATTAAATTAGATAAATAGTTATTACCATCTTTATCAGGATGAAATTTCTTCATTAAGTCATAATATGATTTTTTTATATCATCATCAGATGCTCCTTTTTTAAGACCCAAAACTGATAGTGCTTCCTCCTCTGTCATTTGTGATTTGTCTGAAGAGGATGTAGATTGTTTATTTTGACTAATAATTACATTTAAAATATTAAATCCACGTGGATCATTTGTTTTTAGTTCCTCTAAGAGCTTCGATACCTCATTTTGAGATAGGGAGGAAAAAGAACGGCCTTTAAAAACCCCCTCTATAATATGAATTGTAGCTTGACGTGATTGTAACACAATTTCAATTTGTAAATACTTCGTATTAATTTTTGGTTTGAATTTACTTCCAAAAGAAGATCGCGAAAACAAGTTTAAGATAGTTAATAATGATGAGATCCTTCGAAAAAAAAGTAAAGCAGGAGCTAAGGCAACAGGTAGAAAATTTAATTTTCCTGAAAAAATTAAAAAACATCCTAGGATTATTATTAATGAAATAATTAAATATTTTTTATAACGAGACGATAATTGATTACCAAAGAAAACAAAGATACATATAGCTACAATTGAAAATAATAATAAGAGCTTAATCATCCTAAATTAATTTTTAATTGTTTAATCCTCTGCTCTCTTCCGCAACTGTACTTGTAATATGTATATCTTATTGGATTTTTTTTGTAATAATCCTGATGATACTCCTCTGCAACATAAAAGTTTTTAAAAGGTAAGATCAATGTTTCAACATTCTGTTTGTGATTTTCCTGAATTTTATCTATGTAAAAGTTAAATTTATCTATAACAATTTGGTCATTGCTGAAAAGAGCACTTTTATAAGAATAACCTTTATCACAAAATTGACCAGTACCATCAAAAGGATCAATATTTACAAAAAAAACCTTAATGATCTTATCTAAACTAACAATATCTGAGTCAAAAATAATTTCAGCAACTTCTATATGACCTGTATCACCCTTGACAACTTCTTGATAAGTTGGATTTTCTACATGACCTCCTGAATAGCCAGATCGAACGTCAATTACACCTTTTAATTTTTCATAAACCTCCTCAACACACCAGAAACAACCACCAGCTAAGTAAATTGTATTAATTTTTGTATAAGCTGTGACAGGTAACAAAAATAAGAAAAGAAAAAGTCTAAAGATCATATTGCGTCGATAAATAATTTACGAAACTTCAATGTATTTAGACCGGGCTTACCGTTTGAAATAGTAAATTTATCAACTTTAACTATGGGCATTACAAAATTAGTAGCACTTGTCATGAATGCTTCATCTGCATCAAGAAGAGATTTAATAGAAAATTTTTTTTCCTCAAATTTAAATTTATTTTTTTTTAAAATTGATATTAATTTATGCCTTGTACATCCCTTTAAAATTCTAAAGTTAAGTGGGTGCGTAATACATTTATTTTTTTTTATAATCCAAATACTTGAGGAATTACCCTCAGTTATCATATTTCTATTATCAAATAATACTGCCTCATGTGATTTATTCTCTTTTGCATGATTTGCAGCTAGAACATTACCTAATAGAGAAATACTTTTAATATCTGACCTATGCCACCTTATATCTGGATAAAGAGATGTTTTTACACCTTTTAGTGCTAACTTATTTAAATATTCAAAGTTTTTATTAATTGAGTATATAATAATATTAGGCTTAAGTTTATCAGGGTATTTATGTTCCCTTGGGTTTTGATCCCCTCTTGTAATTTGGATGTAAATTATACCCATTTTTAATTTATTTAATTTTTTGATTTTATTGGTGATATTAATTATTTGATTTCTATTGAATTTAGTTTTCATGTTCATTTTTTTTAAAGAAACAAACAATCTGTTTATATGGAGATTTAAATCTACTAATTCACCTTTGAATACAGCAATGACCTCATAAACCCCATCAGAGAATTGAAAACCTCTATCTGTTACACTGACATACGATTGATTTAGAGGTTTGTATTTTCCATTAATATAACAGGTTGTCATAAGAATATCTTTTTGATTATATTAATACCATGAATCTTAAAAGACGAGATTTTATTAAAAAATTATCTTGTGCGTGTTGTGCGCCTTTATTTTTACCTTCTTGTACTGAGGTAGCTATTACAAATCGTAAACAACTCTCTATTATTTCAGATGAAAGTATCAACAAACAAGCTCTTGAAGCCTACGAACAAGTCAAAAAACAAGAAAATTTAATAGAGTCTGGGCAAAATTTTAGATCAGTAAAAGAGGTTGGTCTCAGAGTTACAGAGTCAGTAGAGGAGTATTTTTTAAAAATGGGTCAATCAGACTCGATAAAAAATTATAATTGGGAATTCATATTAATTGATGACAAGGACACACTTAATGCTTGGTGTATGCCTGGTGGTAAAATAGCTTTTTACACAGGGATCTTAGATGTTGCCGCTAATAATGATGGTTTGGCCTCAATAATGGGACATGAAATTGCACATGCGGTTGCTCGCCATAGTGTTGAAAGGGCCAGTCAAGCACTAGCAATAAATGTCGGTACTACTATCTTGGATATTGCTTTAGAAGGTGCCCTTTCGAATACCTCAGCTGATGATTATTTAGTAAATTTAGGTCTATCTTTACCTTTTAACAGATTACAAGAATCGGAGGCTGATTATTTAGGCTTGGCCTTTATGACACTGGCAAAATACGATAATCATGAGTCATATAAAGTTTGGCAGCGAATGGCTGAAGCGCAAAAAGGAAATGCACCACCAGAGTTTCTATCTACGCACCCTTCCCCCAAAAATCGTATTGAAAAGCTTAAAAACTGGATACCTGAAGTTGATTTAAGATTTACCTAAAGCGTTGTTTTGTCATACTTTAAACAAATCAGAAATTTAATATATTTCTAATGTGAATAAAGTTATTAAATTAAAAAAGCAGTCAAAAACAAGTGACTCCGATAGCATAAAACAGCTAAACAGTAAGCTGAACAAACTTGATAAAAAAATCGATAACCTCTATGAAAGATTAGACGGTCATATTAACAAAATAGATAAAGTTTACTCTAGATTAGAAGAGCATTTTTCTGGCATCGAAAAGCTTTTATCCTTCTTCAAATTTAGAAAATAATTATTTCGATATCTCATAATTTATTACTTCTGAAGATCTTAATAACTCTTCATAACCGTTCGAAAACCATTGTCTTACGTTATTTTTATTAATAATGACTGGATTTCTATTATGAATAAATTCTATATTTTCCAGTGAGGATTTAGTTAAAATTGAAAAATAAAAAGTATCTTCAATTAATTTATATACACCTGCAAAAAAACTGACTGGTGTTTTGGTAAATAGTTTATATTTTTCTTTCAATTCTTGAGTTTTAATCCATTCAAAATAACTACTAAAAGGAACTAAACAGCGGTTATTTACTATAAGACTATTACTGAAAGTTTTTTCGTGAACTGTCTCTGATCGAATATTGAAAAGTGTTTTTCCTTTCGGAAGCCAATCAAATGACAAGCCCCAACTTGATTGTTTAAATACAAATTTAGAGTTTAGATTAAAGACAATAGGTGCTTTATTGGTAGGGCAAATATCTTGATTTTTATAATCAAATATTGGTTTGAAGTTATTTATAGTTTCCTTCTTAAAAGAAGAGTGATTATCTTTAAGATTAAGCGAATATCTTCCGCACACTATTAAATTTTTCTATAATTCAAGTAGTTAGAAATATCAAAGTCCTTATATGAAGTTCTTAAACCTAAAAATTGAAAATAATCATCCCTAATTTTTTTCCCAAGAGGGGTATCTGTATAATTATCTAAAACACCATTGATATTTTTTTTGGCTTCAATAACAATATCATTAGGTAGTTGCCTGAACTCTACACCCAATGACTTCAATTTTTCTAAAGCCACAACCTCTTTGTACATAAAATCAGACAACATTTCTTGATTTTCTGACTGACAAGCATACTCGATGATGCTCTTAGCTTCATTATCAAATGAGTTCCATTTATCTAAATTCATTCCTAATGAAATAGAAACTGTAGGTTTTTTAAAATCTGGATAATAACAGTAGTTTGTTACTTTATAAAAACCAAAAGCTAAATCCATAACTGGATTGGACCAATCTGCAGCGTCTATAGCACCACTTGCTAAAGACTGAAGAATTTCACCTCCTGGTATATTTATAGAAGTTGCCCCCATAGTCTTTAATAGATCACCTCCCATACCAGGACTTCTTATTTTAAGTTTCGAAACATCCTCGAGACTATTTAATTCATTTTTGAACCAACCAAATAATGTAGATCCAGTATTGCCGACTAAAAAATGTTTAATATTAAAATTAGAACCTAATTCATCCCATAATAATTGACCATTACCAGAATATATCCATGAATTAAATTCCTCGGCAGTCATTCCAAAAGGAACCGCAGCAAAAAAAGGATAGGCTTTATTCTTCCCTCCCCAATAAAACTCTGCTGAGTGATATAAATCAGCTGTTCCAGATGACACGGCGTCAAACACTCCAAACGGTGGAACTAATTCACCAGCTGAGTAAACATTAACCTTTATTCTTTTATTGGATAAGTTCTCAATTCGCTGAGCCAACCTGTTTGCACCTAAACCTATACCAGGAAAATTTTCTGGCCACGATGTAACCATATTCAACTCTGTTATGGTACTTGCGTGTACATTAAAACTAGAGAGTGCAGCTGCGCCCAGTACAGGAATTGAGGCTTTTTTAATAAAATTTCTTCTATTAATTTTTTTTTTCATATTTTATATAAATAAGATAACACTTTATAAATAAAAATGAAATTAGAAGCAAAAAGTTTATTAGCCGCACTTAATGATCAAAAAGTTGAATATAAACTTTTTGAACACGAGGCTTTTTTTACCGTCGAGGAGTCTAGCAAACTAAAATCAGATTTGAATATGCAAGGTGCGCATACAAAAAATCTTTTTTTGAGGGACAAAAAGAGAAATTTTTACTTACTCTCATGCTTAGATAGCACTGAAGTAGACCTAAAAATTATTAAAAACACTATACAGTGCCAAGGAAATCTTTCTTTTGGAAGTGCAGAATATTTATATGATAAACTTGGAGTCAAACCAGGTTCTGTTAGTCCCTATTCTTTAATTAATAATATAGATAAGGATGTAAGTTTTTACTTAGATAAAAAAATCAATGATTTTGAATTATGTAATTTTCACCCACTAGATAACACTAAAACAATTCAAGTAAAAACAGAGGATTGTATTAAATTTCTTAGAACAATTACGACTGTTCGATTAATTGACTTTACAACTATGGAAGTAATTAATCTCTAAAATTTTGAAATTGTAGAGGAATTTTAATATCACTTGATTTTAATAATTCGATCATTGATTGTAGATCGTCTCTTTTCTTTCCAGTAATTCTTACTTCATCTCCATTAATTGAAGCTTGAACCTTTGCTTTTGATGATTTAACAAGATTTGTTATTTTTTTTGAGTCCTCTTTTGATATTCCATTCAAAATATCAATAAATTGTCTTACTCTGTTACCAGAAGCTGTTTCAGTTGATTTTAGATGAATAAATTTTGGATCTATTTTTCTTCTTACAATATTATTTTTTAAAATATCATTAAATTGAGTTAATTTAGTATTGTCCGTTGTCTCTATTGTAATAGAAAAATCGTTTCGTTCGATTGTTGAATTAGTATTCTTAAAGTCAAATCTATTATCAACTTCTCTTTTAGTATTATTGATGGCATTATCAATTTCTTGAATATCTGGTGACGAGACAACATCAAAAGAAGGCATAAGTGAACAATACAATATTTTTATTTATTTCAACACTATTAGTTTGGGGGCCTACCTGGTATATTATTAAATTTCAACTTGGTATTGTTGATCCAATGACATCAGTTTTTTACCGGTTTTTTTTATCATCAATAATAATTTTAATATTTTGTATGCTAAAAAAAATTAATCTTAAATTTACTCTTAAGGAGCACTTTTTTATAGCTGCTCTGGGTATATCATTATTTAATATAAATTATGTGCTGTTTTATCTATCTACTGTTCATTTAATAAGTGGATTTGTTGCTTTATGTTTTTCATCAATATTATTTATGAATGTTGTTAATAATATTATTTTTAAAGGTAAATTTCCAAAAATTATGACTTTGGTTGGAGGTTTTATTGGAACGTTAGGATTGCTTTTCATATTTTATGATGAAATTATTAATTTTGAATTATCAAAGAGCACAAGTATTGGGATTTTACTTGGTGTATTGGCGACATATTTTGCATCTATTGGTAACTTAATTTCAGAGTATACCTCTAAAATTAAATTGAATGTTGTAGCCGTTACAGGATATGGGATGTTGTATGGCTCTATAACACTATTAATTTATCTTTTAATAACTGGTACTGAATTAAATTTTGATTTTAGTTACAGATATATTATATCGTTACTTTATTTATCTGTTTTTGGAAGTGTATTCGGTTTTATTCTTTATCTTTCAGTAATAAAAAATATAGGTGCTAATGATGCAGCATACATTGCAATAATAATGCCGCTTATAGCACTAATTATTTCTACAATATTTGAAGGTATGATATGGAATTTAAATTTATACATTGGGTCGTTCCTTGTGCTATTTGGAAATATATTAATTTTAAAAAAAAATTAGTTTTTGAATAATTTCTTTTGTAAAATTACAATGATGCTTACTATGAAAAAAAGTATAAACATAGGTGTGTATACAAATTCTATACCTATCATATCTGCAACATAACCTAAGGTAGGAGGTGATATCATGAAAACCCCATATGTGCCTATTGTAATAATAGAAATACCAACAGTGGGGTCAACACCTTTAATAGTGGACCCATACGTGTAACAAATTGGAATAACTGAAGAAACACAAAAACCAGCTATGATAAATCCAAATATTGCAAAAAATAAAGAACTACTAAATGCAATTACTAAAGTACCAACCAATGAACCTACAACTGAGAAAACAAGAAAATTATAAATTCCAAACATTTGTTTTAGTTTATCTCCTATTAATCTTCCAAAAACCATACTTCCATTAAAGGCTATTGCAGCAAGTCCAATATTGAAACCGTCTACATTTATGTAATCTCTCATATATAAAGAACCCCAGGAGTCGGTCCCCCCTTCCAAAAAAACTGCTGTGATAGCTAATACAACTAAAATTATAAGAAATAAGGGCCAACTAAAAAAAATTGAAAAAAAAGATAAAGGGTCTGATTTATTATTTTCTATAGTTAAACTACTAAAAAATATTAATGGAGCTAAAAATACAACATAAACAAGAGAATTTATAAAAAAACTAATTTTAAATTCTAAAAATAAACTTGTTAACAAAGATCCAGATAATAGTCCAATACTCCAAAATGCGTGAAAGCCTGACATCATTGGTTTATTTAGTTTTTTTTCTAAAGAAGTGGCTTGAACATTAAGAATTACTTCAAAAAGTCCATAACAAACACCAAAGATAAAACTGAGTATTGCCATTAATTTGAATGAATGGGCAAAAGGTATGAGCATCCATAAAATACAAATTAGAAACCCAGATAAAAAAGATATTTTTTTTGATGGATAGAGTTGCATTATTTTTGGCATCGCTATCATTGTCAGCACAGAGCCAATTGAAAAAATTACAAAAAGATATCCCATGCCACTATAGTCAACGTTTATTTGATCTTTTATATCAGGGATTCTAATGGCCCAAAGGCCCACAAAAAAAGAAATAGAGAAAAAAAGTGCCTTACATGCATTTATTTCTGATATCTGTATTTTCAATATTAATTCTAATTAATTAAATTATTACCAACCACCATCGTCATCTAATTTTTTGTCTTTTACAGTTTTCATAGATAATGTTTTAACTAACTTCCAAATACCATTTCCTGAAACAATAATTTCATTATTTGAAAATACTTGGCATTTAACAAAACAAAGTGTTTTTGTCATTCTCTCTATAGAAGGAATTCCAATTAGCTCATCTCCTTTTTGTGCAGAAAATATAAAGTGAGTATTCATTGATATTGTTACACAGGGTCTATTACCAAACGATTTATATGCAGCATTGCCCATAACATTATCCAAAAAAGACATTAAAAAACCGCCATGGGCAAAGTTTCCAGAATTTAAATGCTTCTCAGAAACTGTCATTCTATACTTATGTTGATTATTTTCTAATTTTGTTTCTAACACTCCGAGTAGTTGTGAGTATGAAGATTTTGATATTAACTTCCAGGTCATATATAACTTTATAATGCAATCTTTTAAAAAAGAAATAATTTATGGAATGTCGTAAAATTATTATTTGTAATGAATAGATCTTATAGAATAGAAGATAATAGCTCTAACAGTTTTATACCGAGTTATTCTGGAACTAACGGTGCTGTAGCAACTCATTCAAATTTATCATCAATTACTGCACATAATATTTTAAATGATGACAAAGGTAACGCCTTTGATGCTGCAGCTGGAGCTATGTTAGTTGAAGGGCTCGTAAATCCTCAAATGTTTGGCATGGGAGGTGAAGGAGTAATGATTTTAAAGCCCAAAGACCAAAGTCCTCTTGTCTTAAATGGAAATACTATATCTCCAAAAAAATTTAATTTTTTAAATTTAGTTACAAGAGGATACAAAGAAGTTCCTGATGAGGGTATTTTATGTGCTGGAGTACCAGCAGCATTTTCTAGCATTTTTAGAATGTTACAATTATATGGCAAACTAGATTTTAGGACTATTTCGCAATATGCTAAAGAATACGCAAAAGATGGATATCCCTTACACACTGGAATAATTAACCAAAATAAATTTGGATTAATAAGTCTAAAAAGTAAATTTACAAAAGAGTGGAAAAATTCTGCAAAATTATATTTAAAGAATAATAAAATTCCAAAAGTAGGAAGTTTATTCAGAAATTTGGCTTACGCAAACTTAATAGATTATCTTGGTAATTACGAAAAAAAAATTACAGGATCTCGAAATAATAAATTTAATAAATTACATGATGCTTTTTACAAAGGCGATGTTGCAAACTCAATTTTAAAATATTCACAAAAAAATGAAGGGCTTCTTTCAAAAGAAGATTTTGAAAATTTTAATGTGAAATTTGAAAAAACAATTTCAGAAAAATATGGTGATTATCAAGTTCATAAAACTAATTTCTGGGGACAAGGATTGACTAGTTTAATGATGTTGAAAATGCTCAACAAACAAAAAATTAAATCACTTAATTCAGCAAATGATATTCATAAATTTATAGAAATTTTAAAATTAACTTTTGCTGACAGAGAGATGTATTTCACTGGGAAGTACAATTCAAAAGTCAAAGCCAATCACCTGTTAAATGACTCTTACCTTAATAAAAGAATACAATTAATTAAAAAGAGGGCAATTGAATCTATTATTCCTGGGAACCCCTTATCGAAGAAATCATTACTTCCAATTGAAAATGATATTAAACCATGGGGAGCTGGCACTGTTCATATAAGTATTATAGATAAAGATAATAATGCTATTTCGTGTACACCAAGTGGTGGATGGATCAGATCAAATGAAGTGATTAATGAATTAGGATTTCCTTTAGGTAATAGATTAATGACGTTTTATTTATCAAAACCAGGTCACGTAAATTTTATAGCACCTGAACAACAACCAAGGACAACATTGAGTCCTACTTTAATAATCAATCAAAAAAAGAGAGAGATTTTAAGTTGTGGGACAATGGGTGGTGATGCTCAAGATCAATGGCAAGCACAATTTTTAATGAATTATATATTTTCAAATAAGTCTATTGACCAAGCATTAAATGAACCAAGAGTTTCATCAGAGCATTTACCTGCTTTTTTTCACCCACACGATCCAAATTTGAAACAATTATTATTAGAAGAGCGGCTTTCACCCTATATTTCCCAACTAAATAAAAAAGGACATAAATGCTTTAAAACTACAGACTGGAGCGAAGGTTTTATTTTGTGCGCTAGAAAGCAAGATAAAATTTATGATGCATATGCAGATATTAGAAGTTATAAAAGTCAAATATTTCAAGCACAGGCATTAGCATGGTAAAAAAAAAGAACAAACTAGATGATTTAATTAATGTTGTTAAGAGACTAAGAAATCCAAAAAATGGATGTCCATGGGATATACAGCAAACTTCCAAATCATTAGCAAAGTATACTTTAGAGGAAGCATATGAAGTTATCGAAGCAATTGAGTCAAATAATAACAAAGAGCTAGAAGGAGAGCTTGGCGATTTATTACTACAAGTTATTTATCACTCAGTTATTGCTGCTGAAAAAAAGAAATTTTCAATTGAAGATGTCATTGATACAAGTGTAAAAAAAATGAAATCTCGTCATCCTCATATTTTTATGCGCGATGAGTCAATTAAAACCGTTAAAGATGTAAATGATTTTTGGGAAACACAAAAAAAATTTGAAAGAAAAAAGAAAGGTGCTAAATCTGTTTTAGATGGTGTAAGTGTAAATCTCCCTGCTGTTACACGTTCACTTAAGCTTCAAAAAAGAGCTGCAAAAGAAGGATTTGATTGGAAAAATGCAAATGGAACCTTGAAGAAGGTAAAAGAGGAATTACATGAGCTTTCAAATGAAATGAAGATTAATAATAAGAGAAAAATTAAAGAGGAATTAGGAGATTTATTATTTTCTTGTATTAATTTATCAAGAAAATTAGGACTTGATACTGAAACAATTATTAGGAACTCTAATAGGAAATTTGAGAAAAGATTTAAAAAAATGGAAAATACAATGAACAAAAAAAAATTGAAATGGAATTTGAATAATTTGGAGAGAGAATGGCAAAAATCAAAATAATTTTTTTAAGCACATTCTTTTTATTTTTTTCAAAGAGTATTTTATCCTATGAAATAACTGATTTAATAAAAATTCTTGTCGAAAAAAATGAAACAAACTCTCAATTTAAGTATGACAATTTGATTGATGATAAAAATTTAGAATTAGCTGATACTCTCTATATACCAGAAATAGATTATTCGTTTTCTATTTCAAACAGTACAACTAGCACTGACTCTACTTCTACAGTAAACACAGATACTCATACATTAAGTGCTACGGTTAACCTCTATAACGGTGGGTTTAGTCAGTTAAATTTAATTACTACGCAAACTAGAAATCAAGCTTTTGACTATCTAAGAGAGTATCAAAAAGAGTTATTAATCAAAGAACTCCTAAACGGTTATAGCAATTTACAGACATTGATCTTTAAAAAGAAAAATCAACAACTGAATTTAGAATTTTATAGAAAAAAAGTCTTAGAGGCTGAAATATTATTTAAGGCAAACAGAATTACAAAAACAGAAGTATTAGATTTAGAAAATGAACTATTAGAAGCACAATCTGTGTCTTTAGATTATGATAGAAAAATAGATAATTTGATGCTTCAAGTTAGTAAGTTACTTGATCTAGATATTTATGATGAAGATGTAAATTTTGATTATGTGATAGACGTATCTAATGCACAAATTAGTAAGAAATTATTTTCAGAATTGATGAATTCCTCTTATGGCCAATATCTCTCTTTTATTGAAAATACATATTTACCTGAACTAGAGATGAGTAAAAAAGATTTGAGACCTTCTGTTGACCTAACCTATTCCCTAAGTGAGAGCGATAATTATTCTGCAGCAATTGATCATAGAAGATCTTCATCCTTATCACTATCTTTAAGCGTTCCTATTTATGATGGATTTAAAGATGAAAATAATTTTGATATTGAGGAATATAATTATCAAAAAAAATTATTAGAGCATAAAGACTTAAAGAGAGACTTACTTAATACTTACTTAGAGTCTTGGAACAATTATGATTTTTATTTAAATAAAATAAACAACCAAGAAAAAATAATTGATAGCTTAGAATTAAAATTACAAGGTAATGAAATTTTATATAAAGCCCAAAAAATAGATATTACACAACTTATTGAAAGTAAGAATGAATTAAATGATGCTCATAACATTTTATTAGATTTGAAATCTTCAAAAAAATATTATTTAATAGATATTCTAATACTAAACGGGGATCTAAATACAATTATTAATGGATTGGGATAGACTTAAAACATTTTATCACGTAGCTACAGCAGGTAGTATCTCTAGAGCTATGGATACTATTCACCTTAGTCAATCTGCTATTACTAGACAAATTCAATCTCTTGAGCATAGTTTAAAAACCAAACTATTTAAAAGACACACAAAAGGTATAACTCTAACAGAGCAAGGTTCCTATCTTTTTGAAGAAACTGAAAAAATTTTTGCTGATTTAAATTCTATAGAAAAAAAGATAGTTGAATATAAGTCAGTTCCAACTGGTAACCTCTCTATTAATACTACTGTTGCTTTTGGATCGATGTGGCTAAGCCCAAGAATCAATGAATTTATTCATGAATACCCAGAAATTAATCTTAAACTAAACTATTCTGAAGATGAGCAAGATATGCTTCGCCAAGATTATGATATTGGTTTATGGATGCGAAAACCAAGACATTTAGATTTGGTTTCAAAGCACATAGCAACAATTAAATACCATATTTATGGATCTGCGAATTACATAAATGAAATGGGTATGCCTTTGAGAAGATCAGAACTAAATAGTCATAGATTAATTACATATGGCATTGGAAAACCATCCCCCCTTTCTGACACCAATTGGATACTGAAGACTGGTGTTAAAAAAAACCAAAAAAATAGAAGACCTCATATTACAATTAATAATTTATATGGTTTATTAGTAGCTGTTGAAACTGGTGCAGGTTTGGCTGCATTACCTGATTATATGGCCCAACATAAAGCCCATCTTGTTAAAGTATTACCAGATATAGAAGGACCAAGTTACGATGTTCATATGGTTTATCATGAAAACCTAAAAGGGAGTTTGAAACTGATAGCTTTTAGAGATTTTCTTATGAATAAAATAAGCCAGTGGAGATTTTGACTATCAAAATTTTCTTTTTTTATTAAAAATATACATTAAAAAAACATGAATAACTTATTAAAAACTTACAAGTTTAGTAATTTTAGAGTAGTAAAGGGTAATGGATGTTATTTATACACCTCTGATAAAAGAAAATTATTAGATTTCTCAGCTGGAGTAGCGGTTAATTCTCTTGGATATAATCATCCAGTTGTTAGAAAAAGTTTACAAGATCAAATAAAAACTGGTATCACTCATTTATCTGGTTCTCAAATGCATGAGTTTAAGACCAAATTATCTAAATTATTATCTAAAAATTCTAATAAGGGCGATGTTTTCTTCTCTAATTCAGGTGCTGAAAGTATTGAAGCTGCTTTAAAAATTGCAAGAAATTATGGAAGTAAAATAGGAAGAGATGAAATTATTGCTATGACCTCCTCTTTTCATGGGAGAACAATTGGCGCCCTATCCGTTGGAAGTAATAAAAAATATAAATCTAATATTGGTCCAGTACCTGGAAAAGTTAAGTTTTGTAAATTTAATGACGTTTCTCATCTTAAAAAACTTGTAAATAAAAAAACAGTAGCAATCATCATAGAATTTGTTCAAGGGGACGGAGGTATAAATATTTGCAGTAAGAATTTTGCAAAAGCTATAAAAGGGATATGTAAAAATAAGAAAATTTTGCTTATTGGGGATGAAATACAAGGTGGTATAGGTCGAACTGGTAAAATATTTGCTTACAAACATTACGGTGTCAATCCAGATATTATAACCTCTGCAAAAGGCCTAGGTTCAGGCATTCCCATAGGTGCTACTATAGTTAAAAAATATATATCCAAAATTATTTCTACTGGTTTTCATGGCTCAACTTTTGGAGGTGGTATGCTTCAGACAAGAGTTTCATATAATGTTTTTAGAACCATAAATAATAAAAGTTTTTTAAATAAAGTACTGATTAATGGTAATTTATTATCTTCTCTAATAAAAAAAATGCACCTCTTACACAAAGATAAAATAATTGATACAAGGTGTTTGGGTCTTATGGCTGGTGTAGAGTTTAAAAATAATCAAATCGCATTAAAAACATATGAAAAAATGTCAAAAAATGGGCTTATTTCAACCCTAATTCAAGGGAATATAATTCGTCTTACACCTCCTTTGACTGTTTCAACTGGAGAAATAAGAAAGGCAATAAAGATAATAACTCAATCGTTGTAATTTCAATAATCTAAAGATTGTTTTTGAAATACAGTACCAATACCCTCTTCTGTCTCTAACTCATTTATAAGAGCATTTTTTATTTCGCCACTTATAATATGAATTTTTTGAACACCTTGATTTAGAGCTTTTAATGAGTTTTCGACTTTTACAATCATCCCATTAGAAATGATTTTCTCATCAAATAGTTTTCTTGCCACATTTTCATCAACTGCAGAAATTCTTTCTCCTTGTGTATCTTTGATAAAAGGGACATCAGAGATAAAAATTAGCTTACTAGCTGAGAGGTTTATTGCTAATTCAGTAGCTATGGTGTCAGCATTAACATTTAATACTTCAGATGTATTTTTATCTAAAACTAAACTTGGCATAATTATCATATCATGTTCTTTAAATAAGTTTTTAATTTGTAAAGCATCAACTGAAACGACGTCCCCTACTTGACCATAATCAATGTCATCAACTACATCTCTCCTTTTTGCTGCAATAAAGTCCTTCTTTGAAATAGGAATTGGAAAATTTCTAATATTATATCGTGAACTCAAGCTAAAAATATCTATTAAAATTTGACCGGATATTTTTTTGGCTGCCTCTATGTCTGTGGGAGATGTCACTCTCCTACCATTTATTTTTTTTGGCTCAATACCGTGTACATTAATCATATAGTTATCTAGCTGTCGTCCAAATCCAAAAACTAAAACAACTTTTAACTTCGAAATAGAATTCAATAATTCTTTTATGTCGCTTATAACATTATCTATACTAGCTTCATTATCACAAATTTTACCACTAACTTTTATGACAAGAATGGAATTTTGTAATATCGATTGGTAAAAACTTTGATTTTTCATTATAGATATAACGGTATCATTTGTTTCAATCCCAAAGTTTGATCAAGATCAAAGATTATATTCATACACTCAATTGCATTACCTGAGGCACCCTTTACTAAGTTATCTAAACAAGCCTCTATTACAAAGTGTCTCTCATCTTTGTAAGACATTGAAATATCACAATAATTTGAACCTACTACGTTAGAAAGCTTAGTATTATCTTGTACTCTAATGAAAGGAGATGATTTAAAACAATGAATTAAAATGGAATTTAAGGACTCAATAGTTGAATCTTCATATGTTTCAATGTGACTTGTTAGATATATACCTCGAGAGAAAGGTCCCGACAAAGGCACAAATGATAGAGTCTCCTTTAAATTCGGAAAAGATTGATAAATTTCTGCTAAATGTCGATGTGAATTTATGTTGTATGAAAAAATATCTTTAGATCTTGTAGAATGATGATTTTTCATAGAAGGATTTTTACCACCACCACTTGATCCAGTAATAGCAGTAATAGATACTTTTTTAATTATAGATTGAAATGGTAATAAAGATAATTGAGCTGTAAGCGCAAAGCAACCAGGATTGGATATGTTGGAAGATTTTTTTATGTCATCGATTGAATTTTCAATAAATCCGTATTGAAACTTGCTTTGAATGTCAGCATCAAAATTTGATTTGTAATATTTGTTATAATCTTCTTGATTAGAAATTCTAAAATCAGAACTTAGGTCTATGATTTTAACTTTAGATAATAATTCATTGACATATTGATGGGCTGAACCATGAGGTAATGATAAAAAAACACAATCGAGATTTTTAAAATCATCAAGATTAGATGTCTGTAAATCTTTCAAATTATACGACTGTAAATGTGGAAATTCCTCATCTATTTCCATTTCTCTTTGAAAGATTTTTGATAATTTTACTTCAGGATGTACAGAAAGAATTCGTATTAACTCAACACCTAAATAACCATTTGCTCCAATTATACCTACTTTAATCATTATTAATCCTATTAATTATCTTAGCAAAAACATTTACATGGTTAGTTGAATTATAAATATTTAAAAAGTCTGAATTAGGTATAGAAAACTTATCAATTGATTGCTTATAAGCAGATACATTATTAGTTACAGGGCCACTTATTATCAGTAATTTGTTATCTAAATTATTTGATTTTAAATTTTCTATAATATTTACTGCTCCTGATACGTCATAAGCGCAAATTACAATAACCTCAATTGACTCTGTAATATCAGTATTTTGAATTATTTCTCTAGTTCCATAATCGCCATGATAACCATCACCTAATTCCATTAGAATTATCTCAGCGTCCTCAGACATATTGCTGATAATTGATGCTGAACAACTTTGTATGGTTTTTTTATCATTCATACAGGTACTAGGCAGACCGTAATCTACAAAATCTGATGTTTTATAAGCACCATTATCTTCATAGGAATATAAATCTTTTTGTGAAGCGGTACCTGCTAGTTTACATGCATTAATTTTCTTAAAATAATTACTAAGAGTTTTGATTATAAAGGATGTAACAGTAGTTTTACCAGAGTCAATACCCGTTCCTATGACTGCAATAGATGGTACTTTGTTTTTAATTTTCATTTCTTTAATTTTTGAATAATCAACTAGATTCAATTGTTTGTTACTATTATCTACAACCGATCCAAGGACTTCACATTCTGTAGCTGGTCCCAGAAGAATATTAAAATCTTTACAATTACCAATTACTCCACCTAAATTTAAAATGTGGATTTTATCGTGTTTATTTAATTCAGTTGGAACAGAACCTGTCATCCCTGAAGAAGCAATTCTATTACCCAATGCACCAACAATAACATCTCCCTCAGTTAATTCAGTAATTCTTCCAGAGACTAACTCCAATTTATTATAATTAGGATTGACTGAAATTACTTTAACAGCAATTAATTGACCTTGATTACAATCAATTACATCTGAAATACTCAATTCATCAATATTATTGATGTTTTTGAGAACAGAACCTATTTTTTTTGTGTTAATCATCTTAAGGTTGGTTTTATATAATTATCAAGAATATAAGCAATATTTTATTTGATTTGAAATATGAGTAAAAATAATACTAAAGCTTTAGATTACGTACATTTTTAGCTGCCTGACGAATTCTTTGCTCGTTTTCAACCAGTCCTATACGAACAAATCCTTCACCATATTCGCCAAAAGCTATGCCAGGAGAAACAGCTACATCAGCTTTTATCATTAAATCTTTTGCAAATTTTAAAGATCCTTTATTTTGGTACTTTTTGGGGATTGGCGCCCATGCAAACATACTTGCTTCAGGGCTAGGTATGTCCCAACCTGATCGTGACATTGACTCAACTAAAACATCCCTTCTACTTTTATAGGTAGATCTAATTTGAGAAACACATGACTGAGAGCCATTTAAAGCTGTAGCTGCAGCGACTTGAACAGGAGTAAATGCACCGTAATCTAAATAAGATTTTATTTTAGTTAGAGCCTCTATAAGTTTTTTATTACCTACGGCGAAACCTATTCTCCATCCTGCCATAGCATAAGTTTTAGACATAGATGTAAATTCAACAGCTATCTGTTTTGCCTTATTAACTTGTAAGATTGAAGGTGGTGGATTTTTGCCAAAATATATTTCTGCATAAGCAAGATCAGATAAAACATAAACATTATATCTTAGAGCTATTTTTATAATCTCTTTATAAAAATCTAAATCAACAATTTGAGCAGTTGGATTTGAAGGAAAAGAAACTATTAAAGCTATTGGTGAGGGTGAACTATGTCTAATTGATCTATCTAATCGTTCTAAATAACTTTCTGGATCAAATATTCCATTAGTCATAGTTTGAAGATGTCTTAGAGAGGCACCTGCTATAATAAATCCATAAGGGTGAATTGGATAGGAGGGGTTTGGTGAAATTATTATATCACCTGGAGAGGATATAGCTTGAGCTAGGTTTGCTAGACCTTCCTTGGAACCAAGTGTAACTACTATTTCATTATTTGGATTTAATTTTACACCAAATCTTTTTTCATAATATTTTGCCTGAGCTTTTCTTAAGCCTGGAATTCCTTTACTAACAGAATATCTTCCCACACCAGGTTTATCTGTAACCTCTTTTAACTTGTCTCTTATATGTTTTGGAGTGGGCATGTCAGGATTTCCCATACCAAAATCAATAATATCCTTACCATCTTTTCTTAATTTTGCTTTTAATTTATTAATTTCACCAAATATATAAGGTGGAAGTCTATCGGTACGACTAAATTTTCCTTGCATACCTAATCAATATAAGAACAACAATAATTAGTGATCTTTTTTACTTTTACCTTGAAAGAACTATTAGCTGGTACTTCAAAAGAACTATCGTCTGAATAAGTTATCCAATTTGAAGAATTTGCTAGACAAACATCTAATTCTCCTGATGTAATCTCCATTATTTCCTTCTTTGAAGTATTGAATTCAAACTCACCCTCTAACATGACACCTAATGTTTTAAATGAACCATCTTGAAATGTTATATTTCTGCTTGTAACTCTACCATCAAAATAAGTATTAGAAATCTTATCAACTGATACGTTTTTAAAATCCATTTACATTCCTTAAATACAACATATTAGAAATATTTTAATTATCAAAATAATTTATTAATTAAGGTCTATTTCACCACGAAAAAATGTTACTGCTTCTCCTCCTATTAGGACCCTATCATTATTATCAGTACAATAAATTTTTCCTCCTCTTTCAGATATCTGAAATGCAATCATTTCTTTTTTATCAAGTTTTCTAGACCAATAAGGGATTAATTCACAATGAGATGATCCTGTTACTGGATCCTCAGGTATTCCTAACTTAGGTGCAAAATTTCTTGATACAAAATCTGAATTATCACCGACTGCTGTGACTACTACAGATGGATAATCTAATTTTAATAATTTTCCTATATCTGGATTTATAGATAAAATATCCTCTTGACTTTTAAATACAGCAATCAAATCTCTGTGGGCTAATAGCTCAATAGGTTTTATTCCTAATGCTTCAACAATATTACTTGTTTCACTCACAACTTTTGGAGGCCTTGAGGGAAAGTTCATTAAATAGAGATCTTTATTAACGGAAACATTGAGAGTATCGCCAATTTTTGTCTTAAAAATTAATGACCTATTATTTTTTTTATATTCATTTATCAAAATATGAGCTGATGCTAATGTTGGATGACCAGCTAAGTCTAACTCAGCTTTAGGAGTAAACCACCTAATGTGAAATATGTCACTATCTTCAATGAAAAATGCTGTTTCTGATAAATTATTCTCCATAGCTATATTTTGCATCACTTGATCAGGTAACCATTCTTTTAAAGGACATACAGCTGCAGGGTTTCCTTTAAAAATTTCTGATGCAAAAGCATCAACTTACTCCCACTCAATAGTTGAAGGTGGCTTACTAGTAATGTCATAAAGAACTTTATTTACTCGAGGTACTTTATTTACAATTAAAGTTGCAACCTCAGAGAGTGTAGATATGTCAATTTCAGTTATGTCTGCTGTCATACCGTCTACAGAATTAATACATCGAAGAACACATGTTTCCTCATAAGTTCTCTCGTCGCCCATCACACCAACAGATTTAACAGGGAGTAAAACAGCAAATGCCTGCCATGATTTGTTGTATAAATTTTTTTCGATTAAAAAATTTATAAAGATTTCGTCTATTTCTCTTAAAGTATCTAGTCTTTGTCTGTTAACCTTTCCAATACACCGAATTCCTAGCCCTGGCCCAGGAAAAGGATGTCGATTAACAAATCTTTGATCTAATTTGTAGAATAGACCTAATCTTCTAACTTCGTCCTTAAATAGCTCTTTAAAAGGCTCTATAACATCAAATTTAAGGTCTTTTGGTAAACCTCCAACATTATGATGTGATTTGATAGTCACGCTCTTTCCACCATGGTAAGAGCGACTTTCTATAATATCTGTATATAGAGTTCCTTGTGCTAAATAGAAATCTTTTTGTGATAATTTTCTAATATACTTTGAGAATACCTCTATAAATAAACCCCCAATTATCTTTCTTTTTAGTTCTGGATCAGTAACATTTTTTAGTTTTTTTAAGAAGATATGTTCTGCATTGATTATATTTAATTTTAAATTGAAGGATTTAAATACAGATTTTATATTTTTAATATCATACTTTCTAAGCAATCCATTATTTACAAATATAAAGTGAACATTATCTAATTTAAGATATTTTGATATTGCAAATGCCAAAACTGTAGAGTCAACCCCACCTGATACTGCACACACTATATTTGGTTTTTTTTCTTTAACATTAATTCTTAAATATCTACCAATAGTTTGATGTAAATCATTATTTTTCCAATTTTCTTTTAAGTTACAAATATTAAATAAAAAATTCTTTAAAATTTGAGTGCCAAATTCAGAATGCGTAACTTCACAATGAAATTGTATTGCATAAATATTTTTTTTATAAATAGCTGCTGGTATTTTATTTTTAGTTTTAGCAAGAATTTTAAAACCTTTTGGAATTTTTGTTAAACTATCTCCATGAGACATCCATACTTGTTGCTCAGAG
>CACJQJ010000001.1 GCA_902595525.1 uncultured Alphaproteobacteria bacterium | reverse complement strand
ACGAAATAAAAGGGACTCTTAAAAGTTTCAATTTAAATCTTACTGAGCTATCTACACATCTTCAAGGTCAGCTTGTAGCCGTTCATCCTGCATATGACTCAGTATTTGATGGTTTTGCAGCCTCAGAGGTTAGAGGAAATCCATCTGCAAGGCAGCAATGGGCAGTCGATCAATTAATGATGGCTGCTAAAGCTTCAAAAAATTTTGGATTGACTGAACATGTTACTTTTTCAGGAGCGTTGGCTTGGCCATATGTTTATCCATGGCCTCAAAGACCAGAAGGGTTGGTTGAAACTGCATTTGATGAACTAGCTAAAAGGTGGAAACCTATTCTTAATGAATTTGATGAGTGTGGGGTAAATTTGTGTTATGAAATTCATCCAGGCGAGGATCTTTTTGATGGAATAACTTTTGAAATGTTTTTAGATAAAGTGGGTAATCATGAACGCTGCAACATGTTATATGATCCAAGCCACTTTGTTTTGCAGCATTTAGATTATTTGCAGCATATTGATATTTATCACGAGAAAATAAAAATGTTTCATGTCAAAGACGCAGAACTAAATCCCACTGGTAAACAAGGAGTCTATAGTGGATTTCAATCTTGGAAAAACAGAGCAGGTCGATTTAGATCTTTAGGAGATGGGCAAGTAGATTTCAAGTCAATTTTCTCCAAACTTACTACTTACGGCTTTGATGGATGGGCTGTTTTAGAATGGGAGTGTGCTTTGAAACATCCTGAAGACGGAGCTAAAGAGGGCTCTGTATTTATTAAAGATCATTTAATTAGAGTTACCGAAAATGCTTTCGATGATTTTGCCGATGCTGGTACTGATCAAGATGCGAACAAAAAAATGCTTGGAATTGAATGATAATATGACCAAAAAATTAAAATTAGGAATGGTTGGTGGCGGCTCAGGAGCATTTATTGGAGAGGTTCACCGTATTGCATCTAGAATTGATGACCGCTTTGAACTGGTCGCTGGTGCCTTTTCATCTAATCCTGAAAAAGCTCAAGCCTCTGGCAGAGATATTGGAATAGCAGATGAAAGGAATTATAAGGACTATCTTGAAATGGTCGAAAAAGAATTGATCAGAGAGGATAAAATAGATGCTGTAGCTATAGTCACACCAAATCACATGCACCATCCGATTGCTAAAGCTTTCATGGAGAAAGGCTTTAACATAATTTGTGACAAACCCCTTGCTATGAATATTAATCAATGTGAGGAACTTATAAAGTGTAAAAAAGACAATAACGTTCTTTTTGCTTTAACTCATAACTACACTGGTTATCCCATGATTAGGAATGCTAGAGCTCTTTGTAAGAGAGGTGACTTAGGTGAAATAAGAGTAATTCAAGCAGAGTATGCTCAAGATTGGCTGACCGAAGATTTAGAAAATAGAATTAATGATGGGGGAAACAAACAGGCCTCTTGGAGAACTGATCCTAATCAATCAGGTGCTGGTGGATGTATTGGTGACATTGGAACTCATGCTTACAATCTGATTAGGTTTATAACTAATCTAAATACTGAGGAGATATCTGCAGAGTTAACATCTTTTGTGCCTGGGAGAAAATTAGATGATAATGCTCAAATATCGTTACGATATAAAGGAGGAGCAAAAGGTACTATCTGGTCTTCTCAAGTAGCCCCAGGAAATGAAAATCATTTACAAATAAGAATTTACGGTAACAAGGCCGGGCTGGAATGGTGTCAAGAAGATCCGAATTACCTTTACTTTACAAAATTTGGAGAACCCAAACAAAAAATTACAAGAGGTGGATCAGGTGCTATGAGCGATGCAGGGGATGTTACTAGAATTCCTGCTGGGCACCCCGAGGGATATTTAGAGGGATTTGCAAATATATATACAGATGTAGCTAATGCGCTAATTAATCAGAAAAATGGCAATTTTAATGAGGAAAATCATGATTTTCCAAGTGTAGAAGATGGACTTGAGGGTATTAAATTTATCGAAAGGTCAATCGCCTCTAGCTCATCAAATTCAAGTTGGGTAGTTTTTTAGATTGATTTTTTTTAGAGTTAAATTAGAAATAAGTAAATATGAGGTTAATTTTAATAATATTATCACTTTTTTTTTCTTTTAGCGCTTTATCAAGTGACTTTGAAATTTCATTTGAATGGGGGGATTTATTGATTTGTACCAGTGGGAATCCGAACACTGTAAAAAATCCAGAATTTGAAATCAAAAACGTTCCTGAAGGTACCAAATGGATAGAATTTAAATTAGTTGATTTAAATGTTCCCTCTTATAATCATGGTGGTGGATGGGTTGAATACAAAGGACAAAATACTGTTGAAACTGGGATATTTTCATACAAATCTCCATGTCCTCCGGATGGTAAGCATAAATATCAATGGACAGCTTATGCTAAAGCTAGCAAAGGAACATTTGCCAAAACAATATCAAAAGCTTCTGCATCAAAATTCTACCCTTAATTCCATCTAAGTGATTTTCTAATAGTCCAATATTCAATTGTATCCATGGCAAATGATTTTAAATCAGGTAAGGATAAGTTGATATTATTTAAACATGATAAATTATCGTCCAACTGTTTAATAGTTGAAGCACCAGTTAAGCAAATTTTAACAAACGGTAGTTGATAAACCCATAGATAAGACAATTGCTCTAAAGTTAAATCCATAGATGAGGCAACTGACTTTAATTCTTTAATTTTATTTTGATGAAATTCTTTATTTGAATGAGTTAGTCTTCCATTTGAGAAAATCTCTTTTGCAATTACATTTATCTTTTTTTCAGATACCTCTTTTAAAATGGAAATACAAGATTGGTCAAAGATATTAATAGTCGTTTGTAAATAAGAAAATAGATTAAGTTTTTCATTCTTAATTAAAAGGTTATTAATAGTTTTCTCTTGATCTGGTCCGGTTGTTGAGATTCCTATTTCTATTCCATTTTTTTTTATTGTCTCAAGCTCCTTTAAAACATTAATATCATCTAAAACTTTACTTTCTGAATTGACAGAATGAATGTGATATAAATCAATACTTTTTCCTAAATTAAGTCTTGTCTCCACCCATTGTTGTTTTAAAAATTCAACCGAGTGATCTTTTCTTTCATGTTGATCTGCCTGAACTTCCCAATTTGCTAAATATTCATAGCCCCACTTAGACCCCACAAAACCATCAAATTGTTTTTGAGCTCTAATCCAAGTAGATAAAAATTCCTCAGCATCTCCATATACCCTTGCCGCATCAAAATATCGAATACCTCTTTTGTAAGCATGACTAAGTACTTCGTGACAATGAGATCTCATAGAATTTTTTGATATGTCGCTGCCTAAATCTGAACTATGACCAATGTTTATATATCCGGGCCTCCCAAGAGAAGCCAATCCGAGGCCTATTTTATTGTCTAATTTAAACAATTATATGATTTGCTATTTTACTTTTTATTGTCAGTGGATCAGTTAAATGAATAGTTTGAAAGCCAAGTGATTGAGCCGCCTCAATATTTTCAATACGATCATCAATGAAAAGAGTTTGTTCAGGTGTTAAATTAAATCTTGAAATCGCTAATTTATAAATTTCAGGGTCTGGTTTTACTAAAAACTCTCTACCGGAGATAATTTTATCATCAAATTCTTTCAGGAATGGGTGTTGATCCTCCATACCCTCATAAGTCTCATCTGACCAGTTTGACAAGACATAGCAGGGGTAACCACTTGATTTTATTTTTCTAAAAATATCAACTGTATCTTGATAAACCCCGTTAACCATATTCCTGTGATTTGGATAATATTGCTTTATTTCATTCTCATAATTAGGGTAACTTTTTATTGCATCTTTAACTGCGTCATCAATTTTTACTCCAGCATCGCATCTCATATCTAAATGAGGGAACGCGATTGTATTCATAAAATATTCTCTTTTAGTCTGATCAGGAATGATATTTTTAAATACATAATGTGGATCCCAATCAAAAAAAACATTACCTAAATCAAATAAAAATTTTGTAATTTTCATTGACTCAATCGACAAAAGAATTAATTAGATTTTCAAGATATTCTTGGCGACCGGACTTTGGTTGAGGATTTATATTTTTAGCAATGACTTTTTTATGAATATCTTGAAGAGACATTGAAGTCATAAGTTGTTTTTCAGAGGCCCACTGTTCATATCTTTGTTTTAAAAAATTTTCATAACTACCATCGTTAATCATTTTTTCAACAGCAATAAGAGTTCTTGCACAAATATCCATAGAGCCAATATGTGCATAGAATAGATCTTCAGGATCTATTGATTGTCTTCTAATCTTAGCATCCATATTAAGACCTCCTGAGGAAAAACCGCCATTTTTAAAAATATAATAAAAAGGTAAAACTAATTCTTCTACATTGTTTGGGAATTGGTCTGTGTCCCATCCTACTAAATAGTCTCCTCTGTTAATGTCAATACTCCCAAAGATGTCATTGGAAAGTGCATAGGCAATCTCGTGCTCAAATGAATGTTTTGCTAAAATAGCGTGATTTTGTTCGATGTTTAGCTTGAATTCTTTTTCTAAACCATATTTTTGAAGAAATGCAAAAACATTAGCAGAGTCAAAATCATATTGATGTTTTGTTGGCTCGTGGGGTTTAGGCTCAATCAGAAGTAAACCCTTGAAACCAATTTTGTGCTTATGCTCAGCTACCATGTTCAAAAATCTACCAAGTTGATCATATTCTTGTTTCATATTAGTATTTAGAATTGTTTCATAACCCTCTCTGCCTCCCCATAAAACATAATTTTGTCCACCTAAAAACATTGTATTTTCCATACACATCTTCACTTGAGCTGCTGCATATTGAAAAACATCAGGATCAGGATTAGTAGCAGCACCAGACATGTACCTTCGATGACTGAATAAATTTGCTGTTCCCCAAAGAAGTTTTACTTTACTTGTTTCAAGTTTTTTTGAAATTTCATCAATAATCGTTTTTTGAATTTTTTCTGTCTCTGAAAAACTTTCACCCTCTGGAGCAACATCTACATCATGAAAACAGAAATATGGTATTCCTAATTTTTCAAAAAATTCGAATGCATTATTGAGCTTATCTTTTGCTTGTTCTATTTTATCTCCTACTTCCATCCATGGTCTTAAAAAAGTCTGTCCTCCAAAAGGGTCACCCCCTGGCCAATTAAAAGTGTGCCAGTAACATACTGCCATTCTCAGATGTTCCTCTAATGTTTTTCCTAGAATTTTTTTATTTGCATCATAAAATTTAAATGAAAGTGGATTTGCAGAGTCTCTACCTTCATATTTAATTGTAGGTATATCTTTGAAATAGTCAGACATAAATTAGTCGTAATAAAACATTGGGGCTTTTTTAAATTCTTCCCAAGCATTCGGGTCGTGCCCTGTGACTACTGTAGCATTTTTGTCTTTTGCAATTTTTTTGAGTTTTTTTACAGAGTCAACAACGTCAACAGCAGAGCAAACAAGACCTGGTAGTGTTAAATTGTTCCAATGATCCATTGTGTAAGCTGCATCTATAGTAAGCAACACATAACCTGAATTTGGTAAATTAACTAAAAAAGACTGATGGCCCGGTGCATGCCCCGGAGTAAAAATTACAATTATTGATCCGTCGCCATATAAGTCATAAAAGTCATCATTTTTATCTCTTAAAAATTTCCAATTAATTCCAGGTTTATCAAAGTCTTTTCTAATATAAGCAGGCTTTGAGAACCAATCAGGATTAAAAGCATAATCATATTCCTTTTGTTGAACTAGGTGTGTTGCATTAGGAAACCTTCCAACACCACCTGAGTGATCGAGGTGAAGATGAGAATGTAAGACATATCTTATACCTGCTGGATTAACCCCAATAGAGTTAAGTTGATCGATACAATTTTCAGTTTTTCCCATAATTGGATCATAAGCCGCAACAACAGAACCCCAATGAGCATGTTTATCTTCACTTACCTCTTTTGCATTGCCTCCGTCAATGACCACATCCCCTTTTGGGTGTCTTATCAAAAACCATGGAACAGGTATCTCAAAGTCCTCATTAGATTGATTCATTTTTATATATTTCATTTTTGTTTTTAGAGTTCCGGTCTGGAACATATAGAGCCTCATGTCAGTAGAAACTTGTGAGTTCGTTAAGTGACTATATTCTTTTTTTGACTCTTCAATTGCTTCTTTTATGGAATATTCTTTAACTTTTTGATCTGTTTGTTTATTTGTAATAATTTTATCAAATTGATCTAAATCAGATTTTTTGTAACTAACGCTTAATTTTTTTTCCATCTACTTAAATTCTATCTCAATAAATTTATAAATAAAATCATTGTTATTAAATACATTGTGGTTAACTCCCTTTTCTCTAAAGTAGGATCCACCTTTTGCTAGTTTTGAAATTGTTTCCTCACCATCATGATTAACAATTTTTAGTTCCCCATCTAACAAGGGCACTACCACATAATCGTATTCATGAATATGCTGGCCAGTTGAGTCCCCAACTTCAAAAGACCACTCTGTAACTCTAGTTTTTTGATTATCAATCATGACATTGGCTTTAGCCATGTCGTTAGATATTTCTACAGGGTACGCTCTCAGCTTTTTCAGCCTTAAGAGCTTCGGCAGCTTTTGTTGCTTTTTCAACTGAGTCGAAAACAAGTTCAGGAAAAAGAACAAAAGGTTTTGCTCTATCAGCACTGAGCTGTCCAACACACCAGGTTTTACCGGGTTCAACACACATAACCATATATGTCCCAGGAATAGGACCATAATGTCTATTATTCAAAGCAAAAAGGCACTCTGCCATATCGTTTAATTTATCGATGTCTAGATTTTGAAGTGCTTTTTTTTCTAATTCATTTAACGGAGTATCTAGAGCGCCAAGTGTCTCTTTCCCCCATGGAATCTCCTGCATATTTTGTTTTTTCATAGTTTAAGGTAAAGGCCCGTCCTTTAAAAAACCTTTAAGCGTATTTTCCATTATTCTAGAGACATTATTATTGTAATTATTATGTGAGAGGCTACCGCACCAAGCCAAAGACCCTGGTGCAAACATTGCTCCATTGTTAGGTGTTTTATAGTAAATCATATCAGCTCTGACCATTGGATTTTCATGACCACCACCATAGTAACCGCGAACAGCAAAGTGTATTTCCTCGTTAACTTGCAACATCATATTAGAGTGATCCTGCGAGCGAGCCAAATAATAAGCATTATGCGGGGTTCCAAATTCTAAGTCGTATCTGTCTAACTCCAAACCGGCAGCTCCTCCACCAACTAAACCAAAATCACCAATCACCTCATCTGCTCCAATCCCCTCAAAGATCCATGAACATTCAGGTTTAAAACTATCTTCTTCTCTTTTGTAGTAAGAGGACACGTCAAATCCATAAGATGTAAAAGTTAACCCACAAACTTTAGAAGGTATTCTCCCTCGAGCTCTCCACATACCTCCATATTTACCATCAAAAGCATTATTGTATTCACCTGGGTTAGATGTCCATGCTCTTGTGCCTGCTTCACCTTTTCGAACTTCGGTAATATTAGGGTTGTCAGGATGATACTCACTAATCCAATAAAATCCATCTGATCCTAGATAAAAACATCTACCACCCTGCATTTGATATGACTCTAGAGCGTCCATATATTTCTCAGATGAATACTCAGGGTGACTTCCAGTCATTACAACTTTATAACGATTTAATAAATTTATACCTTCATGTTCCAAATCCTCATCTGTCAGAACATCAAAATCAAAACCTTTTTCCTCTAGCCAATCAGTAAGATGTAAGTCGGCATTGAGTTGCCATAATGAAGGAGAAAGCCAATGTCTGTATTTGGGTCTCATATTAAGGATTGGTCTTAGTCTTGACGATATTGATACACCATGTCCGTCTGAGTGAAGTGAGTAAGTTGATAGCCCGTACTCTCTATGTTCATTTAAATATAAATCTGCCGGCTCAAGCACAGGCACTTTACCTGCAAGCAATTGTGCTACCACAGAGTTGGTTCCAAGATTATCATTGGAGTAAGCCATGTAACTATTAGTAGGCAATAAGAATAAAGTTTTTGCAGTTGCTGTCCCCTTGGGAGGTTTAACACAAAATGGAATATAGTCCTCATTTTCTGATTCCTCTCGTCCGTCTACTCTTAGTCTTGCAGCGTAGACACCACTTTTTAATCCCTCAGGTACTTTTAAAGTAAAGTCTACATCCCATCTTGCATCGTCTATATCATCGTCATGAAAATGAATTGCACCGTATTCCTCAGGTTTATGATGGAAAACCATTTCATCCGCTGTCCAGTTATGTCCTGTCATACCTCTGTTTGGCATATTAATAATAAATCCGTGGTGATTATTTGGAGAAGTATCAACAATCTTTGTTGAGGCAATGTTTTTGCCAATATTCGCGTGAAAATCCCAGGCACCTACGACTGTTGACCTGACAGTGGTATTACACTCATCATAGCTTGATGCAAGTGTTTCAATTTCAGCCTTCGATAGCGCAATATTAGATAATCTAGGTCTGTCTATTTTTCCATTAAATGTCTTTGTTTGCTCAGGTAATTCAATAGGGTGAGGTACCTCTTTAAAATGTCCGCCAAAAATATGTCTGCCTGATCTATTGTTGAGTGTTGTGGCAGCAATTAACAATGGAGAGTCATTAGCTGCAGGTAAAACTGAGCTAGTGGTCTCAATAATAGCTGAGGTTTCTTCAATTGGATTCAAAATAGCCATACCCAAGCCACCATTTGTAGATGTAACTCTAGGTTCTTGATGAAGGGTAAGCCTTCTCGATTGAGCATCAAATGTTGCAATAACTAGATACCAGACCTTTCTTAAAAGCTTTTTTTCTGAGGAGACAGTAACAACCTGAGAGCCATCACCAATTTCTACAGATAAACAGCCTTCATCATTAACGAAAAGGCCATAGCCTTTTTTTTCTTCTTCATTAAATTTGGTGAAAATTCCTTGTCTGCCTTTGTCAGGGGTGGTTGGGAAAATGTAAGCCTGCATAGTGAAGCTTTCTAAATTTAAATTATCGTGTTGAGGCATGATGATATATGATCCACCATGTATTCTCTGGTTTTTCCCTTGATAAGTTCCATTGCAACTAGCATCTATTTCGGCCTCTTTATATCCTGGGCCTTCAGGATTTGTATCACCGTGTATTAAGCGGACTAATTGAACTTCATAACTGTCATTGTATTCAGCATTAATATAAAATTTAACTTCTTCGCCCGGGTGAGCTGAGTACTTATCACTATAACCTGTTATTTTTAACATTACTCTTCCCCGCTATACTCCTCAAGTAGTCTGTTAATTCTTTTTAAAAATATTGCATGTTCACATGCTTCCTCAGATGAATAAGAGTCTTCAGTAATTTCAACTGGCTCACCTCTAACTCCTGTTGTTATTCCAACTCTATAATCTTCATGCCTTCTTAAACAAACAGTTACAAAACCATTTTCTTTACTTCCTCTTCTTAACTTATCTAATAATGTTTGGAGATCTTGACTGTGCTGAATAACGCCGTGGTCTCGAGTGGCAGCCCTTCCAATTGGAGTTGCTCTATGCTCTTCAATTAGAGATTTTAATTTTTGAGGATCTCTCAACATTTTTAATATGTATTTTTTGGTAATAAAATCATCAGTGTGTTTATGGCCTTTATTTAATTGGACGTTTGACGGGTGCTTATAACTGTAATCAGACATAGTTCTATTTTAGATATAGTTAACCTTTCGCACAGTTTTTTGTTCCAAATAATGAAACACAATACGAAAAATTCTTATTCCTCCTCAGTTTTAAGTACATTATCATCATAATGCATAAACGGAAAGTATTACAGTTGCCACAGCCATACCTATTAATATAAGTGGCCAACCATACCCTCCCCCCATTCTGTCAATATAGTTTCCTTGCTCCTCAACATCGTCAGGTGCCAAATGTTCATCACCATTTAGTATGGGTTTTTTTGGCAAAGTCGATAAGTCCATCTTATTGGCTAAAAACCAAATTAGAAATATACCTGCTACCCACCAAATTATTTGGTAAGCCCATAGTGAAGGGACTCCCATCACCCAATTATCATAACTTTGATCCGCACTACCAAATATTAAGTTTCCGAAAATTAAACCTGGGCCGATAGAGAAGAATGCCCAAATTAAAAAGAAGACATAAGCAAGAGATTTTATTTTTTTTCTTGATGGGTGAATACCCATATGTTCATTTAAAAAATTATGAAATGACGCTCGATGTTCTTTATCTGTATCATTACTTGCAAATATAGAGGATAAAAAACATACAATCACATTAAAGAATAAACCCCATAACCCAGAGTAGATTGTTAGTGGCCATCGCCCCCAAGGAAGAGAATTTCCTGTTAGCTTATGACCAAAAGTTTCAGCTAAAGTTACAAAACCTAATCCGGTGATGAGTCCAAGAATTGCCCCACCTCTTGTGATCCATTTAAACCAAAGCATTCCAAGTAAAACAGGAAACAATTGGAAACCAAAAGCGATTGCTAATCCACCAAGTAGTATTAGAGAAGTTTCAAAAAAAGTTGCAAGATACAGTGCCGCTAGGCTTAATAACAACATTGCTAACCTAGCAACTAATAACTCTCTTTTCCATGTAGGGTTACTATCGATATATGGTCTATAGAGATCTCTTGCCACCATGCTGCCTGAAGTCATTAAAAAAGCAGATAATGTAGATTGCAGCGCAGCAATTATGGATATTGCTAAAAATCCAACAATAATTGGTGAGAGATTACTAAAGCTTTCAACAAACACATAAATTAAAGATGATATATTTTGTAGACTTAACTCAGGGAATATTTGGTTAATGGCAAAACCATTTGAATTGACAATACTATTAGCTCCAAGAAGATGTGCTCCTACACCTAATAAAGGGGCGAATATAAATAAAAATATTCCAACAACAGCACCTGAACCCCAAACTTGATAAAAATAAAATGACCTCGGTGATTTTACTGAATAGCTCCACATCGAAAATGTAGGAGAAAGCACAATACCCATATAAGAGAGAGTAAAGGATAAAATCATAACTGCTGTCCAAGGTCCTCCTAATGGGTTGTTTTTTCCAATACCTGCAACCCACTGAATTACACCAGGAACGTTGAAATATCCTGAAATATCACCGCCTCCGTAACCTCCAGTAGTTCCCCAAGCTCCGAAAGATATAAAGCTATTCGCCATAGATAGGTCTTCAAAAAAACTTAAACCTCCTAAGTAATTAAATACACCAACACCAAGTGCTAAGAAAAAAACAAAAAATAACCATGATTGAACAACGCTTACACTCACCATGGGTTTAAATCCACCAGATACTATATAAAATAAGACAACAGCAGTTAGTGCCCACATTGCAGAGTCTCTAGTTATTTCACCTCCACTAATAAACTCTACAACATTACCTGTTGATCCAATAATTATACCAAGAAATGGAACAGCAAAAAATAATCCGATTATTAGTACTACAATTCTAAGAGTATTACTTTGATAATATTTATAATACATCTCTCCTGGAGTGATAAAATTAAATTTTCTACTTAGCATCCACTGCCTTTTAAAAAATAGTATACTTCCGAGAGGAATTGTTATTACAATTGCAGCAGTAGCTAGAAAAGAGTATCCATCTGCATAAATTAATGATGGAAAAGAAATGATAGTTATGCCTGCAAATGTAGTTACTGTTGCAGAGAAAAAGAATACCCAAGGAGATACACTTCTATCTGCTAAATAGTAAGCCTCAGGGGTTTTATTTTTTCTAAGAGTTCTAGCTCCCCAAAAAAGACAAAAGCTTATATAAAGGACAAGAAAGAAAAAAAACCAATAAAGATTAGCGACCATAACTCAAACTTGAATTAAGAGTTGTAATCAGTCTTTTCCTTAATAATTCTGAGTGCCTCTAATAAATATACTCTAAAGACTTCATGGTTTTCACTCATCGGGAAATGACCAATATCTCTCATTTCAATATAAACTCCTCCTTTTATTTGTCTGGCAGTATCTTCTGTTGCTTCGGGAGGGGTTAGGTAGTCATAAGTACCAGTCAGCATGATAACAGGGCACTTGTGACCATCGATATTTTGTAGCTCATCTCTTAAATCATGATCAACTGAATAAAAATGAAGGTCTCCTTTAAAAGCCTCTGATCCTTGAGTGTAATAATGCCAAGTCAACCATCTATCCATATCTGGAGATTGTGGGGCCATTAAATCCCAAACACCACTACCACACACTTGAGCTGCATTGGCATGAGGATGCCTCCACCAATCAATATAAAAGCCAGGGGAATAATGCGCAGCCTCGACAGGGATCACAGCTTTAAATTTGTTAGGATACTTTAGAGCTAATTGAAGAGCCACGTTTCCTCCAAAAGAAGAACCCATAAATATAGGGTTTTCAAGGTCTAAGGCCTTACAAAGTTCTACAATAAAATTACAGTAATGCTCTGCTGTTAATTTGTATTCCTCTTTCCACCATTCTGTATTATGAGGTGGATCTGATTTACCATGTCTTGGAAGGTCGTAAGCAATAACTTGATAATTTTGAGTAATTTCTTCATCTTCCAGTAATCCTCTCCACTGATGATTGTGGCATCCAGCAGTATGCTGACATACTAATGGAGTGCCTTTTCCATTTGAAAGATAAAAGACTTTATACTGTTGACCATCTACCTCGATGGTAACGTATCTACCTATTGGGTCATGATGTTTTACTGCCATAAATTTTTCCTTTCAATTCTCTTGATCATACTGGGACTCCTGATTGTCTTAGCAATTCAAATTGAACAGTAAAGTTTCTAAGATTTTGCATTAAGACTAAATGATTGCCCTCAATTTTAAGGTCTTCTCTAAATGAGGCTGCATAGATACCATGAAACATAGGTTTAGGAACAGGCTTTGCAAACTCTCTCCATGTTTGCTCTGATGCCCTTAATGCAAAGTCATATGGATCTAAACCTCCGGGGTTGGTATTAATATTTTTTACCTTTCCATCATGCATCTCGATAATTACTTTCACACTGCCCATGTCGAAAAGAAATGAACAAGTATAATATTTAGCCATTGCTTTTATGGTTTCATCTTTTTCAGTAAGCTCTTTATATTTTTTTGCCCAGGATTTTACATCTATACTCATGTTTTATACCTATTTCTTTTTCCTAGGTGTCTTTGTGGCTTGTTCATCAAATCTCATATGCTTGTCCTTCTTAGGATCATCGTAGTCACCTAAAATATTCCTGATATTACTTGCCTCTCCGGGCGACATACCAATTTCTTTTAAAAGACTATCTAAGAACGGCTGTTGTGCTCTATATCGAAGAGCAGAATTCACAACATTATCTGCTAAAGATCCTTTTTTGGAATATCCACCTGTGGACGCAGAGGGGTTATCAGCGTTGCCACTTCCTTCTGCTCCTCCTCCTTGACTAAATCCAGGTAATCCATTTACATCGACAACTTTAATTGAGTCAATGTTTTGCATTGGTCTAACCCATTCTCTAATAATACCCTCAATTTTTTCAGCAAGTTTTTGTCTAAGTGCACTTCTTCTACTTGCATCACTTCTAGCATTTTCCGCTTCATTTAGGGCTTTTTTGCCAGCTGCTTCAATTTCATATCTAATTTTTGCAGCCATCGATGCTAACTTTTCTCTCTCAGCATTTTTACTAGCGTCTATTACTCCAAGAGCTTTTGTCTTCTCAGCTTGTTCAACATCTCTAATGGTGTTGACTTTTTCCTCAGCTTCTACAGCCTTAGCACGAGCATTTTCTTCTTCCATTTTAGTTTTTAAGACTGACTTAGATTTTTCTAGGACTTCCATTTGTTTTTGCTTTTCTTCAATTTCTATTCTTTTTGCCTTTTCAATATCTAAAACTCTTGTCTCTTGCTCAGCAGCAATTTTGAACGCATCAACATTTTTCTGTTGAGCAGTTTTTGCATTTTTAATTTGCTCCTCAGCCATAATATAAGCCTCTTCAGACTCATATCTTTTTCTAGCCTCTTCTTTTGCTGTTTGAGCTTTTTCCTCAGCAAGTTTAATATCAACTGATCTTTGTTTTTCTAGACGACTGAATTCAACATCTCTTTCCAATTCAAGAATAGTTTTTTCTGTCTCAATATCTTTCTGTTTAATCTCGATAGAAGTTTGTTGTTTAAACTCATTTTGTTCTTTTCTTCTTTTCTCAATTTCTTGGATAAGTTTAGTTTCTTGTAAACTTTTTTCCATCTCAACAAAGTCTTTCTTGCTAATCTTAGCAATCTCAATATCTTTTTCTGAGGAGATTTCAGCCAGCTCAGACTCTTTGTCTTTCTCAGCTTTTGTTTTTACTGTCTCAGTATTTTCGATAGCTCTTTGTTGTTCAATTTCACGTTTTTGTTGATACTTTGAAAATTCTTCCTCTTTTTCAATTTCAAGAGTTTGCTTGATAGATTGGAGGTTTTTATTTCGAATACTTACCTCTGTATCTTTCTCAATATCATTTCTTTTCTTTTTACGTGACTGAGTAAATTCTGTTATTTGAGTTAAACCCTCAGCATCAAATGTATTTGAAGGGTCGAATACACCCACGGGAGCTTGGTTAAGAGATGTCAAAGACACGGTCTCTAACTCCAAACCAGTGTGCTTAATTGCTTCTTCAACATGAGATGCAACATTTTTAATGTACTCAGATCTATTCTCTTGAATTTCATCAAGGCTCATTTTTGCGGCAACAACACCTAATCCATCAACAAAACGACCTTGAACAAGTTCTTTTAAATGATCAGGCTCTAGTGTTCTATTTCCCAATGTTTGCGCGGCTATTGAGACAGCTTCAGTTGTAGGCGCTACTCTAACGTAGAATTCAGCGGTTACTTCAGCCCTCATTCTATTTTTTGTGATAAAAGATTTACTCCCGTTTCGTTGAACCTCTATACAAAGAGTTTTCATACCCACTGAGGTAATGTTATGAATAATAGGTAAAACGAAGGCACCTCCGCTGATCACAACTTGTTCACCTCCCATACCAGTTCTAACAAACGCTATTTCCTTTGAGGAACGCCTGTACAGCCAATGTAGCAAGTAAACTATAATTGCTATTGCTAACGCTATTAAGATTATTATTGCAATAATATCTGCACCACTAGTAATGTTCATACCTATTTATCACCTCCTAAGTTGATGTTATTGTCCATTAACTCTCATGTCTTGTATTGCTGCTTTGTAAATTATCAAACCAAAAACTATTTTATTTAAAAAGTCTGCTAAATTATAAATCACATTAACACTATTGGGGTCAATGCCCCCGCCCAAATGTTCTATGAAATATCCCATTGGATATATAGCCCATCCAATTGTAATAATAAGTCTGTTCGAGAAGAAAACCATTTGTACATTTTCGTTTCCGCATCTAGCATTTGCTCTTCCGGCCTCTCCAACATATAGCTCACCGAGGATGTACAACCATCCAGCTAACCAAACAATGAAACCTAATGTCTTGCTCATATAACCCGCTGCACCTAAGAAACCTGCTACAACAAAAACTAAAGTTCCAACCAATAATCTCCAGAACATGCCTTGTTTAACTTTGACAACTGACATAAGCATTGCATAAAAAATAAGCACAAGCATTGGAAAGTTAAGAAACCAATCTATATATCTTAATAAAGTCGGGGCGGTGCCGCTGACTACCCAGAGATTTTTTACGAAAAAATAATGTATAGAGGACATCAAGCATACAACAGCTATCATTGTCATCGGTGTATGAAATCTTGTGCTTACTTTGCTACGCTCAAAAAAGAAAAATAAGGTGGCACCGATCATGCCAACAGAAATTAACCAGAAAGACCCCCCTACAATGTCGTAAGGGAGAAGCATTTTATTCATTAAAACATATTCCTCTCAAGTACATATTACCCGTCCTCTTTAACTAATAATAATTTTTGTTTCATATTTTGAAATAAATATTCATTGTAAAAACAACAAAATCTGTTGATTAAAGACATTTTTTTATATTTGCTCCCTAATATGGGGTGCTCTAGAGTAAAGAGCAACAAGAGGTAAAATAAGAAGACCAAATATAAATTGCTGACCCTCAAAACTTAAACCTAGACCTGCCAAAAATGTACTAATTACTTGCAGTGCAAGAACACCGATTACTGTAAAGCCGTATCCTCCATATCCACCTAATAAAGAAGTTCCTCCTACAGCCACAGCTGCCACTGTTAAAAATAAATATTGATCACCTACACCAATGAACCCTCCACCACTCCAACCCAGTAACATTGCCCCGGTTGCTGCAGAGGTAAATCCACTAATAACATAAACTCCAACCCAATAGGCTCTCTCAGAAATTGACAATCTGTCAGCAGATAACCTTTTTCCACCAACAGCATATAAATTCCTTCCCCACTTAGTGTGTCTAAGTCCAACAATTAATAAAATTGAAATCAATATCCAAATTAAAATAACTGGAGGTATTGGAAGACCAAAAAATTTTCCATTTAATGAGGCCAAATTTTTTAACCAATCTGGAACAACACCAAAAACAGTTCCACCTGTAACAGTAGGAAGTGATACCAATATCTGTACTCCCCCAACTACCATGAAACCAACTCCAAGCGTGACTATTAATGATTGTCCTTGGAGATTAAAACTTATCAAACCATTGAAAAGCCCGACAATCGTACCAAAAGCAAGAATAACTATAAACGCAAGCCAAGGAGGGACTCCAAGTGAAATAAGTGACATTAATCCTAAATTAGTTGCGCCAATTAAAAATGGTATTGATAAATCTAGGCCGCCTAACATCACAACTAATGTTTGTCCAATAGTTGCAAGCCCTAAAAAAGAAGCAAAAACCAACATAGATTTAATATTCTGCAATGATAAGAAGCCATCAATAGAAACTGATCCTATTATAAAAAGACCAACTAGCACGGCGACTCCTATTATCACGCTCTTATTAATATTTAAAAATTTGTATGCAAGAAATGCTAAGATTAAGAAACCTAATAGTATGATTGCTGATACGACTGTTCTACCTGAGAAGAACCCGGGTACCAAAAAACACAGTAGTATAAAAAGACCTAAAAGAAGTAAAAATCCTGTAACAGCTATCCAGTTCTTTGCAATAAGATCCCAAAAAAGGCTTCTTTTACTTGTAGTTTCAGTAGTTTCAGGAGGTTGAGATCCATCTTCCTTTACTAAAGATCGATAAGACCATCTAACTAAGAAAAAATGCCATCCCCAAAGAATAATGGCAACAACAGCTACAGAGTAAAATGCAACCTGTATCCAATCAGTTCTATCTACATAACCAAGAACTGCGGTACCTATCCCAGCAGCGACAGCAAAAAGAATTCCAAGTCCTTTTAAAAAATTATGAGTTCTTTTCTCCATTTACTAAACTTTTCTATCTTCTGATAGACCTCCCCATTTTTCAAGTCCTTCTTGAGATTTTAATTTTATTTTATAAACACCAAACGCTTGCCATATCAGAGGCGAAATAGCTATTCCAATTGCAGTAATTAAAATCATTTTCCAATAAGGATAACCAATTGCGAAGAACATCGCTGACCATGTTAATGCGGCTATACTTAAAATAGCAATGTAAGGTCTGAACCTAGCAAATGATATTTTTGCTCCCATTGTTAAATATGTAAAAAATTGAAATACAAATATTGCAAATATAATTAGAGCTGCTTCTTTAAGCCAAGTTACTTCACTTGTGATAAATTCACCGCGGATAGGTCTTGTATAGTTTATTGATGATGTATCGCCAACAATTAATTCTGTAATAATTGGAGAGTAAAACTTACTTCCATCATCAGTAATAATTGTTCCAGATGGTGAGGCTAAAAAGTATACAGCGAGTATTGCTAATACACCGAGGAAAATAATGAAAACATTATTCAAATTGATATTCGAGAAAAGAGTTGGTGCCGTGAGTAAAAAAAGTAAAAATAAAATTAGTATTACAGCGTATCCATCTATCCCAAAGAAACTCTGTCTATTTGACTCAATTCCGTAATAAGATATTGCAGCAAATACAATAAATGAAATTGCTATTGCAAATAATACCAATGTTTGTGTTTTGATTTCTTTTCTAAATCTTGGCATAGCAATTATTACTATCGCTGATGTAAAGAAAACTATTCCTCCTAAAGTTGCGACAGCGTAAGCGAAGCCAACCAAAGCACTCGAGGAAGATGAAAAATCAGGCAATCCTGCACCAACTCTTAGATATTCAGATGTAAAATACTGAGGAGCATAATTTAAAATATATTGTAAGTTGGTACCCAAATCAGCGTTAACGAAATATGCCTCTCTCGTGCCACTCCAAACACAACCGAAGAAAATAACAATTGCTGCAATAATAAAAGACACTGTTGGGCCATCTCTATGTTTAACAAGCAAATAGACGAGATAAATCAAGGCTGCTATTCCGATAGCAATAAACATCCACACTGTAGAATTTCCACCCTCTGCGCATGCCTTACCTGTGATTAAACAATCACTCCCTGACTCAAGAGCTTTTTCAAAAATCTCAGCATCTTTAGATTTACCTCCAAAACCTCCCACAGTTCCTCTAGTTACTTGATCAAATTTCATATGAATTTGAACAGCAGCAGCACTTAATGTTCCAATAATAAAAAATACAAAAACTGATAAATTTTTGAATGCTTTTTGAATATAAGGAAGTGCAATAAGTATTAAAAGAGAAGCTACCAATACCGCGCCATATGATAAGTCTGTTACGAAACTTTGAAATCTTTCAAACCTAAAAGTTGATAGAATAAAATTTATCAAATAAATGTTAACTGAACCTAGAATAGCTCCAAACGCACCGCCTCTTCCACCAATTAAACTTGAACCACCTAATACAAGTGCTGTAACTGCCATCAATGTATAAGTAGTACCTTGAGTTGGGTCTCCAGAACCAATTAAGCCTGTAAATGCAATAGCTGCGAGTGCAGCGTAAACTCCACCGATAATATGAGCGCCAATTCTTACAACGTAAATTCTCACTCCACTTGTATAAGCAGACTTTTCATCTGAACCCATTAATTTTAAATGTTGCCAGTAAGCAGTATGAGTTAATGCATACCAAATAAGTGTCGAGAAAATTAAAAGTATTAGTGTGGGCTGTACTACCTCAGTTCCAGCACTCCAAGATAACATCCAATCAGGTGCTCTTCCTCCTGGTCTTGGTAAAATAACTAAATTGATACCAGAGAAAGCAAGAAACATACTTAAGGCAACTATTATTGGTTGAACTCTTATAAAAATTACGATTAAAGCATAAAGAAATTGGTAAATTACACCTATTGCAAGAGCACATATGAAATACGCAACTGGCGATTGAATATAACCTGCAGCATAAAGTTGTATAGTTGTTACATTAATAAAACCAATAAGTGGTCCTATTGATAAATCGACTGTTACTCTGCCGGCTAAAGCCAATGCAGTAAGAGCATAAGTAGCAAGAATAAGGGGTGTTGAAACCATAATTGCGGTTCCAATACCCGAGCCTGAAATAATTTGAGGTCCTCTAATCATCGCAAAAATCATTAGGGCAAAAAATATAAATATTGGGACGATTAAATATTTTGTTGACTGAGGATCAGAACCTGGAATTTGAGAGGGTTTTATTGCTGCTACAAGTTGATTAACCATTATTATTAGTCAAAATATACGACTTTGATACCCCCTCTGTCAGACTTCGATCTTCCATGACCTACTTTAAGCTTATCTGTTTCAACAATTTTAATTCTCTTTGAGTCCAAATCAATATTTTTAGTAAAACCATTTTTAAAAGATGTTTTACTAATAAGAGTGTTAAAATTATTTTCGATATATTTTGTGTTGTGTTTGCCCTCTATAAAGTTTTTGTCTTTGAGAAGACAAATTAAAAAGGGGATGTTTGTCTTAATGCCTTCAATTTGGGTGCCCTCTAAAAATTTTATTAATTTTGATATAGCATCGTCTCGAATTAAGTCATGAGATATAATTTTTCCAATCATAGGATCATAATAGAAACTTACTTCATCTCTTTCATCATATCCCCAATCTAATCTTATGCCATTTGGTATTTTAGGAAATTTTAATTTATTTATTTTTCCGGGAGATGGTAAGAAATTTTGAGAAGGATCCTCTGCATAAACTCTACACTCGATTGAGTGTCCATAAGTTTTAATTTTACTTTGATTTAAAAATTTATTTTTTCTATTAAAAGCAAAATTTATTTGCATGGAAATTAAATCATTATTTGTAACTAACTCTGTGACAGGATGTTCAACTTGAATTCTAGTATTCATTTCAAGAAAATAATATTTCATTTCTTGGACATCAAATATAAACTCTACAGTACCTGCTCCTTCGTATTTTACATCAGAAGATAATTTTACAGCGGCTTGAGCCATATTGTTAATTATTTCCCTATCTACTTCCGGTGCCGGAGACTCCTCAATTATCTTTTGATATCTTCTTTGCATAGAGCAATCTCTTTCGAACAGATGCACAGATCCTTTTGCACCAAATCCAAAAACTTGTATTTCAATATGTCGGGCGTTGGTGATAAATTTCTCAATAAAAATATCTCCGTTACCAAAAGATTTTGCAGCAAGATTACTAGTTTTTTCAATTGCATTAGCTAGGTCTTTAAAGTTTTGAACGACGCTCATGCCTATCCCCCCACCACCAGCACTTGATTTTACAAGTAAAGGGTAACCTATTGCTTCACATTTTGTCTTAAGTTGTTCATCACTTAATTTATGAACATTATTTATACCTGGACATATAGGTATATTGGAACTTAGGGCTAATTCACGAGCTATATCCTTATTTCCCATTGATTTTATTGATTTTGGTTTAGGGCCAATCCATGTGATACCTCTGTTTATGACCTCTTGAGCAAAAGTGTCGTTTTCTGATAAAAAACCAAAACCAGGATGAATAGCATCAACATTTGATTTTGTAGCTATTTCTAAAATCTTATTGTAAGAAAGATAACTTTCCTGAGCTTTACTAGGTCCTATATAATAAGATTCATCAGATAATCTTACATGCTTTGAATTCTTATCTGCTTCTGAATAAACAGCTACAGATTTGTGACCTAATATTTTACAACTTTTTATAATTCTATTTGCTATTTCACCGCGATTAGCAATTAAAATTTTTTTCATTTCTTATCAACGATATAAGGCATTTTGGTATGATTGGCGTTTGAAGTTTTTTGAGGAATTTTTTTATCAGAGGAAATTTTTTCTCTCAGAGCCTTTAAGATTTCTACAGCATTAGGAGTGTCAGAGTGGACACAAATTGTTTCACATCCTACAACTACATCGTTTCCTTGAACAGTTTTAACTTTATTTTCATTCATTGCTCTTAAACAACGCTCTACAGCTCTATCAGTTGGATAATATTTATTTCGACCCTTGGCTATAACCAAATAACCTGTTTCATCATATTCTAAGTCAGAGTAAAATTCTCCGTAAAATTTTACTCCTCTTTCTTTGTATACTTTTTCGTGAAAGGTATTAACCATTCCGAAAATACCAACATTAAAAATTTCAGCTGCGTCAGCAATTCCATGAGCCACATCTTCCTCTTTCGCTGAGACACCATATAAAGATCCATGAGGTTTGATATGGTTTAATGGCATTCCATACTCATCTAAAAAGGCTTTGATGGCACCAGTTTGATACATCACAAGATTTTTGATTTCCTCACGTTTCATTTTCATCGGCCTTCTTCCAAATCCTACTAAGTCAGGATAGGCAGGGTGCGATCCAACTTTCACATTATATTTTTTTGCAAGCTCGACAGTTTTCCTCATTGTGTTTGGGTCTGAGGCGTGAAACCCACAGGCTACATTAGCAGCATCTATATAAGGCATTATTTCTTCGTCATCTGCGAAGGAGTAAATACCAAAACCCTCACCCATATCGCAATTCAAATCGACCATGAATAATAAATTCCTCTCATTTATAATTTACAGAAAATCAGGCTTTTATGTGAAAATCTTTTCCACATGTTGGAACAATTTTGCTTATATTTTTCAGAATATAGGTATTATTATAGATACTTATATATAAGTAAGGAGGATAAAACTATGACATTGCTTAAAAAGTTCATAGCTATTTTAGCTGTTAGTTTTGTCGGTGTCGCAGGTAACTTAAATGCTGACATTTTAGACGAAATTCCAGCTGATATTAGAGACTTCGTTTATAATCCTGACTTTATGGATCCTAACCAACCGCTTGGTGAAAGTGTATACAGAAATTGGAAAAGTGATAGACCACTTCCTTGGACTATCGGTTATGCAAGTTCTTACGCAGGTAATCTATGGAGAAAAGGTGTGATGGAGAGATTGTACGGTGACTATTTACCAAAAATGAAAGCAGCAGGTATTCTTAATGATATCGTTGTTACACAATCCAACCTAAAAGACGCGGTTCAAATTCAACAAATGAGACAGTTAACTGATCAAGGAGTTGACGGATTAATAGTCTGTTGCTCAAATCCTGTTGCATTAAATCCAACTATTGAGTATGCGTATGGAAAAGGTGTTCCTACTGCATCAATGACAGGATACTTAACTTCAGAATATGCTATCAGTACATCTGTTAACTATAAATTAACCGGATATTATATTGCACAATGGTTAGCAGAAACTATTGGTGGTGAAGGTAATGTTGTTATCATGGAAGGAATTCCTGGAACATCAGCGTCTGACTCACAGCACCAAGGTATGCTAGATGGATTTGCAGAATATCCAGATATCACAGTTGTTGCTGAAATTGCACACATGTGGACACCACAAATTGCTCAAGCTGAACTTCAAAAATGGTTATCAGCTAACACAATTGAAGTTGACGGATTTGCTGTTCAGTCTTCAGGAGAGTCCGGAGCACTTAACGCTCTAGAATCATCTGGAAGACCAATGGTCCCTATGGCTTTGGGTGGAGAAATTGGTGCATTCTGCTATTGGAGAAATAATCCAGACTTTATTGACAGAGCGGTCTATGCATGGCCTCCTGGAGATGATGCAGAGTTTGCGATGAATGTTCTTTTGAGAACTATGTATGGTCAGGGTCTTAAAATCCAGTCTATCTTAGTTCCTCCATATGAAGAAGATGTTGAGACTATTCAGTCATTTGTTCCTGAAGATTGTGACAGAAACTCAAGTGAGTTTAGAACTGTTGGAATTGAAAACTGGGCTAGTGATGAATACTTAAATAATTTCTTCGATCGTGGAGAAGCATTACTTTAATTTAAGTAATTAATGAATGAAGAAAAAACTTTGGACAGTGCCCCAAACGGGAATGGGGCACAGTCTAACTCCTCTAAGGTCGGAGGAGATATTTATGTTCAAGATGCATCAAAGTCCTTTGGTGTTACAAAAGCCCTAAACGGTGTAAATTTCAAAGCTAACTTTGGTGAAATACACGCCATTGTCGGTGGTAATGGATGTGGTAAGAGCACATTGGCAAAGGTTATTTCAGGAGTTTTACCTTTGGACAAAGGAAAGGTCTCTATTATGGGGCATTCACCCAATTCCCCAATTGAAGCTCAAAGAATTGGTATCGCAACAGTTTTTCAAGAAGTGATGATAGCTGAAGAGGCTACTGTTTATGAAAATTTATTTATTGGATATGACTCTTTTTTTGGGAAAAAATTAGCACATCGAGATAGGGTCGAAAAAGCTGCCTCTATTATGTTAGAGTTATCCGGTGAATTTGTCGATCCATATACAATAGCAAGTCAATTATCGCTTGGTATGAAAGCTTGGATAACAATTGGTAGAGCATTTTTAAGAAATCCTAAAGTACTAATTTTAGATGAGTCATCAGCTGCTCTCGATTTTGACTCTACAGAAAGACTTTTTGCAAAAATGAGAACATTAAGAGATCAAGGTGCAGCAATCTTTATTGTAACTCACAGAATTGCAGAGCTAGTTAGAATAAGCGATAGAGCAACAGTTATGAGAGATGGGGTTGATGTTGGAGTTTTAGCAGGAGAGGAAATTACTGAAAAAAATCTTCTCGGTCTTATGACAGGTGATAAAAAATTTTCTACAGCTTCAGAAATAAAAGCTACACCTCCAGACTCAATCTTAAATGAAATAGTTTTGTCTGCTAAAGATTTAAAAGTTTGGGAAAATGGAGATGTTATTAACTTTGATCTTCCAAAAGGTGAGATACTTGGAGTCACAGGACTTGATGGGCAAGGACAAGATAATTTTGTTAAGGCTCTTGCAGGTATCGATCAACCAATTAGCGGAGAAGTAATTGTTAAACAGTCTGATGAGGAAAGAGATAGAACCAAGAAAGATTACACTACTGTGAATAGCTTGTTAGATGCCAAGAAAAGTGGAGTTGGATATGTATCAGGAGATAGAAAAAAAGAGGGTATTTTTCCTAACATGAGCATATATGAAAATATGGTCATACCTTTATATAAAGGGAAACAAGCTAAAACATCAGGTGGATTTATTGGTTTTATTAAATGGATGGAATTAAACGGTATTTTTGATTGGGAAGTAGAAAGATTAAGTATTAAGACAGGTCCAAAGAATAATCTAATTACCTCATTGAGTGGGGGAAATCAGCAAAAAGTCATGATTGCCAGAGCTTTCACAACAACTCCAAAAATACTAATACTTAATGATCCAGCGAGAGGTATTGATGTTGGCGCAAAACGAGACTTATATAAACACTTAAGAATTTTTGTAAATGAAGGTGGTACAGCGATATTTCTATCAAGTGAACTCGAGGAATTTATAGGATTATGTCATCGAGTTTTAGTTTTTAGAGATGGGAGCATATTTGAGACCTTTGAGAAAGAGGATATTAATCCAAATACTATTCTTGAAGGAATGTTTGGTCATACTCAAAAGAAATCTAATGATAATAATTTATCAAGTACGCAAAATTCAAATCAAAAAGCTAATACTAATGCAGAAATTCAAAATAAAATTATTAAACCGACTGTGCCTACAAATGTCAAAGTAGTAGATTTTACAGATAAACCTAAGAGCAAAGAAAAAATTAAAGTTAAATATTTTTAAATTCAATGGTTCAAGAATATAAAAATACAGATTTAGATTTATTTCAAAAAATAGATTTAACCAATCCTAAAGATGAGTTATTAAAAAAAAACAAGATAGGATCATCGCAACAAGAAAACAATAATATAAAATTTAATTATTTAAATCACGAAATTTCAAAATTTAAAAATTTAGAGAGTCATTTATCTCAAGATAAATCAAAAAAAGTTGATGATATTTTATTCTCTCAACTTGATGTTGACGATTATGCTAGTTTCAAAAATATGTATCCTCATAATATTTCTCAACCTAAATTAAATGTAAGTAAACTCTCTGTAAAAAAACATATAAACGAGGATGGCACTTATCCCAATTTAGTTTCAAAGAATACAAAAGATAAAACCTCAGAGATATTTCAGGGAATTTACCCTGAGCCAAAGTTTTTACCAGGTGGTGATAAGTATTTATTAATAGAATTTGGTAATGTGATGAATTTAGAATTGAACTTTAAAGCTCAGGGGCTATCAAACTTAATTAAGACAGCAAATATAAAGGGAGTTTACGAAACACTCCCATGTTTTGCCTCAATGATAGTTCACTACAATCCAGATGATATCGGCTATCAAGATTTAATTAATGAATTGAAATCATTGCTTAAAGATATGAGAGATAATGATGATACTGTTGTAAATAGCAGACTTTTTCATTTCCCGACTGTCTATCTTGACAAATGGACAAAAGAGGCAATTGAAGACTATATAGCTAAAATCACAATGAAAAAGCCAGATCCTGAGTTCATTACAGAATTAAACCAATTAGATGACGTTAATCATTTTGTCAGAGTTCACTCTGGAACTGAGTATTGGGTGGCTTCGCTTGGTTTTTGGCCTGGTTTACCATTTACAATGCCGCTTGACCCTAGGTGCAAATTAACCGCTCCAAAGTATAACCCACCTAGAACATGGACACCAAAAGGAACTGTGGGTATGGGGGGATCGTCCACAGCTATTTATCCTGATAGGCTACCTGGAGGTTATCAAATTTTTGGTAGAACCCCTGTACCCATTTGGGATCCTGACAAGAATTTTGATGTTTTCAAAGATAGCATTTGTCTATTTAGGCCAGGAGATAGAATTAAATTTGTACCTTGTGATTATGATGAGTTTGAAATGATTGAAAAAAAAGTTGAGGATAAGTCATATCAATATGATTTAATTGAGGAGCATAAATTTTCTATCAAAAAATATAAAAACTGGTTGTCTAAACTAGATTATAATAAGAAGTTTTAAATGTTTGAAGTTATTAAACAAGGACTAGAAACATCAGTGCAAGATTATCCCGGGAGAGTTGGTTATCTTAACCAAGGGTTTCCTCCATCAGGGCCAATGGATAGTTGGTCTTTTCGACTTGCCAATTTACTTGTAGGTAATGAGGAGAGTTTTGCAGCGCTTGAGTGTCAGTACACTGGTCCAACTTTAAAATTTGAAAAAGATCATGTCATTGCGGTCTGTGGTGCTGATATGCAGCCCAAAATAAATGGTAATTCTATTCCTATGTGGGAGAGTGTTTTAATAAAATCTGGACAAACTCTTGAAATGGGTTTTACAGTATCTGGTGCAAGATCTTATGTGTCTTTTGCTGGAGGCATTGAGTCAGAAAAATGGCTAAACTCTCAATCAACTTTTCACAAAGCAGGCGTTGGTGGCATTGATGGTCATGCTTTGAAAGACGGTCAAAGAGTCCCTTTAGGTCAAGCTAATGGGAAGATCGGTAGAAAAATAAGAACTGACTCAATTCCGGAGATTAGCAATAGTGGTATTTGGGAAATTGAGGTTGTTCGGGGACCAAATGATGATTGGCTTGACGACGATGGATATGATACTTTTCTTAAAGCAGAGTGGAAACTTCAAGCAAGAAGTGATCGTACTGGATTTAGGTTGGATGGACCCACTTTAAGTTTTACCGAAAAAGCTACAAATAAATCTCCTGAACATGGCTATGAACCCTCAAATATAATAGATCAGGGCTACCCAATTGGTGGTATTAATTTGGCGGGTCAAACGCCAATAATACTTGTAAATGATGGGCCTAGTATGGGTGGGTTTATTGTACCTTTTACTGTTCCATCAGCCTCTTTTTGGAAATTAGGACAAGCTAAACCAAATGAAAAATTTAAGTTTAAAGAAATTAGTGTGCAAGAGGCACAGGAAATGAGATCTGAACAAACCTCCATCTGCTCAATGGGAAGTGTAATATAATATGTCTACAGAAATTTTAACGTCAGTTCCAGGTAACATATGGAAAGTTTTAGTAGAAGTTGGTGATGAAGTAAGTGAGGGGGATATATTATTTATTATGGAGGTTATGAAATCAGAGGTCAATCATAACGCTCCAGTTAGTGGAACGATAACTCAAGTTAACATTAGGAACGATCAAGAGGGTGTAAGCCCTGGCACTGTTGCTATAATCATAGATTAAATGACAGATACTCCACTTTTATATAATGGGCCTACTTCTCCTTTTGGAAGAAAATGTAAAGTGTCTGCTCTTGTATTAGACGTTGCTCATAAAGAAGAAAAGATAAATATTTATAAATCAAGATTTCTAGATGAATTTAATCCGTTAAGACAAGTTCCTACTTTAATAGTTGGTAATAAAACGATCACAGACAGTGATAATATTTGTTTGTACTTTGATAGTATTTCAAAAAAAGACTCTATATATCCAAAAGATCGTTATTGGGAAAGTATGACAATGATAAGTGTTTCAAATGGAATTATGGAAAATGCAGTTAATCGTTTTATAGAAATGTCAGCTATACCAGAATTAGAGCAAAGACATAAATCAATAGAACGTTATGAGAAAAAAATTTTAAGATCCATTGATTGGATTGAAAGAAAATATGATGAGTTCGTGACTGACAAGTTAACGATTGATCAAATATCTGTTGCCTGTGCATTAGACTATACATCTTTTAGATTTACTGATGCCTGGGGAAACAATAATATTAAATTAAAAAAATGGTTAGAAAATATTACCAAGAATGATTTTATGAAATCAACATTACCTGGAGAGAGTTTTAAGTATGAATAAAAGATTTAGAAAATTTTTTCTACAAATGATACATTATAAGTTGATGAGATATATTTTTGTACTTCTTCTAAGTTTGCCATTATTATCGATGAATTTGAATGCAGAGTATGAGATGCACATCCCAAATTGTACTCAAAAAGGTGTTGAAAATTGCGGTGGTTTTTTATTTGATAATGAAACTGGGGATGTCCTTTTTTGTGGTTCTGAGAGTTGTATCGATTTAAAACTACCAAAATCTTGGAAGGCAAAACAAAAAGATAAACTATCAAAACAAGATCAAATATTAGAAATGCTCTCTAATATTCAGGTTGGATCTGTCAACACAGTTCAAAATGTTGAGCCTTCCTCAGATACAAAAATTGTAAATCAGGAAGTGAAATCAGAAGAAAAGAAAGAAGAAAAAGAGGTTGTAAAAAAAGAAGAGAAAAAAGAGAAGAAGATAGAAAAGTGTGACAAAGAAAAGAAAAGTTTGTGTAAAGGTTCTGGTGGCATGCAACTTGGAGGAACCGGAATGAAACTTAAGAAACCAACAAAAAAATAGTTTGAAAAAAAAACAAAAGAGATCATTAGCTTCTTTAATATTAATAAGAGAAAAACTTGCCCATGACCTATGTAATGAGATTTATATGAGTAAAGATGAAGCTTATGAAATTATAGACTTTGCTTTCCAGCTTAGTGATAAATTACCTGAAACCTATGATCAACTGAAATCAGAAATAAAGTCTTATATAATTATTAATATGTTATCTCTAGTTACTAAATTCCACTAGTATCAATTTCTTCTTTTGAAATATTTTCTTTATTTTCATCAAGTAAATTTTCATAGTTCGAATTTTCATTACTCAAATAAGCACTATCAGTTAAAATTATATCCATTCTCCTATTATTAAAGCTATAATCACAAGTAACTGAGAAAATTAACTCACTACTATTAGATTTATTGCTAAGATAAATTTCCCAAGTTGTTTTACTTTTAAGTTTATTTGGAAATTGTTTAACTTCAGTTTGAAATAATTCGGTGTTTTTCTTTTGAAATGAATTAATGAAGCTATCTTGAATGTCAAGGCACTCAACAGGACTGAGTTGCAATTGATTATTTGAGCCGTGAATTTCGTAAATATTTCCTGTTTTTGTTGATTTTAATGTGTATTCAGTAAGATATTTGTTTGCTATCAAGACGTTGTCCTCTTTAATAGAAATGCTCTCAATATTACCTTTCTTTAATTTTATACTCCCATCATTTTCATACCTAAGAATGTCCTCGTACAATTTATAACCAAAAAGCTCAATTGATTGTGCATTCAAACAAAAAAACATGCTTACTGTGAATAATGTCTTAAACATAAGGAATTTTAACATTGATTTAGTTCTTTGAAATAGTGTTGAGCGGATATGGAACATCTTTGATAGAAAATTTATGACAATATTCAACACCCTCTAAAAGTTTTGACCATAGTTCGTTTGCATCCTTTTCTAATTCTGGGATCGAATATGATGCTAAGCTTAAAAACCATATCTTAAAAGAGTCCTTTGATAGTCTATCGACATTTGAATTAACTAATTTGGAAAAAGTATCTTTCCACTGTAGTAAGAGAACATCAGCTTCTTTTTTTGATAAATTCTGTGGTGATATAAAGTATTTTTTTTGAAGTGTTGATTTATCTTGTTCTAAGATAGATGTTTTAAATTGGAATGCATTATCGAGAATTGATGCTTTTTCTTTACTATCATTTATTTCAATCCAATTAATAAAACCTTTCAATAATCTTGAGCATATGTCATGGAGTTGTTCATTATCTATTTCTTCATTCATATAATTTATTAAAATTTAAAATTTCAAGAATGACTGTATCTCTTTTGCTAGAGCCAACATTTCTAAACACCCTTTTCCAGTTCTTTGTTTTTCTACTACTGTTAACCCTAATCCCATAGTTGATACAAATATTTGTCTATTACCCAAAATCGTCTTTGCTTTTTTAACATTCATTTTATTAACAAATTTATGTGCTTCTTGAATAAGTTTAGATTTTGCATTTGCTCTATTAATGAGTATTAATATCTCTCTTTTTTCTCTTTTTGCTAATTCAATTATGGACTCCGTGGCCCAAAAATCCACTTGAGAGGGAGATATCGGTATAATGACAAGGTCAGCTATTTCAATTGCTGGTCTTCCATCAGCGTCAATTTTGGGAGGAGTATCAATTATTACTAAATCAGATTTTTCTTTAAGCGTTTTAGCCTCATACTGCGCGCCCCAGAGGCTTGCTGTTTTAAACTGAATCATATTTTTATTTTTAAGTTTTTCATTTCTGGTAAGAAACCACTTACCTAAACTGCCTTGAGGGTCTGTGTCGAGTAATGTCGTGGATAAATTATTTTTTAAAGAATAAACAGCAGCTAAATTGGCAGCTATAGTGGTTTTTCCAGAGCCTCCTTTTTGTTGAGCGATGGTAATAACCTTAGACACAATTCAAGTATAAAAATAAAAAACTCTTAAGAAAGCCTTATTAAAAAAAAGTTGTGGGTTGATAGGTGCTCAGAATAGGTTTGGTAAAATTATATAGGAAATAAACCTCATATCATCTATATTGCTATCGTGAAAGCGTTTCAATTCAACACTACTCCTGGAATAAGATTTGGAAGTGACTATTCAGTAGGCACAGCAGAGGAAGTTTCTAAAAAACTTGGTAACAAAATACTATTTGTAACTGATCCGGGTTTAGTGAAAATTGGGTTACACGAAAAAACAATTACTGAGCTTCAAAAATACTCTGAAATTTTAATTTTTGATAATGTTGAAGCTGACCCATCTATAAAAACACTTATGAGTTGTGTACAACAGGGAAGAGATTTTGATGCAACAGGTGTAATTGGATTTGGTGGTGGATCATCAATGGACGTATCGAAATTAACTGCACTTTTGATTGGCTCAAACGAAAATATTCATGAAGCTTGGGGAGTGGCTAATGCTAAAGGGCCTAGACTCCCTCTCGCACTTTACCCAACAACTTCTGGTACTGGTTCTGAAGTAACTCCAATTTCTATTATCACACAAGAAGATTTAGAAAAAAAAGGAGTTTCCTCTCCTATTATACTTCCAGACCTTGCAATTCTTGATCCATCATTAACACTCGGTCTTCCGCCTCACATTACTGCTGCTACCGGTATTGATGCAATGGTCCACGCGATAGAGTCTTATGCTTCAAAAAGTGTGAACAATAATTTGATCTCCCAAACACTTGCAAAGGAAGCATTGAAGCTTTTAGGTAGTTCTATAAGACAAGCTGTCATTAACGGAAAGGATATTGAAGCAAGATCAAATATGCTTGTTGGCTCTATGTTAGCAGGTGTCTCCTTTGGAAACTCTCCAGTTGCTGGCGTTCATGCTTTGGCATATCCGATTGGAGGAACTTATCATGTCCCTCATGGTCTTTCCAACGCACTTGTCCTGCCATATGTGTTAAGATTTAATATATCTGATCAAAATGCATCAAAACTTTACAGTGAAATAGCCCCAATTGTTTTTCCAGATATTGATACAAGCACCAGCACTCAAGATATTTCTTCAAAATTCATTGAAAAGTTGTCAGATCTATCAAGCGAATTAGGTTTAGAACAAAGATTAAGAGATCTCGACATCCCTGAAACTGCATGCGAAACAATGGCTAGAGATGCTATGAAACAAACCCGATTACTAATCAATAATCCAAGAGAAATAACTGAAAAAGATGCTTTTGATATTTATAGGTCTGCGTGGTAAAAACTTTATCTGATAAGAGATGGTAAATTTATCATCTTGAATTAATAAGATTTTAAACTAAATAATATGAAAAAATGTTAAGTGTAATAGATATTTCTAAAAATTTTGGCGATTTTACTGCCATTAATAAACTCTCTTTTGAGGTCAAAGTTGGTGATGTGATGGGGTTCCTTGGACCTAATGGTGCTGGCAAAACAACTTCTATGAGGGTAATAACAGGTTATCTGAAATCTGACAGTGGAAACGTTATCATAAACGATAAGGACATTGAAATTGATCCCATTCACACAAAGTCAATGATTGGCTACTTACCTGAAGGTGTTCCCCTTTATTTGGACTTTTCACCATATCTTTATCTAGACTACGTTTGCCAGGTAAGAAATTTAAAAAATTCAAAAGCAGCAATCAAAAAAGTAATTAATGATCTACAACTAGAAGAAGTAAAAGATGTTCCCATTGAAACATTATCAAAAGGTTTTAAAAGACGTGTTGGAATTGCACAGGCTCTTATACATAATCCCAAATTACTGATCTTAGATGAGCCGACTGATGGATTAGATCCCCTTCAAAAATTCGAAGTAAGAAAATTAATTAAAAAATTATCTAAAACAAAAGCAATTATAATTTCTACACACATTCTTGATGAAGTCCCAGAGGTTTGTAATAAGTGCCTTATTATTAATGATGGACAAAAAGTCTTTGAGGGAACTCCAGCACAGCTTAAGAAAAAAATTGGTAAATCCCTAGATGAAAAATTTAGAAAGTTAGTAAGCTAATGTTGGCGCTAATTAAAAGAGAACTTAAATTATATTTCATTACTCCTGTTGCCTATATTTTTACTGCAATATTTATTTTGACCTCTATGTCCTTGACATTTTATTTTGGCTCGTTTTTTTCCTCAGGAGTTGCAGACTTAACGGTTTTTTTTAGTTTTATTCCATGGGTTTTTATTTTCTTTGTCTCTGCAGTTACTATGAAAAGTTGGTCCGAGGAAAAGAGACTTGGTACTATTGAATTATTAATGACTTTGCCAATTCCTTTGTGGAAGATAGTGTTGAGTAAATTTTTTGCAACTTGGGCTTTTGTTGTATTCTCTGTTGTTTTGACATTTCCTATTTGGATTACAGTAAATTATCTTGGAAACCCTGATAACCTTGTAATTATTGGCCAATATCTTGGTGTTATTATCATGGCAGGTGCTTATGTCTCTCTTGGAATTTTCTTTTCTTCGTTAACTAACAATCAAATAATTGCCTTTATTTTATCTATTTTAGTCTCATTTCTTTTTACCATAAGTGGGTTTCCTCTTATGATTAATTTTATAACTGGGATTTTACCAATTGAAATAGTAGAACTCATTTCTAGTTTTAGCTTTTTGACTCACTTCTCAAGTATCCAAACGGGTTTCTTCTCAATTAAAGGATTGTTTTTCTTTTTATCCTTTATTGCTCTTTGGAATTATTTAACAATTATAAAATTTTTAAATCGAGACTAATGAATAAATTTTTACAAAAAAACTATCTTATAGTATCTATACTAAGCACTGTTATTTTATTTTTATCCTTTAATTTTATAATCCAAAAAATCAACTTTAATTTGGGAGTTGATTTTACCTCTACCAAAACTTTTACTCTTTCAAGTGGTACTAAGAGAGTTATAGACGAAATAGAAGAGCCAATAAAAATTACTTTTGTGTATAGCAGAGACTTGTCTAAAAATATTCCAATTATTCAAAATTACGCTAATCAAGTTCAAGGTCTATTAAACAGATATTCAGATCTAGCCTCAGGTAAAATTGAATTAAACTTTATTGAACCAGAGCCTTATTCAGATGATGAAGATTATGTAAATAGATATGGTGTGCAGGGTTTTCCTATAGATCAAGAAGGGTCCAAAGTATATTTTGGATTAATTGCTTCAAATACAACAGATGACATAGAAACTGTTCCCTTTTTTGATCCCTCAAAAGCTGGCACATTAGAAAAACAATTAACTGACATTGTATACAAACTTAATAGATCAAAAAAACCAATGATTGGTTTTTTATCATGGGTGGACACTACACCACCAATGATGCCAAATAATCAACTTGGACAAGGAGAATACACAATACTTGAGGAGCTTAGTTATTTTTATGATTTTGAGTTTTTAGATACAGACATAGAGAGTTTTGAGGGTATAGACTTATTAATAGTTTATCACCCCTCTGATATTAGTGACAAAACTGAGTATGCAGTTGAACAATTTATCTTGAATGGGGGAAAATCAGTTATTTTTGTTGATCCATTTTTTGAGAAAAATGACCATTCAAATAAATCATCAAATTTAGAAAATGTCTTAAAAACCCTCAATATTAACTATAATAGCAATGTTATTTTAGATGGTGCTCAAGCAACAAGACTGCAAACACAACAAAACATAACTGAAAATACATCTTTGCAAACTATGTTGAAATTGAATTGGCCTGAAGTCAGAGGACAGTTCATCAATCAAGCTGAAGAAATTGGAGACGGTTTATCTTTAATTAGACTTGTGTCTCCGGGTGGTCTTTCCCCATTAAATGATGAAAGTGAAATTTCTTACACTCCTATTATGTCCTCCAGTGAGGTAACAATGGATTTACCTATGAAAGAGGTACATGATCCAATTAAGCTCATTAATAATTTTCAGCCAACAGGTATTAGCTATGACTTTGGTGTAAAATTAAGTGGTATTGCAAAAAGTAATTTTAATGATTTTGAATTTAAAAATGATAATCATTTAGAAATATCCTCAAAAAATATAAATGTGGTAGTTTTCAGTGACGCTGATTTTATAAGAAATGCTTTTTGGGCAAGAATTCAAAAGTTTTTAGATACCAATGTAATAGAGGCGACATCTGATAATGGAAGTTTAGTTACAAATGTGTTTGACTCAATGACAGGTTATGATGAATTTATTGATCTGAGAAACAAAGAAGCTCCATTTAGACCGTTTGTTGTAGTTCAAAAACTTCAAGCAGAAGCAGAACAGATGTATCTGGGACAAGAACAGCAATTACAAGCTCAACTTGATAATACATTAAATCAAATTCAAAATTTATCAGGCGGTAGAGATGTAGAAAGTGTCAATTTATCTGACAAACAATTAATGGAATTGGCAAATTTTCAATTACAAGTAGAAAATACTCGTAAACAACTAAGAGAAGTTAGAAGAAATTTAAGTAAAGACATAGATCGATTAGCAAATCAAATAAACATATTAAATACTTTTTTAATCCCTATTCTTTTAATTCTACTAATGTTTTTTATTCCAAGACAACTCGGTATCAGAAAAAGAAAAAGCAGATAAATGTATATTAAAAATTTAAAAATATTGGTTTTACTATCTTTTGGATTTTTAATTATTGCCCTTAGTATGTATTTTGATGGCAAAAATATCTCTAACAAGTCATCATCTGAAGTATTATTTCCTAGTTTTGATGATGTTTTACCAGAAATAGCATACATTGAATTTTCTAATCAAAATGGAAAATCTGTTATTGAAATCATTGATAATCAATGGCTTATTTCAAGCTCAAATAATTTTCCGGCAAATACTGAGCTTTTAAGTAGGTTTTTTATCCAACTTCGTGAAGCAAATATTTTAGATGCTAAAACTAATCGTGAAGATCTTTTATACAAATTGGGTCTAGATGATGAAAATAAAATGCAATTAATATTAAAATCTGAAGACGATGTAGTATTGTATTCACTAGATATTGGTATTTATAATTATAATATCCCAGGATCTTACATAAAGGCTCCTGAGTCTAATCAATCTTATTTGGTTTCAACAAACTTAAGCGCCGATGTATCTGATTTCTACTGGGTGCCCACCGATTTAATAAATATTGGTAAATCTCAAATTCAATCAATTCAAATTTATAATCAAAATATGATTAACTTAAGTGTCAAAGAAGGAGAGCTGAAACATACAAATTTGACCTCTCAATTTAATGAAATTGATAATGATAAAATTATTGATGCTCAAAATATATTAACTGATCTTCAACATAATGGCTTTATACTTAAGACAGAATTACCTAACTCTCCAGATTTAAAAGCTAGGTTTACACTCAATAATGGAACTATAATTTTTGTAAATCTTTACGATATTGAGGGTAAAGGTGTTCACGCTACTTTTGATTGGAATTATGTCGATGATAAAGTTCAAATATCAAAGTTTATAGATCCATTGCTAGATGGAAATCAAATGCAAGTTAGTTCGGTTGCTTTTTTAAATAATTTTGCTTTTAGCGTTCCTCAAATATTTTTTGATACATTGAATATAAAATTAAGAGAAAAAACCAAATAATTATTAAATTTCTCCAATTTCAAACTTCATTTGATGTTTATAAATTTGTGATGGGTTTAATTGTGTTGAAGGAAATTTTCGATTATTGGGTGCGTTTGGAAAACCCTGAGTTTCAAAACACATACCTTGATATTTTTTAATTTTAATACGATTACTGGAATATTTTAAATGCTGACCAGTATAAAATTGAACACCAGGTTGATTTGAAAAAATTTTTAGGGATATATTGCTTTTTGGTGATTGTATTTTAGCTGCAAACTTAGAATTTTTTTTTATGATGAAATTTTCATCAAATCCCTTGAATTTATTAGTAAATTTATCGCGTATCCTAGTTAATTTTTTAAAATCAAAACGTGTTCCTTTTACATTCATTACCCTACCAGTAGGTATATTTTCAGAGTCATTTTCTAGGTACTGATTTGAATTGATTTGGACGTGGTGATCAAAAATATCTTTTTTAATTTTATCTAAATTCCAATAGGCGTGATTTACCAAATTAACGTGAGTAGTTTTTGATGTTTGTGCACTTATATTGATTTTAAGAGTCGAATTTGCAATTGAGTAATCACAACTGGAATATAATTCTCCAGGGAAACCCTGATCTTTATCTGGTGATATACAATAATAGCTAATATGAGATTTGGAGAAGCTCTTAACTTGCCAAATTTTTGAGTCAAACCCTTTTTTACCACCATGTAGTATATTTTTTCCCTCATTTCTAGTTAATTTGTATTTTACTCCTTTGATCTGAAATTGAGCTTTTTTTATTCTATTTGCATACCTGCCACATGTTGCGCCTAAGTAATTTTTATTATTTTTATATGATGAGATATTTCCTAAATTTAGAATTAAATTGATTTTTTTCTTTTTATAAAAAACTTCAAATAATGTAGCACCAATATTAAGAGTCTTAACTCTTAAAAACTTATTTTCAATTGTGTGCGATTTAATCATGAATGATTAAATTTTTGAAATATTCTCTAAAACTTTTTTTGTTACTTCTTTAAATCTTGGAATAGTTGAATTGATTAATTTAATACGGTCATAAGTATTTGGATCTTTTGCAATTTCCTCTCTTAAAGTATCGCCAAAAGTTTTTCTGAGTTCAGTGCCGATATTAAACTTACAAACATTCGTTGTATTTGCTATCGTTCTTTTAAGTGTATCGTCGATACCGCTACTTCCGTGCAGCACCAATGGTACTTCGGTTAAGGTTTCTATCTTCTTTATGACTTGCATATCAATTGAAGAGGATTTGTTTGTCTGTAAGTGTACGTTTCCTGCACTGATGGCCATTGCATCACATTTGGTTAATTCAGCAAATGTCTTCGCTTCTTCCGGATCTGTGCTTTGTGACTTAGCACCATCATTGTAACCAACAAATCCAATTTCTCCCTCAACGGAAATATTTTGTTTATGAGCTAATTCAACGATTTCACTTGTTTTATCAACGTTTTCATTAAGTGAAAGCTTAGATCCATCAAACATTACAGATGTGAATCCGTTGTCAATTGCCTGTAAACACTCTTCTTTCGTATAGCCATGATCTAAATGACAAACTATTGGACTAGATGATTGCTCAGCCAAGTATCTAAACATTTTACCTAAAACTGGTAGAGGTGTATTTGCTCTACAACTTGGTCCTGCTTGAAGAATGACGGGTACCTTGAGCTCTTCGGCTGTTTCTGCATAACATCTTGCATCTTCCCAACCTAATACTACTAATCCTGCAACGGCATAATTATTTTTTTTTGCTTCTTGTAAAACTTCTGAGAGGCTAGCTATCGTCATTTATATTTTGCTATCATATCCTTAATACCTGGGATTGTTTCTAATTGGTAAGCATGAGTTTTTTGGAAAGATTGAATAAGTGATCTTTGAGAAAGACCTACTAGGATTGTAAAATAATACATCTCATATCCTGGGGCAACCACACATGGATGATATCCTTTATTAATTGCAATAGTAGAGCCATTAAAAAGTTGATAACCGTGACCCTCTTTTTCATCTTCTGATTGCATAATTTGAACACCAAAACCATGTCCTGGTTTAAATCGATAATTATAAACTTCATCATGACGAGTTTCTTGAGGGAGATCATCTGTGTCGTGTTTGTGAGGAGGGAAGCCTGACCACCCTCCAGCGCCAACAGTATATAATTCATTTACTAATAATCGACCAACTTGATCATGATGTTTCGCACCTAAGATATGTTTAATTTTTCTGTGAGTTTTAGTATCGTCTGAGCCGTATTGAACAACATCTAGTTCTTCTTTTAAAACGAGAAATGGCTCTAATTTTTTTTCATAAATTCCACCAGCTATGAAACACTCAGAGGAGTTAGATAAACAAGTAACTTTACATTTTGAATTTGTAGGAATATAACTACCCTCAGGTTCACCATCCCATACGTCAGTTGTTCTTTTTCCAATCTGTCCTAACTTATTATCCTCCACGGTGATCTCGACGATACCTGTTGCTGGAACTACGCTACTTTCATGTTTTGATAGTTGGTATTCATAAGACTCACCTTTTTTTAAATTGATAATATTAAAATAAACTAAAGGTACTGTTTTATTTGTTTCTCCAAATAAAGCTTGATTTTTATTATCTGAATAAGGGATGTGCATCTATAACTCCTTTTTATTTTGGTTAATAAATTTTTCTAATTCCTGATTATTGGGCATAGCAGAGGAACATCCTACTCTTGTTACTACTATTGCAGCATTTGCGGAACCCCGAATTACTGCATCCTCTAAACTAAGGCCATTGTATAGGGAGCTTATAAAACCTCCATTGAACGCGTCACCTGCACCCGTAGGTTTAAGAGCTTCGACATTAAATATCCCGTATTGACTCTCATTTTCTTTAGTAAATACTTTGGATCCCTCTTCACCCATTTTATAGACAATCACTGATGGTTTTTTTTTAATATACATTTTTGCTAATTCAAGTCCATTTGTGGAATTATCAGCCACATTAAATTCTAAATCGTTTCCAATGATTATATCCATTTCATTCATAATTTCTTTATATACATCTGATTTAATTGTATCAGACTCCCAATTGTAAGGCCGATAATCAAGATCGATTATTAATGGTATCTTGAGATCTGAAGTTAGTTTTGAGGCAACGAAAACAGCATTCCTTGAAGGTTCTCCTGAAAGCGCAGTTCCAGAGATGAATACTGCAGAGTAATTATTGAAGTTAATTTTATTAATATCCTCTTTATTAAGTTGCAAGTCGCAAGGATTACTTCTGTAAAGAATAGATTGATTATTTTTTAAAATAGTTTCAACAACAGCTATTTGTGTTTGAAAGGATTTATTGACTTTCCTGCAGTGTTCTATACCAACTTTGAATTCATTAAGTTTATTAATAATATATTCTCCGATTGCATCGTCAGATACACAAGTAAGTAAATCAGTGCTGACACCCAAGTTCGATAGAGCAACACAAGTATTTGCCGCCGAGCCTCCTAAATGAGAGGAAAAGTTATTTACATCAGAGATTTTTGTACCGGGTGGCTCTGGGTAAATATCTAATCCAGCTCTCCCTATTACAAGAATTTTTTTCGTATTATCAAATTTCATTTAATGAAAATTAAGTCTAGAGGAATTATTGTAATTACTTAAGAATTTTTTGTATTTCCTCTTGTGAAAAATAATCTGCCTTTTTAAAAGTAGTCTTTATCTCTTGGGGTGTTTTGGTGTCTGCTGCCTTCATTGTTGATTGAATAATATCCAAAACATGTAACGATAACTCTCCGCTACATCTGTGCTCAAGATCATTATCAATACAATATGCCATTTCAGCTAATCCAACACCACGGTAGTTCGCATTAGTTGGCGACTCATTAGCCCTACCGCTGTGAGATGTAATATTAATTTTACCAAGGGGCATGTCATCAGTTTTGTGCTCTTGCCAGACTCCACTGTCATCTGTGCTTGTGTATACTGAACCTCCAAACATATTTGGATCAGGCACAATCATAGAGCCTTTATCGCCGTAAAGCTCGATGTGATTACGTTGATGAGCTAAAACATCAAACGATAGAGTTATTTGAATTAGAGCGCCATTATGAAATTCTAAATTAACTAAATAGCTAGTTTGACATTCCACATCAAACTCCTGGTCTTTTTTTGGACCTATGCCTATCACTCTTTTATTGAAAACTTTGGTAGAAATTCCGTGAACACTTTTAGCGGGGCCAAGTAAATTTACTAGAGCTGTTAAATAGTATGGTCCCATATCTATAACTGGGCCACCTTCGTTATCGGCAAACCATGGTTCAGGATTAGGGTGGTAAGATTGGACTCCTGGGTAAGCAAAGATAGCGTTTCCAAGTCTGACATTTCCAATTTTATTTTTATTTATTAATTCGATTGATTTTTGAATTCCACCACCAAGAAACGTATCAGGAGCATTTCCTATATACAGATTTTTAGACTTTGAAATTTCTAGCAATTTTTCACCATCAGAAAAATTCACAGCCATAGGTTTCTCACTGTAAACATGTTTGCCGCTCTCCAATGAATTTTTAGCAACTTCATAGTGAGCTTTTGGAATTGTAAGGTTTAAAATAATTTCAATTTCAGGATCATTTAATAATTCATCAACTGTGCAAGAAATAATGTTATAGTCTTGTGCACACTTATTTGATGCTTCCTTATTTAAATCAGCGCATTTAATTATTTTAAAATTGTCAAAGTATTCATGACCTCGAAAATAAGTTTCAGAAATATGACCACAGCCAATCAAACCAACATTAAAAACTTTATTCATGAGTAATGACTATTTGTCTAAGCCGCACATATTGATGTATTTGATTTCAAGAAAGTCATCTACACCATACTTAGAGCCCTCTCTACCGAGACCAGACTCTTTAATTCCTCCAAATGGCGCTTCTGCCTTTGAAGTTAAACCTGTATTTACACCTACCATGCCATACTCAAGTGCTTCAGCCACTCTCCAAATTCTGCCTATATCTCTTGAATAAAAATATGATGCAAGACCAAAAGGAGAGTTATTAGCTAATTCTATGACTTCATTTTCATCTTTAAACTTATAAATTGGAGCTACCGGACCAAATGTTTCTTCGGTTGTTATTTTTGCTTCAGAACTAACACCTGTTAAAATAGTAGGCTGATAGAAGTTCATTCCTAAAGCGTGTCTTGAACCTCCAATTGCTACCTTAGCTCCATATTGGATTGCATCCTCAACATGCTCTTCAACTTTAGTTAATGAGTGTTCATCAATCATTGGGCCTGAGGAGTTTTCCTCATTTAAGCCATCTCCAACTTTCATTTTTGAGACCTCTTCAATAAATTTTTTACAAAATTCTTCGTGCACTTTTTCTTGTACATATATTCTATTAGCACAAACACATGTTTGCCCTGTATTTCTAAACTTACTTTGCATTGCTCCAGCAACAGCATCATTAATATTTGCGTCATTAAAAACTATAAATGGAGCATGTCCTCCGAGCTCCATGGAAACTTTTTTTACAGTGCCGGAACACTTTTGAAGGAGAATTTTTCCTATTTCAGTAGATCCTGTAAAGGATAATTTTCTGACAATTGGATTAGTAGCTAATTCATCTCCAATCTCTGAAGCCTTACCGGTTATGACGTTAAGAGTTCCTTTTGGAAAGCCCGCCTCTTCTGCTAATGCAGCTAAAGCTAAAGCAGAGAAAGGAGTTTGACTTGCAGGTTTTATTACAACTGGACAACCTACTGCTAGGGCTGGAGCACACTTTCTGGTTATCATCGCATTTGGAAAATTCCAAGGTGTAATAGAAGCGACTACACCGACAGGTTGTTTCAATACTACTATTCTTCGATCAGTCATCGGATCAGGTATTGTATCTCCATATACTCTTTTTGCTTCCTCGGAAAACCATTCTATAAACGAAGCTCCATAACCAATTTCACCTCTTGACTCATTTATTGGTTTACCTTGCTCAATAGTCATGATTTGAGCAAGTTCTTCTTTATTTTTGATAATTAATTCAAACCACTTACGTAAAATATCTGATCTTTGACGTGCAGATTTTGCTTTCCAATCTGGCCAAGCTTTGTATGCTGCTTCAATAGCTTTTTTTGTTTCTGATGTACCACATTTTGGCACAGTTCCAATTTCTTTAAGATTTGCGGGATTATTTACTGAAATAGTATCTCTAGAGTAAGCTGTAATCCATTTACCGTCTATATAATTTTTATCTCTAAAAAGTTTAAAGTCCTTAATATTCATAATTTAATACTAACAGTTTTAAATACCTTTCTGTAGTGACATTTTGTTTCCAAATATATTAAAACTAATCAAGATTAATTTTTCCATCAGGTTTTGGTGGTGAAAAAGGATAACCTCCCCAAACAGATTGATCAAAATTTACAACAGAACCAGTCATCATACCCGAGTCATCTGAAGCTAAAAAAGTAACTGCTTTTGCTACCTCTTTAGGGTCCAAGAGTCTCTCAAAAGGTTGTTCTTTTGATGCATCATCTAGCCAATCTTCTTTAGCTCCATGAAACTTAGTTTGAATTTCGTGCTCACCATCAGAGGCCATCCATCCTATGTTAAGTTGATTTACTCTTATTTTATTATTCAATAAAGCAAACGCGGTATTCCTAGTTAATGTTGCTAATGCTCCCTTAGAAGTTGAGTAAGCGGAAATAAACGGCTGCCCAGTTAATGCTGAAACTGAACCAATGTTTATTATTGAACCCTCAATATTCTGCTTAATCATTATTTTTACTGTCTCTTGAATTAAAAAAAATGGGCCTCTTAGATTAACAGCTATCATCTTGTCAAACAGTTCCTCAGAAGTATTGATGATATTACCTCGATCGGTAAGGCCTGCCGCATTGACTAATATGTCTAATTTACCAAAATTTTTTAATGCTACTGCTACTGCATTACGGCACTGTTTCACATCTGATAAATCAGTTTTGATGAATATTACTTTACAACCAGTCTCGTCTTGAATTTGTTTTGCTACCTTATCTCCTTTTTCCTCTTTTCTTCCAATTGTAACAATACCTTCGGCTCCGTTTTCGGCAAAATTTTTTGCAATTGCAGCTCCTAATCCTTGTGTCCCACCTGTTACCAAAGCAAACTTTCCTTTTATACTATTCATCGATATAATCTTTTATTTCATAACCATAAATACTAAGACAATCTACTAATTCTTTATTTCCAATTTTAGCGTATTCAAATGGATTTGCTTTTGTAGGATCTTGTTCAGCTTCAACTATAAACCAACCCTCATAGTTATTTTTGTATAAAGCCTCAATCACCTCTTTAAAATTGATATTTCCATCCCCGGGTACTGTAAAGGCTCCCTCTAGAACAGCATCTAAAAAACTTTGTTTTGAATGATCTAAATTGTTTATAACGTTCGAACGAATATCTTTGGCATGGAAATGATTAATTCTGTTTGCATATTTATTGATTACAGCTAACGAGTCACCCTTTGCAAATGTCATGTGACCTGAGTCAAATAAAAGTTTTACCGCTTCACCAGTATGACTCATCAACATATCTAATTCGTGCTCTGTTTCAATTGCTGTACCCATATGATGATGGAAAGAGATTGGAACACCGAAGTCTGAACAAAATTCAGCAAACAATGTAAGCTTTCTCCCATACTCCTTAAATTCCTCAGCGTGTATTTTTCTTTTAGTGTTCAAAGGCGCATGTCTGACATTTTGTATAGTTCCTGAGGTTTCACCATACGCTAGAACCGAAGCTCCCAATTCCTTAAAGAGAACCAATTGTTGAAGAACTCTATCTTTTTCGTTTTCTAAATCATTATCAAGAACTGTCCCTGAGTACCAACCTGAGGCTAGGTGAAGTTTGTGGTTTTTTAAAATAGGACCAAGTTCTTCAGGTGTTTTTGGGAATTTTCCTCCAGTTTCTACTCCTATAAACCCTGAGAGTTTTGACTCACGAAGACAGGTATCTAGAGTCGTTTCTCCTCCTAATTCAGGTAAATCATCATTTGACCAAGCTATAGGTGCTATACCCAATTTTGCTTTCATTGAACCCTCCTGATATGAGATTATAAATAAATAAATCATTTAGAGAATACATAAATTATAAATATGAATTATTTTTGTTTTTAATATCAAAAGAATATTATATTTCTGAGTTATGAATAAAGTAAGAATAGCAGTTATCGGATGTGGTCGTATTGGTCAAATGCATGCAAGAAATATCGATCTTCACGAGAAAACAACACTTAGTTGTGTTTATGATGTTAATAGTGAATTTGCAGAAAAAATTTCAAGAGAATTAAATGTCTCTTCTGTTCAAAATGTTGAAGAAATTTTTAATAACAATGAAATTGATGCTGTTCTTGTATCATCTCCCACAAATACACACATAGATTTTATAGAAAAGTCTGTAGCTGCAAAAAAACCAGTTTTATGTGAAAAGCCTATTGACCTTGATATTGATAAAGTCAATCAATGTTATGAGAGACTTAAAGGAAATAATATACCTATACAACTGGGTTTTAATCGAAGATTTGATCCTGGTCATCAAGCTGCAAAACATTCTTTGATGAGTGGAGATATTGGGGAGTTGCATCAGTGTATTATTACCTCAAGAGATCCTGGTTTACCATCTTGGGATTATCTCAAAGTTGCCGGTGGTCAATTTAGGGATATGACAATTCATGATTTTGATATGGCTCGCTTTATGTTAGGAGAAGAACCAGTAAAAATATTTGCAATATCTAATGCTTTGATAAATCCTAAAATAAAATCTGAATTAAATGATAGCGATACTCTTATGATTGTTATGGAGACTGCTTCGGGAAAACAATGTCATATTAATAATTCAAGATCTGCAACATATGGCTATGATCAACGAGTTGAACTTTTTGGAAGTAAAGGAATGGTTATATCTGATAATAGGAAACCACATGAATTAAAAAAGTACAATTCAGAATATGTGGAAAAACAGGAACCCTATTTAAATTTCTTTATAGAAAGATATCAAGAAGCTTACATGAACTCTATTACATCATTTGTTGAGACTATTCTGAAAAAAAAGCCAGTATCTGTAAGCTTTGATGATGGAAGAAGAGCGCTTATTTTAGCAGAAGCTGCTTACAAATCTGTAAAAAGTGGGAAGTTTGAAAATATTGATTAAATTTATGCATTTATTTATGAATAATAAATAATTGTTATAATTAATTATTTGAATATTTTTATAAATTAAATTGAATGATAGATAATAAAGTAATTGCTAAATGGAATAAAAAAGAAGTTGTGCTAAATAGCTTTTTATCAATACCAAATACTTTCACTGCTGAGATAATGTCCGAGCAGGGTTACGATGCCCTTACCATTGACTATCAACACGGGATGATTGGCTTCAGCGACTTATTAACTATGTTGCAGAGTATTAGAAATAGTGGTGTTACTCCAATCTGTAGAGTCTCCAGTTTAGATCATGCAGTAATTTCTAAAGTTATGGATGCTGGAGCATTGGGAATTATTTGTCCAATGATTAACAATAGGAAACAAGCAGAACAATTAGTTAAGGATAGCAAATATCCTCCTGTAGGTATTAGAAGTTTTGGTCCTACAAGAGCAAATTTTACTGTTAGCTCAAATTATTTTTATGAGTCTAATGATGGGACATTCTGTCTAGCAATGATAGAAACTCAAGAAGCTTTTGATAACCTTGATGATATTGCTTCCACTCCTGGTTTAGATGGGCTTTACATCGGGACAGCTGATCTGACAATAGGGCTCAACCAAGGAAAGTTAACCCCTGGGTTCGATCGAGCTGAACCAGAGATGATTGAGTCAAAGAAGAAAATATTAGAAGTTGCACATAAACATGGAAAAGTGGCATGTCTTCATTGCGGAACTCCAGAGTATGCTGCCAAAGCAACTGAATGGGGTTTTGACCTTGTGACTATCACTAATGATGTGAGGTTATTATCAGGCGCAGCTGCCGCTCATGTAAGAAAATTTAAAGATCTTACTAATCAAAAACACGATGAGTCTGATAAAGATAATAATCCTAGTTCTTACTAATTAAAATATTATACGGCCTCAAGCTCTTTAGCTAGATCGCCTATTTGAGCACCACCAGCCATTAAACGTTTAACATCATCTCCACCTAATTCTGACGACTTTCCAGATCCTATTACTTCACCCAAGCTTAAGAATGTAAATCGATCAGCAATTAGTCTCGCATGGATTTCGTTGTGAGTAATCAAAATAATTGCGATATTCCCTAATTGTTGGACCTTTTTAATAGTTTTTAAAACTTCCATTTGCTGTTTTTGTCCAAGAGCTGATGTTGGCTCATCCAAGATTAATATTTTAGCTCCAAAGTATATCGCTCTAGCAATCGCCAAAGTTTGTCTCTGTCCTCCTGACATCGTACCTACTAACTGAGTCGGATCAGAGATATTTATTCCTATCTTACCCATCTCAGCAATAGTAATTTCATTCATATTTTTAAAGTCTAAAATTCCAAGTGGTCCTGGACCTTTTTTTAACTCATTGCCCAAAAAAAAGTTTCTAGTAACCGAAGTAAGTGCGTTCAGTGCTAAATCTTGATAAACAGTTCCTATGCCTGCACTCGTAGCTTCTCTTGGAGATCCAAATTTCACTTCACTTCCAGCAACTTTAATAACACCAGATGTAGGTTTGTGAACACCAGATAAAACTTTTATCAAAGTTGACTTTCCTGCACCATTATCACCAAGTAGTGCGTGAACCTCTCCAGGTAAAACATTTAAGGAGACTCCGTTCAGTGCAGTGAATGTACCAAACTTTTTAACTAAATTTGTAATTTCAATAAATGGAGCTTGATTATCTTGATCCATTATATGCTTCCTATGATTCTTTTTCGGATATTTTCATTAGTTAGTGCAGAGGCTATGATCACTAACCCCAAAAATACTCTATAAAATGATCCATCAATTCCAGGTATATAGAAGAAAGCCTCTTTTGCTATTCCAAAAATAAATGCACCAACACATATACCTAAAATTGTTCCAAAACCACCTGTTAGTACGACACCACCAATAACAGCAGCAGCAATCGCCTCTAATTCTTTTAAATTTCCTTTAGCTGCATCTGCGGTATTAACCTCGAAAACTTGGCAAGTTGCAAATACAGTTGCACAAAAAGCAGAAAACATAAATAGAGATACTTTAACTTTATCTGTGGGCACACCATTAGCTTTAGCGGCACTTAAGTTTCCACCAGTAGAATAAATCCAGTTTCCGGCCTGTGTTCTACTTAAAACAACATAACAGATTATGGCTATAATAAGCCAAATCATTACACACGAGTATAACCCAGGAGCAAATTGATTTCCAAAATTATTGGTATTCCAATCAATTGGAAAATATAACCAATCAAATACAGGCTCTAAAATATCTCCACCAAAAAAGTTAGCGACAGGTTGAGCTGAGTATAATGAGTCTATATAAACCCTTGCTATATCAACATCTGTAACAGTTTTTGCAACAACGGGATCAATTTGAAAGTTAGCAATTTTTTCTTGTATCATCCCAACCATATATTCGTTTCCAGTAGCCTGAGCATTTACTAGAGCTTCTTGCAAAGGTTTGGTGCCTTTATCGACCAAAATTTGAGTTTTGGCATCTGCTACCCTTTGATATGTATATTCGAGTCTTTCAGTTATTGCTGCGACTGTATCAGCTGGTAATGTTTGAGCTAAAGATACAAGGTCAGCTTCTGGAAGAGCCTTTGCTTTTTCACGAACCATTTCACCATGTCCGGGAACATTTACAATATTTTTAATATCTGGGATTTCTGTAACTGTTGTAGCGCCTTTAGCTTGATCTGGTCTATGATTGAAAGAGCGTAGAGATACTTCTGTAAGTCCTCTTAAAAAAAATAATCCACCAAGGGTAACAATGAAAGAAGGTAAGCCTGATCTAACTACAATGGTACCTTGTATCCATCCAAAAAAAAGTGTGAAACATAAAGTAATAAATATAGCTAGTATTGGGGAAACATCAGCAATGTGGAAAACCGTATAAAATTCTATATGGAAACCTCCCTCAAAAGATATGTAGGGCACAATAAATGAAAAACCCCATCTAAGAATCATTGCCATACAGGCTCCTGCGAAACCAATCATGGATCCAATAGATAAGTCAAACTCACCTGCTATGATTAATAGACCAGCACCGATTGCTATGATACCAAGTTGAGATATAACTCTTAGAAAGTTTCTAATACCTAATGCATTAAAACCCTCACCTGTAAAAGGGTTCCAAGACATTTCACCAGTAGGGATGGAGAAATAACCAAGCATTCCAAATAAAAGGAGCATAACTCCGATAGGTCCAATTTCTGGTCTTGAAACCAGTGTGGTAAGCCAAGTTTTCTTTTGATGCCTATCAGACTCTTGTCTTTGGGGAGTAGAAGTTGTTGCCATATTTTATTTTATATAATTTTAATAAAAGTCATTCAGTTTAATTTTACTTAAATTTAAAAAAAAAGTGGGCAGTTTACTACCCACTTTTCAAGATTTATAAGATTATACTATCTATCAATACCTGCTAAAGCAGCAACTGATGAAGCATTTGACTTGTCAACAAATCCTGGACCTGATGGAATATTTGCACCAGGTAAAAGGCCAGCACCGTTGTTGTATAAGTGTAATACTACAACAGGCATATAACCTTGTAGACGTTGTTGTTGGTCAATTGTGAAAGCAACTTTGCCCTCATTGATTAAGTCCATAACAGGTGGGCTTAAGTCAAAACAAGAGTGGTGTACTGACATACCTAACTCATCGATAGCCTGTTGAACTCCGACACAAACGTGCGGACCAACTGATAATACTGCATCAACATCTGGGTTTGCTTGTAAACCAGCAGCAGCTCTTGTTGGGATTGTAGCTGGATCGTTTGAGCTATCTACTAATTCAGTAGGAATAGCTTCACCGTAACCACCACATCTATCTGTCAAAGCTGTGTTGTATGCTTCTTGAATCATGCAAAGAGCTTTTGTAGCACCTTCTGCTTTTGCTCTTGCACCAGCAGATTGACCAGCAAGATATTCAGGCTGACCAACGTGCATTAATGCACCAAGTGAAGCAGAAGACTCAAGACCTGAGTTCATTGTAATAACTGGAATACCAGCAGCAACTGCGTCTTTAATAGCTTGACCTAATGCTTCTGGATCTGGAAGTGAAACAACCATTCCATCAGGCTGAGTTGCAGCTGCAGCAGCAATTGATTTTGCCATGTCGCCCATATCGCCTGAAGGGTTGAAGATATATTCAAAGTCTGCACCTACGTGTCTAGCAGCATCTTCACCACCTTTTTGCACAACAGGCCAGAAAGGGTCTTTACCCTCACCGTGTGTTACCATCACATATCTTTCAGCAAATGCGGAAAGAGATAAGAATGATACAAGAATTGTAAGAATTATTTTTCTCATAAATTCCTCCTTAGTTTTAACGAAAGCATGATAATCAATTTTGAAAGTAAATCCAAATAAATGTGAGGAGAAATCTATGTTTTTTAGGCATTTGCGTCAAAATATCTAATATAATCTGTATTTTGACTTTGAATTTGTCATATACATAAGCCTAGAAACGATTGAATTAATAAATAGATAAATTTCAATAAATAATAGAAAATATATATATGGGTAAACAAGAATTTGGAGCTGGTATTTGGCATTTTGCAACTTATCTTGATAGATATGCTACAGATGGATATGGCGAACCAAGAAGTGTACTTGACGCTATAGAGTTAGCTGGACAAGTAAAAGATCTTTCTTATGTAGATCTTAATTTTCCATATTTTGGAGGAAGTTACTCAAATGAGCAGATAAAAGATGCTCTCGACAAAGCTAATCTTAAAGTAATTGGTATCACTCCTGAAATATACACAAGACAATTTTCAAAAGGTGCATTTACAAATCCAGATCCAGGTGTGAGAAAAAGAGCACACGAGCTTATTACTCAATCATGTGAAGCTGTAAGATTTTTTGATGCAAAATATGTAAAACTTTGGCCAGGACAGGACGGATGGGACTATCCATTTCAAGTTGATCATAAGTCTTTATGGAAGAATTCAATGGATGGTGTAGGAAATTTAGCAAGTGAAAATCCTGATTTAAACTTTGTTATAGAATATAAACCAAGAGAACCGAGAGTGAAAATGAGTTATGACTCTGTTTCAAGAACTATTCTTGGTATTGAAAAAATTGGCCTTCCTAACATTGGTCTTCTTCTCGATTTTGGTCATGCAATTTACGGTGGAGAGTCAGCAGCTGACTCAGCTCAATTAGCTATTGATTATGGTAGGCTATTTGGAATGGATGTTAATGATAACTTTAGATCATGGGACGATGATCTTCTAGCTGGCAGTCTTCATCCCATAGAGCTTTTTGAATTTTTTTATGTTCTAAGAAAAAATAATTGGCAGGGTGTTTGGCAACTGGATCAGTTTCCATTTAGAGAAGATAGTGTGGTAATGGCAAATATGGCTATAGATTTTTTAAAAGCTGTTGATAAAGCCCTAGATGAGTTAGACATTGAAGCATTAACAAAAGCTCAAGCAAATCATGATGCTATGGCTGCCTTAAAAATTGCTCAAAAAGCTCTTTATAAACATTTAGCTAAATAACAAATTTCTTTACTACCAACAAGTAAAGCCGCCATCAACAACTAAGTCTATACCTGTACAAAATGAAGATGCCTCAGTTGCTAAAAATATTGCGGGACCAACAATCTCATCAGGATCGGCCATACGACTCATAGGAGTACCGCTTTCGAAAAGCTTAACTTGATCAACCATTTCTGGTCTTAAATTCATTGGTGTTTTTGTGTATCCTGGGCTAATGGAGTTTACTCTTATTCCATATTCAACCCAATCCATTGCCAGGCTTTTTGTCAAATGAATAACGCCAGCTTTTGAGGAGTTATAATGTACTTGCTTAAGTCCTCTGTTTACAATTATTCCAGACATTGATGCAATGTTAATTATTGAACCTTTTTTTCTCTTGATCATTGTTTTTGCCTCTTCTTGGCAAGAATAGAAAACACCAGATAAATTTATATCGAACATATTTTGCCACTGATCTTGTGACATCTCCTCAGCAGGATTTGCATTTGCAATACCAGCACAATTAATTGCAACCTCAATTGGACCTAGTTCTTTTTCAGTTTTAAAAATTGCTTCAGCGATACTTTTTTTATCTCTTACGTCAACTATACTTTTAATAAAATTTTGATCTTTGATTTCACTTTCTTTTAAAATAGTTTCAGTTTCATTCATTCCTTCTTCATTTTGATCACATATTGAAACATTTGCTCCGCAATTATAAAAACCATTTGCAAGACTCTGGCCAATCCCTCTCCCACCGCCAGTAATGAAAACAACTTTGTCTTTTAGATTAAATAAAGTTCTGAAATCCAAATATGATTATCTTTCTTTTTTCTTGAAAGTATCTAAGGCAACAGCAAACACAATAACTGCACCTATAACAACTCCTTGAACGAATGGAGAGAACCCTAGAAGGTTAAGACCATTTCTTAAAACACCTATAATAAAAACACCAACAATTGTTCCTGCAATACCTCCAACTCCGCCATTTAGACTTGCCCCGCCAATTACGACAGCTGCGATGACATCAAGCTCATATGTAAATCCTGCTTGAGGGACACAGGTATTTAACCTAGCGGTAAGTAAAATTCCAGCTATTCCACTCAGAAAACCTGAAATAGTATAAACAACAACTGTTGTTCCCTTAACATTTATACCAGATAATCTTGCTACTTCTGGATTACCGCCAATTGCATAGAGATTTCTTCCCTCTTTTCTATATTTTAGTAAAAACCAACATAATATTGTTAAAAAAATAAAGACTAACATTGTTACAGGAATGAAACCAAAATGTCTTACAACAGATAAGTTGGTAAGCCATTCTGGGAAACCATAAATTTGCTTTCCATCGGTAAAGATATTAGCCAAGCCTCGGGCAGCAGAAAGCATAGCCAAAGTGGCTATAAAAGCGGGGAGTTTCAAATATGAGACAAGTAGACCGTTAATTAATCCAGCAATTGAACCTATGAATATCCCTATAAGGCATGCATAATGCAAAGGGACACCGAAGGCATCCCAAACCCAACCAGTTACCATCATTGATAATGCAAGAATAGAACCTACCGATAGATCAATTCCTCCAATTATGATCACTGCCGTCATACCGAGTGCCATAATTCCCAAAACCGTTACTTGGTCCAGTATATTAATGAAATTTCTAGCAGAAAAGAAATAGGGCGAAGCTAGGGAAAAAAATATTGTTAAAACAATTAAACCCAAAAATGTTCCTTGGGTGCCTTTAAAAACTCTCTTTGTAAAATTAATAATATTTTCCATTTTATTTAATCCTCATTGATTTAGGACATTATTAATCCTCCATCAACATTTATAGTTTGACCAGTTATATAGTTAGCGTCATCAGATGCTAAAAAAGATACTAATGCAGCTACGTCTTGTCCAGTTCCAACTCTTTTCATAGGAACATTCTGCTGAACCCAACTATTCATGAGCTCACCTTTTTTATAACCTCCTAAAATTTCTCCCCATTTAGAGTCGTTGTACGCCCACATGTCAGTATCTATTATACCTGGGCAAATTGCATTTATGTTTATACTTTCTGTTGCGACTTCTTTTGCTAAGCTTTGGGTGAGGCCCATAACTCCAAATTTACTAGCTGCATAGTGAGGAGTATATATAAAGCCATCTCTTGCTTGACCAGAAGCCATATTAATTATGCTTCCTCCCTTTTTACTTTTCCTCATCTTCATAATCGCTTGCTGGCAGCAAAGAAAAACACCTTTTGTGTTAACATCTAAATTAAAATCCCATTCCTTTTCAGTTAAATCCTCAACTTTTGCAATTGTAATTACACCAGCATTATGAACAGATATATTTACCTCTCCATATTTTTTTTCTGCGAAATCGAATAGCTCCCTTACATTTGATTTATCAACTACGTCCGCTTCAAAAGATGAAGCCTCATAACCCATGTCTTTAAACTGTTTGCAAGTATCATTTACAAGAGCCTCATTGGATGAAAGAACAACATTAGCTTTTTCTTTTGCAAACCTTAATGCTATTTCTTTACCAATACCTCTACCAGATCCAGTAATGATTACTGTTTTTCCCTCAAATCTTTGCATTAATTTGTTGCCTGTTTCATTATCTCAACTCTAGAAATGTTCTCACTGTTTGTCAGTATATTTTTTTGAACACCTCTACTTAATATTAACATTCTATGTGATAAACCCACTACTTCCTCTAAATCAGAGCTTACAACAATAATTGATATTCCACTCTCTGATAATTGTTTCATAACTTGATAAATTGAGTGTCTTGCTCCAACGTCTATACCTCTTGTTGGCTCGTCAAAAATTAATACTTTGGGCTTTCTTGATATCCATTTTGATATAAGGAGTTTTTGTTGATTGCCACCGGATAATTCGTTAGCGTTTTGATCAACACTTCCTTTGACACCCATTAATTCAATACCTTTCTTTGAAAAATTTTTTATTTTTTCAGGTGAAACCCAACCTGATTTTAAAAAAACATCAAAATTAGCTATAGATATGTTTTGAGAGTTTGATTGCTCGAGTAACAAACCAAGGCTTTTCCTATCCTCAGGCACCATCACAATTCCATTTTTAATTGCATCTTGAGGTGAACTTATATTTATTTCATTATTATCAACAAATATTTTCCCAGATGTAATCATATCTGCTCCGCAGATTGCTCTTACTAATTCAGTCCTACCAGCCCCAACAAGACCAGCTATACCAAATATTTCTCCTTTATTAACTGAAAAATTAATATTTTCGAAACTTCCATCAATCGAATTCAAATTTTCAACTCTTAGTGTCTCAGTGGTAGACTCATTTTCTATTGTTGGAAATATTCTATCGACATCTCTTCCAACCATATCATGAACTATTTTATTTATTGCAATGTTAGCGTTATCATATGAGGAAACTAAATTACCATCTCTAAGCACAATAATTTTGTCAGCTATTTGCTCAATTTCTTCTAATCTATGACTTATATATATGAAGGATACGCCCTCTTTTTTAAGTTGTCTTATTTTGTCAAAAAGAAAATTTGTTTCTGACTCCCCAAGTGAAGAGGTAGGCTCATCAAGAATAAGCAATTCAGAGTTTAATGTCAGTGCTTTTGCTATTTCAATCTGCTGCTGAGCTGACATTTTAAGGTTTTTGACAAGTTGTTTAGGTGATATTTCTAAACCTAATCTTTTTAATTGCTCACTAGCAAGAGAATTCATTGTATTAAAATCTACAATTCCGTTTTTTGTGATCATTCTTCCAACAAATACATTTTCTGCAACTGACAGCTCCTTTAAAAGCCTTGTCTCTTGGTGTATTAAACCAATACCTTTTTGAATTGCATTACCTGGAGATGATGGGTTGTAATCTTGGCCCTTCCAAGTCATAGTGCCTGAGTCATGATTAACTGAGCCTGCAATAATTGATGAAATTGTTGATTTTCCTGCTCCATTTTCACCAAGAAGAGCGATCACCTCTCCAGGCCTCACTTCAAAAGAAACCTCATTTAAAACTTTGGCTGTGCCATAGCTTTTTGAGACTTTTTTGACTTCAAGCCCGAGATGATCGCTCATTAAAATAACTTATATAAAAATTATTTTATAAATTTAATTATGGATGACCATCGCCAATGAACTGATCTACGTTTTCAGGTGTTGTTAATGTAGATCCGTACAACATTTCACTTGGAATATATCTGCCTTCGATAGCATCAATAGCAAATCTTACAGCATTTCTTCCTATAGTTAATGTTTGTTGAGTCATTGTAGCTGCTAATAAAGTATTGTTATTTTTTAAATCTTGAAGAGCAGCTCTGTCACCATCAAAACCAACAACTAGAATATCATCTCTACCCATTGCCTTGGCTGCCTGAGCAGCACCTTGTGCAAGAGCATCACATCTTCCAAAAAGGACAGTGATCTCAGGATTTCTAGTTAACAAGTCTTGAGCAATAGAAACACCTTCGTCTCTACTCCACATTTTACTTGCTTGTTTTTCAACAGTGTTTAGGTCTGGAAATTGAGCAATAGCATTCTCAAATCCAGTGTCTCTGGCAATTTCAGGAGTAGATCCAAGCTGTCCTTGAATAACTCCAACAATGCCCTTACCACCAGTTTGTTCTGCAACCCACATACCCATTTCATATGCAGCAACTTCACTGTCAGAAGCTATAAAAGAGTCACCAGGAGGGTTAGTTGTATTTCTATCAACTGTTATAACTGGTATTCCAGCCTCCTTAGCTTTTCTAATTTGAGCGTTACCATCAGTATTACCGGATATGATTAGTATTAAAGCGTCGATTTGCTTTACAAGTAAATCTTCAATCTGACTAACTTGTTTTGCGTCATCTCCACCAGAGTCTACAACAATTGCCTTGTGTCCAAGTCTACTGGTTTCTGCTTCAACTGACTCTTTGATAAAATTGAAAAAGTCAGCTTGCAAGTTCGCAGCTGCGAAACCGATAGTATATCCCTTACTATCGTGAGCAATGGCATTTCCACTTATAAGCGTAGAAAGACCAAATGCAAATAGAGTAAATATTTTAAGAAATGTTTTTCTCATCTTATTCCTCCTCCTTATACATTAAGACTAATGGATATTGCTTTAATATGCAATGAATGCATTATAATATTATAAAGGTAAAAAAAATGGCTAAGAATACTGATTATTTAGAAAAAAAATCTCTTGAGTACAGAAAAACAGTTTTAGAAATTATTTATAATTCTGGTGCTGGGCATACCGGAGGTAGCTTGTCATGTGTTGATATTTTAAATGTGCTCTATAATAATTTTTTAGAAATTACCCCAAAAAATTTTGCCACAAAAAACAGAAATAGATACATACAAAGTAAAGGGCACTCAGTTGAGGCTCTATATACAGTTTTGTGTGACCAAGGATTTTTTACAAGAGAAGAACTTAATACTTTAAATAATTTTAATTCTCATTTTATTGGGCATCCTACAAAAAAAGTACCTGGCATTGAACACAATACCGGAGCTCTTGGCCATGGTCTTTCAGTTGCTGTTGGTTTAGCTATAGCTCAAAAACTTAATAAAGAAAATTTTAAGATTTATACACTTCTAGGTGATGGAGAATTATCTGAAGGCTCTGTTTGGGAAGCGTGCAGTACTGCACATAAGTACAAACTTGATAATCTTGTAGTAATTGTAGATAGAAATAAACTTCAAATAACTGGAAAAACTGAGGATGTTAATCCAATAGAACCTTTGAATGAAAAATTTCTATCATTTGGTTTTAACGTTAAGGAAGTTGATGGAAATAATATCGAGGAGTTAATAAGTGCTTTAGAAGAAGTACCATTTAAAACAAACATACCAAATGTTATCATTGCAAATACTGTCAAAGGTTCAGGTGTAAGCTTTATTGAAAATCAAATAAGTTGGCATCACAAAGTTCCATCAAAAGAAGAATTTGAAAAAGCTAATTTAGAACTAGAAAGTCAATTAAAATCCTATGAATGAAATTACTACAGGTAAAGCAAATTTAGAAATATTTGGAGAAACTCTTTTAGAGGAAGGTAAAAAAAATAGTAATCTTATTGTTGTAACAAGTGACTCGAGAGGATCAGGAAAGATTGTACCTTTTGGGAAAGAATTACCAGATCAAATTATAGAGGTTGGTATTGCAGAACAAAATTTAGTTGGTGTGTGTTCTGGGCTTGCAGCTGGAGGTAAAATTGTCTTTGGCGTTTCTCCTGCTAGTTTTCTAACAGCTAGATCTTTAGAACAAATTAAAAATGATGTGGCTTACTCAGATCAACCCGTAACTTTAGTAGGAATAAGTGCTGGAATAAGTTATGGCCAACTTGGCTCTACTCATCATTCTTTACACGATTATGCAGTACTGCGAACGATAAATAACCTGACCATTGTCTCGCCGGCTGATAATTTTGAAGCATCTGAAGTTATCAGAAAAGCTGTATCTTTTAATAAACCTCTATATATAAGGTATGGAAAAAAACCAATGATCAATCTTCATAAAAAAGGCTCTAATTTTGAGATAGGTAAAGCTTCTATTATATGTGAAGGAAATGATATAACGATTATTGGAACAGGTGAAACTGTTCAAAGAGCTTTTTTAGCAAGTAGGATACTTAAAGAAGATGGAGTAAATGCAGAAGTCATTAGTATGCACACCATGAAGCCTTTTGATGAGGATGCATTAATGAAATCAATTAAAAAAACTAACTGTTTAATTTCAGTCGAGGAACATAGCATATATGGTGGACTTGGCGAGTGTTGTGCAAGCCTTATTTCACAAGCAGGATATAATACAAAATTTAAAATTTTAGGTATACCTGATCAATATATGATCAATGGCTCTCAAGCTGATGTATTAGATCATTATGACATGAGTCCAGAAAAAATTTCTGAAATATCTAAATCTTTACTCAACCAATGAGTTATATCACTGTTGACTCAAGCACTTCATCTACAACAGTTTTGGTATTCGATGAAAAATTAGAAATATTAAAAAAATTTCAAAAAGAGCACTCCCAAATTGTTACTCAGGAAGGTTATATTGAACACGACCTAGAGGAGATTTATCAGAATTTATTAGAATTAGTTCAAAAAGCTTCAGAGATATTACCAAATCCAAAATTTATCAGCATCACAAACCAGCGGGAAACTTTTACATTATTTAAAGAAAAAGATGGGAAACCCTTACATAACGCTATTGTATGGCAATGTACTAGAGGTCAAAATATATGTGAAAAAATTTTAAACGATGACTTAAAGCGAGCAAAGATTATTAACAAGACAGGGTTAAAACCAAATACTTTTTTTTCAGGTAGTAAATTAAAATGGATTTATGATGAAAAAGAAGAAATAAGAAGAAAAATTGATAATGGAGAAATACTATTTGGAACAATTGAAACGTATTTAATTTATAGGCTTACTAATATGGAGTCATATGTCTCGGACACAACAAATGCATCAAGAACCCTGTTATTTAATTGTTTAACTAATGAATGGGATCAAGAATTATTAAATATTTTTGATATAAAAAAAATTAAACTTCCAAAAGTTATTAATAGTTCAAATATTTTTGGAGAGAGCAACTTTAATAAAATTTTTAATAAAATAATACCTATCATTGGAGTAGCTGGCGATGCTCAAGCTTCATTATTCGCAAATTTTTGTTTCAATAAAGGAGATACTAAAATAACTACTGGCACAGGTTTTAATATTCAAACTAACATTGGTAATGAAATGTTTATTGATGAAAAATCGCTTACATCTCTTGCATTCACTAATGAAAATAAAAATATCTATGCACTTGAATGTTTAAATTCCTATGCGGGAGGCACAATTTCTTGGTTAAAAAATAATTTAGGATTAATTAAGACAGTTGAAGAGAGTGAGATATTTTCTAAAAAAGAAAAAGATAACAATGGAGTATATTTAATTCCTGCGTTTTCTGGTTTAGGCCCACCGTATTGGAACTCTGAGGCCAGAGCAGCCTTCTTTGGAATTAGTGCTTCAACTAATACTAATCACTTAGTCAGAGCAGGTCTCGAGTCAGTGGCTTATCAAATGGTTGTTTATCTCGAATTCATGAAAAAAACTCAAAATATGGAATTAAATAATCTATCCATCGACGGAGGGATGGTTAAAAATAAATTTTTCCTCCAAATCATTAGTGACTTGTTAGAAATTGATTTAAGTATCCCTGAGCTTGAGGAAATGTCATCATACGGAGCTCTTCTTTTTGGAATACAGTATTTTCATAACATAAAAAATCTAGAGGATTTGAGGAATTTCAGAGTAAAAAAGTCAGTCATTAAGCCAAATGCTAATAACATTATCAAACAGTCATATGCATCTTGGAAAGATATTGTAGATAAACATTTCCAAAAAAATCAAGAGTAAAAATTTAAAATTTAACTAGCAAGTTATGGTGTCAATGAGATATTGTGTTTAAGACTATATATAGGAGGAAATAACTATGAGAAAATTATCTCTAGTTCTAGCTTCATTAATGGCTGTTGCGTTTACTTTTGCAACTGTTCCCGCTAAAGCTGGAAGCCATGCTATTGAGGCTTGTCTAATTACAAAAACGGATATCAATCCTTTTTTTGTTAAAATGAAAGAGGGAGCTAAGGCTAAAGCTGATGAGCTTGGCATTAAACTCTCAACATTTGCTGGAAAAATTGATGGAGATCACGAAACTCAAGTCAAAGCTGTTGAAACTTGTATCGCTTCAGGTGCTAGTGGTATTTTAATTGCTGCATCAGATACAAAAGCTATTACAACACCTCTTCAACAGGCAAGAGATGCTGGATTATTGGTGATTGCTCTTGATACACCTTTAGAGCCAATCACAGCTGCAGACTCAACTTTTGCTACTGATAACTTCAAAGCTGGTAAGTTAATTGGTGAGTGGGCTGCTGCTTCTTTTGGAGATACATCTAAAGCGATCATCGCTATGTTAAATCTTAACATTAGCCAACCATCTGTTGACGTTCTTAGAGACCAAGGTTTCTTAACTGGTTTTGGTATTGACACTAAAGATATCACTAGGTGGGGAGACGAAGATGACCCAAGAATAGTTGGTAATGAGCCTACAAATGGTAATGAAGAAGGTGGAAGAGACGCAATGGAGAAACTTCTTCAAAAAAATCCTGACATTAACGTAGTTTATACACTTAACGAGCCTGCTGCAGCTGGTGCTTACGAGGCACTTAAAGCTGCTGGTAAAGCCGATGATGGAATTTTAATTGTTTCTGTTGACGGTGGTTGCCCTGGAGTTCAAGATGTTAAAGATGGTGTTATTGGTGCTACTTCACAACAATACCCACTTCTAATGGCATCTCTTGGTGTTGAAGCTATTAAAGCTTGGGCTGAAAATGGAACTAAGCCTGCAAATACTCCAGGTCTAGACTTTTTTGATACTGGTGTAAACTTAGTTACAGATCAACCTGCATCTGGTGTACCTTCTATCGATACAAAAGAGGGTATGGATAGATGTTGGGGCTAAAGTCCTAATAATTTAAACATTAAAATAGGGTGGCTATTGCTGCCCTATTTTACTATATAACTATATAATAATAAGACACAAACATGAGTGATATTTCAAAGGATCTACAAGATCAACCAAAGTTCCAAGATGAAATAGGTTCCAAGGATCAAGATCATCATACTTTTGAACTAGAAAAACCAAATACTCTCAAAAAAATTCAAAACTTTCTTCATGGTAATCCGACAATGGTACCAGTTATTATCCTTTTTGTAAGTGTTGCAGCTTTTGGTCTTATAGCTGGAGGAAAGTTTTTCTCTGCCTTTAATTTATCATTAATTATTCAACAAGTAACAATTGTTGGGATTTTAGCAGCAGCTCAAACTTTAATTATCTTAACTGCGGGAATTGATCTAAGTGTTGCAGCTATAATGGTGCTTGCTTCAGTATTTATGGGAAAGCTATCTGTACAGATGGGATTACCTACTTCTTTCGCAATAATGGTTGGAATGGCTAGCGGTGCTATATGTGGATATATAAATGGATGGTTAGTAACTAAATTTCGTCTTCCACCCTTCATAGTAACTTTAGGAACTTGGAATGTATTTTTTGCACTAGTAATATTTTTTAGTGGTTCACAATCAATAAGAGCAAGAGACATTGAAGCTAATGCACCTTTACTTCATTTCTTTGGAAAAAGTGTCAAGGTCTATGGTGCTCAATTTACTTATGGATCATTTTTAATGATTTTAATATTTATAATTTTGTGGTTTGTGCTCAACAAAACAGCTTGGGGTAGGCACGTTTATGCAGTTGGTGATGACAAAGATGCTGCTGAACTATCAGGAATTAGAACAGATAGAATGCTATTGTCTGTATACACTGTCGCTGGTGTAATACTAGCTTTAGGTGCATGGGTTTCTATTGGAAGAGTTGGTTCAGTTTCGCCAACTAGTTTTTACGAGGGTAACCTTGACTCGATAACTGCAGTTGTGATAGGAGGAACTTCATTATTTGGTGGAAGAGGTTCTATAGTTGGTGCTTTGTTCGGTGCTCTGATCGTGGGAGTTTTTAGTTCTGGTCTATCTATTGCTGGTTTAGATGTTTTATGGCAAAGATTTGCCCTAGGATGTTTAATAATTATGGCTGTTGGGCTTGATCAGTGGATAAGGAGGATATCAAATTAATGCAACCTGTATTACAAGCAAAGGCAATTAATAAAAGGTATGGTAAAGTTGTGGCCTTAGATAATGCTGATTTAGAACTTTATAAGGATGAAGTTTTGGGAGTCATTGGTGATAATGGTGCAGGAAAATCAACATTAATTAAAGCTCTTTGTGGAGCAGTTCAGCCAGACTCAGGTGAAATTTTGTTAGACGGAAATAAAGTTACTTTCGGTTCTCCAATTGAGGCTAGAAAAACAGGTATCGAAACTGTTTATCAGAACCTAGCTCTCTCTCCTGCTCTAACTATTGCTGATAACATGTTTTTAGGCAGAGAAATTCATAAAAAAGGCTTCATGGGTAAGTTCTTAAGATTTTTAGATCAATCAGGTATGCAAGAACTTGCTAGAACAAAATTATCAGAGTTGGGTTTGTTAACTATTCAAAATATTAATCAACAAGTTGAAACACTATCAGGTGGACAAAGACAAGGTGTTGCGGTCGCTAGAGCTGCTGCGTTCGGAACAAAAGTTATAATTATGGATGAACCTACTGCAGCACTTGGTGTAAAAGAAAGTAGAAGAGTTTTGGAATTAATTGGTGAAGTAAAATCTAGGGGAATTCCAATTATTCTTATTTCTCATAACATGCCTCATGTCTTTGAAGTTTCTGATAGAATACACATACACCGTTTAGGCAAAAGACTTTGTGTGATTAATCCTAAAGATAATTCAATGTCTGATGCAGTTGCATATATGACTGGTGCTAAAGAACCGCCAAATTCTTAGTTTAGTAATTTAAAGTCAGCTAGAATACTATTTTTATAAACATTCACACCATTTGGTAAATCGTTTTCAAAAACTTTTTGTTTAATCTCTTCTTCTGGTATGTTGAAACTTCTCCACCTTTCTATAAGTCTTTTTTCTAAAATTTCATGTTTAGTGTTGATCATTATAGTTGAATTGAAAAATTTATGTAATTCCCTCCAAGGATGTGTCTTTAATAAAATATAATTACCCTCTACAATAACAACTCTGGTTTCTTTAGAAATAATCACAGCTGAAGATCTTGACAATTCAAGAGAACGATCAAAAATGGGTATAGCTACTTCATTTTCATTTTGTAATCGAAATAAAAAATTTAAAAAACCCATAACATCAAATGTCTCTGGAGCACCTTTTTTTAAAAGAAGACTCTTTTGCTTTAAAATTTGGTCATCATAATGGAAACCATCCATTTGAAGTATACTAGAGTTGTGTCCTTTCAGAGTGAGATCCTTCACTAATTTTTCAGATATTGTACTTTTTCCAGAGGCAGGTGGGCCAGATAGAGCAATAAAATAGCGATTTTTTAAATCATTTTTGAGATTATCAAGAAGTTTAATTAATAATTCGTTATAATTTAAATCTGACATAATTTAAAAAAACTAGTTAATATAATATTTTTTCCAATCATTAAATCGATCTTTAAGAATTGAATTTAGATTTGAGTCCTTTTCAATATTTTTTTTTACAGTCGGTGGTTTTAAAACTTCACTGTGATCTAAATCATTAAAACCTAAAAAAGCTAATCTTGCAGCTCCATATGCTGCCATTGCATCTGATGCTTCAGTTACTGCTAAATCTCTATCTAGTATTGAGGCTAAAAGTTTTATCCAATATTCATTGTTTGAACCACCACCTATTACAAATAAATTATCGAGCTTTATTCCTGTTTTAGAGAGTGCTTGGTAATTATCATTGAGTCCAAATGATATTCCCTCTATCAAACTATAAACTAATAAAGATCTATCTGTTTCAATACCCATATTATGAAAACTTGCTCTAACGTGCGGGTCGTTAATTGGTGTTCTCTCTCCAGTCAAATAAGGTAAATAGTATGGGGAGTTGTTTATTAAATTTTCAGAAAGCATCGAATTTTTTAATTGATCAGTAATTTCTTTTAATGATGAATTAAAAGTATTAATAAACCAATTGATATTAGAAGTGCAAGAGAGCATAACTGACATTAAATGCCATGTTTTTGGTAGGCAATGACAAAATGAGTGAATAGCATCATCATAATTTTTTAAAAATCTTTTTGTAGAACCAAAAATAACACCTGATGTGCCAAGAGAAATAGATGCATCACCCTCTTCATATAAACCTAGACCAACGGCAGCAGCAGCGTTATCTCCTGCTCCACCAAAAACTTTACAATTAATATTCAGGTCATATTTTTCTGCGATATCTTTCTTTATAACCCCGGTTTGATCAGTCCCTTCACAAATATTTGGCATTTGTGAGATATTCATAAAACTTGCTTCAAGTAATTTATTTGACCAATTTCTCTTTTCGATATCTAGCCAATAAGTTCCAGAAGCATCAGACAGATCGCTAAAAAACTCACCAGTTAAATAAAACCTTAAATAATCTTTGGGCAGTAAAACTTTATGAATTAATTCAAAATTTTCAAATTCATTGTTTTTTAGCCATAATACTTTTGGTGCAGTAAATCCTGGCATAGCAATATTTCCAGCAATATCCATGACTGATTTATCATTCATAATATCATTGCACTCCTGATGACTTCTTGTGTCATTCCACAAAATACAAGGTCTTATTACTTCATGATCTTTGTCAATACATGTTGCGCCATGCATGTGACCTGAAAATGAAATTGATTTAATCTCGTTTAATTTTACTTTTTCTTTTAATTGTTCGAGGCATTGTTCCAATGCTTTAATCCATGAAGAGGGATCTTGTTCAGACCAACCACTTTTTGGATTTGATAATGATATATTTTTACTCGAAACACTATGTATTATCTCTTGGTCATCCCCAATAATAAGACATTTCATTGAAGAGGTCCCTAAGTCTATTCCTAAATACATGTAATTATTATATAATCTTAAATTAATTTTTCTATTTATACCGTAAATATAATAATGATAAGCTTCAATTTATGAAAAAGTCACTTGATTTAAAACTACAGAGAATTAGAAATTATAATTTTTCTCCAAAAGATTTTATTATTGCTGATGCTAAAGATGCAGATATGGGCGGCGGAATACCTGCACCTGGAAATAAAAGAAATAAAAATGGTTTAATTTTAAATCAATATAAAAACTTAAAAGATTATTTAGATTTGATGGAGTCTATGACTAAATCAAAACTTGTAGATATTATGCTTATGTCTGCATCCAATGCTGAGGAGTTATTTAAAAAAGGGATTTTTAAAAATTCACCAGTAACACCAGCTGTTAGAATGAATGATACATCTGATATTTGGGGTATCAGACATGGAAATTATAAAAAAGAAATGGCTACACCTTTTCGAACTGCTAATTTAAAAAATGTTAAAAAATATGCAAATCTTGGTTTATTTTCAATTACGTTTTCTAAAAGCTTAAATCACGATCTTGAGATGTTAAATTCTTATAGGGATTTTAGAGAAGAAGCTGAAAAAAATAATTTCAATTATTTTTTAGAGGTTTTTAATCCACAAACAAAAACTGGTTTAAACCAACTTCAATTAGGAGAGTATGTAAATGATTGTATCCTTAAGACACTCGCTGGGCAGTTGAAAAGTGAAAGACCACTATTTTTAAAAATTGCTTACAACGGTCCTAAAGCAATGGAGGAGTTAGCGGGTTATGACCCAAAAAATCTTATAGTTGGGATACTAGGTGGTGGCAAAGGAACAACAAGAGACTGTTTTGAACTTATCTCTAAATCCTGTAAATATGGGGCAAAAGTTGCATTATTTGGTAGAAAAATCAATTTAGCAGAAGATCAGCAGTTGATTGTTAAAACTATGAGAGATGTTGTGAATGGAATGACCTCTACTGAAGGTGTAAAGTTTTATCACGACCAGCTTAAAAAAAAGAAAATTAAACCAGATAGATCTTTGGACAAAGATTTAATGATCACCGAAAAAGTTCTAAAACTATAGCTATAGATATTTAATATTAGGGATATTGCCACTTGAGAATTCCGTTTTAAGAATCGAACTCGCAGCTGAATGGGCCTTTTTTAAAATTTTTTCTATATCCCAGTCTTCATGTATTCCATACAAGCAAGCAGCACAAAATGCATCACCAGCACCCACCTTACTAATAATCTGAGTATTTTTTAATAATTTTGATTTATGCCAGTGAGATAGTTCATTCTTATCTTTCCATAAAGTAAATTGAGGTGAATGTAAAACAACAGCTTTATTTACCCCACAATCTAAAAGATAATTAGCTGCAGACTCAGCATTTTTTCTATTAAATTTATTTTTAGAAATTATTTTGAAACCTGTAGCTAGCTCAGCTTCTATTTCATTTAAGAAGAGATAGTCACAATATTTTGCTGCACTTTTAATAATTTTTTTATAGTTTTTATGATCATACGAGGCAAGATCTAAACAATTCAACATTCCCATTTTTTTTGTTTTTTTTAACACTGAGCACAACTTAGTTTTATTATTATTGTCTAATTCATCTAATTCACCTAGAAAGGTCAAATATCCTACATAGAAAATTTTTGGTTTATAATTTTTTATGTTTGATAGTTTTATATTTCGATAACTTAATTTTTCATTTGCTCCTGGATAATGAAAAAAAGTTCTCTCACCTCCGCCTTTAGACATTATTAAGGTATAGGATGTTTTAATTTTTTTTAGAACAGTTAAATATTTTGAAATGATATTATTTTTTTTATTATGTTTTTTAATTATATCTGCTTCTTTGTCTTTACCTATGCACCCAAGAGCTATTTTGGGGTACTTAAAACCTAAATATTCTAAATTTGTTAAAACATTTGAAGGCCCTCCACCAACACCATCTATTTTTCTTTCTACTATTGATGTTTTTCCTTCAGATGGCCAATTTTTAATTTTGTAAGATATGTCTACACACCAAATACCTGAAGCAATTATTCCTTTTTTCATTGAATTTAAATTTCATTCCATAATGGGTGTAAAATCTCTTCATCTTCTTCAACTTCAGTAAACCTTCCCACACTTTCTAAAAAATAGTTATCTTTATTATCATCGTTGACTTGAGAAACCTCTCCTGCCATAACCATTCCTGAACCCTCAGCTGAGTAAAATTTATGATATATGTTTCTTTCAACTGTAACGCTCTGACCTCTTTTTAAAATTAAGGGTTCTCTTGGTGCAACGGAAACTATTTCACCATCAACAAGAACATCAATTTTAGAGTTTAATTCAATTTGATTTGAGTCGACTTCTAAAAATTCAATTACTAATTCCCCGCCTCCCCGATTAATTATATCTTCTAGTTTTACCTTATGGCTATGAAAAGGAATTTCTTGACCTTCTCTCATAAACAATAACTTTTCTGCATAGGGTTTGTCATCATTATTACCCTGTATTCCATTCCTTATACAAAACAAGGTGATACCTTTTTTTTCAAATTCGCCTTTACCAAAATCAGTAACATCCCAGCCCATTTGATGATTTTTTAAATAATTTTTTAGGTTAGGATTATTGTTGTGCTCTTCTTTAGACCAATAGCCCCATTTAGGTAGAACCCACGAATATCTATCGATCATATCTTTAGCTTCAGATATTGCAGCATTTATTTCAGATCTTTTCATTTCAACTTAGATTATCAAAAAAATAAATAATTGATATAATCAAGTAATGAAAACAATAATTGTTGATCCTTTTCCTAGACAAATGGATCTTATTTTCTCTAAAGATAAGCTTGTTTATTTAAAAAAAAATTTCAAACTTATTAACGCTCCAATAAAAAATAAAAAAAATTTTTATCAAAACAATATATCAAAAGCAGATTTTATAATTGGACAACCTGACCTTCCAAATTCAATTTTAAAAAAGGCAGCAAAACTTAAAGCTATATTCAATGTTGAGAGCAACTTCATGGACAATATGGATTATGAGTATTGTTTTAGAAATGGTATCTATGTTCTCTCCACTGCTCCTGTTTTTGCTCAAACAGTTGCTGAAATTGCAGTTGGTTTTACTTTATCTCTCAAAAGGGAAATTCATCAATCACATATAGATTTCATTAATAATAAAGAAAAATATGGATTGGAAAGTAATATGAATTCTAGTTTATTGCAGAATAACACTGTCAGTTTTATTGGTTTTGGAGATCTGGCTAAAAAGTTAAAACCCTTGTTAGAGCCTTTCACAAATAATTTTCTTGCATACGACCCTTGGCTTCCAAGCAAGTTGCTTGAGGATAATAATTGTAAAATTAATTCTCTTAGTGAAATATTTAAAAAATCAGATGTGATATATATTCTTAGTTCTATCACAACAAAAAACAAACATATGATTGATAAAAAGCTACTAAATCTGATGAAACAAAATTCTTGTTTACTAATTCTAAGTAGGGCTAATGTAGTGAATTTTAAAGACCTACTAAAAATTTCAAAAAAAAGAAAAATAAAAGTTGCAACAGATGTATTTCCTGAGGAGCCAGTAAAAAAAAATGATCCCATACGTAAATCTAAAAATATTCTTTTCTCAGCACACAGAGCGGGAGCTCTAGAGTCTGTGTTTTATGAAATGGGCGAAATAGTGTTTGAAGATTTAAAACTTATAAATCAAGGTCTACCTCCAAAGTTATGTAGAAAAGCAGAGCTAGAGACTGTTAGAAAACTAAGATCCAAACCAGTAAAGATTAATTAATTAAGTTGAATTTAACGAATTAATTTAGTTCTATGTAATATGCTTATTAAAATTGATCCTATTCTTAGTCCAGAGGTTTTGCATACTTTAAGAGCGATGGGACATGGAGATAAATTAATTTTATGTGACTCAAATTTTCCCGCCTATTCGATGAACTCCAGAGTTCATCGTATTGATGGTGTAAATGCTGCAAGAGCTGCCGAGGCTATACTCTCCGTATTTCCTCTAGATAGCTTTGTCGACTCTCCTATTCAAAGGATGGAAATTGATGGAAATCCAGATCAATTAAATGAAGTTCATCAAGAAATAATTGACATAACTAAGAAAATCTCAGGAGAGCATTGGAAAATTTCATCCATTGAAAGGTTTAAATTTTATGATGAAGCCAAAAAGGCATTTGCCATAATAACAACAAACGAAACTAGACCATTTGGATGCTTTATCTTAACTAAAGGAGTTGTTAAACCTGATGGTACTGTTTGGGTACTAGATAAGTGAGTATTTGTGTATTTGGGATATTCGTTGCAGATCTATGTTTTTTTGCAAATGATATTCCAATACCTGGTCAAACCATATTAGGAAAAAAATACATCATCGGACCAGGTGGTAAAGGGTCTAACCAAGCAATAGCAGCAGCAAGAGCTGGAGGTAATGTATCATTTATAAGTAAAGTAGGTAAAGATAGCTATGCCGATCTTGCAATCTCTTTATACGAAAGAGATAAAATAAATTATGATGGTTTGGTTATCTCTGAAAATGAATCAACTGGGGCTGCAGGTATATTGATTAATGAAAAAACTGGGCAAAATGCAATAAATGTTGTTCCAGGAGCTGCTGGTACAATTGATGAAAAGTTAATCGACTCAAAGTTAAATATGATTGAGTCTTCTGATGTTTTTTTAACTCAGTTAGAGACACCAAAAGAGGTAACACTCTATGCTCTAAAAAAAGCGAAAAATTTTAATTGTACAACAATTCTAAATCCAGCACCCGCCAGTGAAATAACTAATGATAACTTTCAATATTTTGATTTTTTTACCCCCAATGAAACGGAAGCAAGTTTTTATTACGGTCAATCAATTAAAAATGAGGAAGACTGTAAAAAAGCAGGAAATTTTTTTTTAGACAAAGGGATAAAGAATATAATTATTACACTTGGAGAAAATGGTTGTTATTTTAAAAACAATAAAGAGGAGTTTATAGTACCTGCTTCAAATCTAAAAAAACCAGTAGTCGACACAACAGGAGCGGGAGATGCTTTTAATGGGGCTCTAAGTGTGGCAATCTCACAAAATAAAAACTACAAAGAGGCTATTGAGTTTGCTAATCTTGTGGCAGGTGTTTCTGTTACAAGGGAGGGAGCAGCAAATTCAATGCCATACAAAGAGGAATTACTTTAAAAATGCCATATATTTCAGACAAAAATCGCTATCAAAAAATGCATTATAGAAACTGTGGTGATAGTGGTTTAAAACTACCTGTTTTGTCAATAGGGTTATGGCATAACTTTGGTGGCAATGGAATGGCTTCAGAGTCTAAAAAAATTCTTTTTGAGTCTTTTGATGCAGGAATTACTCATTTTGATTTAGCAAATAATTACGGACCACCTTATGGCAGTGCTGAGTCTAATTTTGGAAAAGTCATGAAAAGTGATCTTGGAAAATACCGTGATGAGTTAATTATATCGTCAAAAGCAGGTTACGATATGTGGGATGGACCATATGGCGAATGGGGTTCAAAAAAACATGTAATTGCTAGTTGCGATCAAAGTTTAAAGAGGATGAAACTAGATTATGTAGATATATTTTATTCTCATCGTTTTGATCCAAATACACCTCTTGAGGAAACAGCTGATGCTTTAGAAAGTATCTATAAAGCTGGTAAGGCCCTGTATATTGGTGTCTCTTCTTACTCCTCCAATAAGACAAATAAAATGATTTCAATTTTAAAGAGCAAAGGTATCAAATTATTAATACATCAACCTTCTTATTCATTAATCAATAGATGGATTGAAAAAGATTTAACAAAAACTCTCATAAAAAAAGGGGTTGGTTGTATCGCCTTTTCTCCACTAGCCCAAGGTTTTTTATCTAATAAATATTTGAAAGGGATTCCCAAAGTTTCAAGGGTTAATGAAAATAGCTCTTTCAGCAAAAATTTAATAACGAAAAAAAATACTAAAATTATTAATGAACTCAATAAAATTGCGAAAAGAAGAAATCAATCTCTATCCCAAATGGCTATAGCATGGGTATTAAATAATCGTGCAATAACTTCTGCTTTAATTGGAGCTAGAACCGTAAAACAGCTCAAAGAAAACTTAGCTACACTTGATAATTTAAAATTTACAAAAAAAGAAATAAAAGAAATAAATAAAGCTGCAAAAGAGGGTGATATAAATATATGGGCTCCTTCTAGTGCCCATTGATTAATTCAAATTTTTTATTATCTCACTAATAAATTAAATTTTAATCCACTTTTTTTTCTTTATAGACATAAAAATTGCATCTAATACTTTCATATTTTTTTTTGCATCTAATAATCCATAATCTATTTTAGTTTTATAAATTAACTCATTAGAAAATTTTGTAACTTGATGCTCATATTGATCAGTCGCTGGAAATACTTTTATTGTATTTTCTCTTCGATAAATTGATTTTCCATTGTAGATAACAACTGTAGTTGGTTTATTCGCAATTGCATTGAAAGGATTTTCAATAACAACTGTTTTTTTTGTACCAAGAATCACTACTTGTTGTGAATATGTGCTTTGTGTAGCAACTGTAAAGGTTGAGAAAATATCTCCAAAATCTAACAATGCGGATGATAAAATATCTGTTTTAAATTTTTTATCATTTTTAGAAGTTGCAATAACTCTTTTTGGTTCTTTATCTAATAGAAATCTTGATATGACAGTCGGATAACATCCAATGTCATAGATGGCCCCTCCACCAAATTTTTTGATATTTCTGATATTTTTTGGATTTTTATTATTGTATGAAAACACTGTTGATATACTTGATATCGAACCGATCTTGCCTGATTTTATATATTCTTTAACCCATCGCCATTGAGGATGATGCCTGACCATAAATGCTTCTTTAACAATAACTTTATTTTGTGAGGCAATTTTAATTAATGGATCTATATCTTTTGATTTTAAAGATAATGGTTTCTCTAATAGCAGATTTTTTTTATTTTTACAGGCCTCAATACTTGATTTTATATGTAAGTGGTTAGGAAGAGGGTTATAAATTACATCTATATCTTTATCTTCATATAACTCTTTATAAGAACCATAGCTTTTTGGTATTTTAAATTTTTTTGTTAAAGCCGTTGCTCTGAATAAATTTCTACTAGCGAGCGCTATAACCTGACTATTTTTAGATTTTTTTATTGCAGGTATTACATGCTCCCAACCAATTTTAGCAGTGCTTAATATGCCCCAATTAATAATTCTTTTTTTCATAAAAAAAATTTAAACCTATTTGACTACAATCCATACATATATTTAAAAGATTTCATACATATATTTTATAACTTATGGTATCTATTTAAAAATGAGTGATTTTAAAATAGGCATTGATTACGGTGGTACCAAAATTGAGGGTATTTTAATAGACCCAAATGGTAAAGAAATTCTGAGAAAAAGATCTACTTATGAAAAAAATTACGAAAGTGGTTTAAATACCGTAAAATCTTTAGTTTCAGAATTTGATAAATTTACAGATCAACAAAATTCTGTAGGAGTTTGCATACCGGGATTTTCTTCATATGAAACTGGCTTAGTAAATAATGCTAATTGTATATGGATTAATGACAAACCATTTCATAAAGACTTAGAAAAAAGTTTAAATAGAGAAATTCGAATCATGAATGATGCTAACTGTTTTGCATTATCTGAAGCTATCGATGGCTCTGGGGCAAATTATAAATCAGTTTGGGGTGTAATTATTGGATCTGGTTTCGGTGGATCATTTGTTTATGAAAAGAAAGTCATTGAGGGTGTTAACCAAATTGCAGGAGATTGGGGACATCAACCATTACCCTATCCTACTGAGGAGGAAATTAATTCTAATGTCCAATGTAATGTAGGTAATTGCAAAAGACCCTTATGTGCTGAGCAATTTATATCAGGAATAGGTTTTACAAAATTATTTAACGAGAAATATGGCACCAGTTTAAGAACAAGAGAAATAGTTGCTTTGGAAGCAAATGGAGATGAAAGAGCAAAAAAAGAATTTGAATTATATGAAGATCGTTTTGCCAGATTAATATCTGTAATGATAGGTATTGTTGACCCTGAGGTAATAGTTTTTGGCGGAGGTATGTCAAACGTTGGTAGACTTTATGACAATATACCTAAATTACTTCCTAAATACACATTTAGTGATAAGATAAGAAATAAGATCTTACGGAATACTCACGGTGACTCAAGCGGTGTAAGAGGGGCGGCGTGGTTGTGGGACTCAGATAAATTTTAAATGAAAAAAATTGGAATTCTTACTAGTGGTGGAGACTGTGGTGGTTTAAACGCGGCAGTTAGATCGATATTTTTCAGAGCTAAAAATACATATCAGATGGAAGTTATGGGTATTCGTGATGGCACTGTTGGGTTAATGCAAAGACCAGTTGCTTATGTTCCATTAGACTATCAAACTTTTAGCGGTTCTCTTCTAAGACAAGGTGGGACATTTTTGGGAACAACAAGTAAAGGTAATCCTTTTAAATTTCCCATGCCAGATGGTAAATACAAAGATAGATCCCAAGACATTATTGATGGTTACAAAGAATTAGGTCTTGATGGGCTTATTGTTATAGGCGGAGATGGAAGCATGTCGATATTAACTGAAATTGCAAAAAGAGGTGACTTAAATATTGTAGCCATACCTAAAACAATTGACAATGATGTGGGAGCCACTGAAAGCTCCATAGGGTTTAATACAGCTGTAAATGTTGCTACCCAAGCACTAGATAACTTACAAACAACTGCTGCAAGTCATCAAAGAACGATGATTTTAGAAGTAATGGGTAGAGACGCAGGACACATAGCTATTAACGCAGGCATTGCAGGTGGAGCAGATGTAATCCTAATTCCTGAATTAGATTACTCTATCAAAGGAATAGTCAATAAACTCACTGAAATGAAAAATAGAGGAATAGTTCATTCGCTGATTGTGGTAGCAGAGGCAGTAAAAACAGAAAACGGAAAAAGTTATACTGTTGAATACGCTGATGGTCAAAAAAGATTAGGCGGAATAGGTAATTATCTTTCAGAGGAAATAATGAAAAGTACTGATATAGAGTGTAGGGTCACTTCTTTGGGGCATGTTCAACGAGGTGCGCCTCCTACTCCACGTGATAGAATTTTAGCTAGTGCTTTTGGAGTTTATGCTGTTGATTTAATAGCAAAAGGAAAATATGGAAGAATGGTTGCCTGGAGAGATAGGAAAGTTGTTGATGTTCCAATTAGTGAAGGAATTTCTACTTATAAAGTTGTAGATAGATCCGATCCTCTAATTGAAACTGCTTTAGCACTTGGGGTATATGTTGGTGATATAGAGTGAATGTTTATACCAATAGAAAAAATTTCAAATCTTCAAGAATTTAAAAAAGATATTTTTAGTGGAAAAGTTTTTGTATTTCAAAAATCAAAAAATACAAATGATTTAATAACCCAAATTAAAAATAAAATACAAAATATTTATGATGGTGAAATAGAAAAAATACATTATTTAAAAAATTCTGAGGATATAAGTAAGGATATTGTATCAAAATTAAAAAACCATGAGGATTTCAGAAAACTATTTTCAAACTTTTTATATGAAATTGGATATAATAAAGGTGGAACTTTTTGGGATCGATTTGTGGTAAGGGTAGCACCAGCAGAAAATAACTTACCTTATAGAGAAGCATCTAGAATAAATATTCATCGTGATACTTGGGGCACAAATTTGTATCAACAAATTAATTGGTGGGCACCAGTAAGCAATGTAGAGGAAAAAAATACTATGATTTTTTATCCAGATTATTTTGATGTTCCAGTTAAAAATAATACTTCGACTTGGGACTTAAACATTTATTTAACCAATAGAAAAAAAGGTGATTTTTCCTATCCCTCTGCTCCACAATTAAAAGAGGACTTGCCCAGCAATATTAAGAAAATACCAGTAACTATAAAACCAGGAGAAATTTTATGTTTTTCAGGTGCCCACTTACATAGCTCATCAAAAGAAAAGTCTGAAAATACAAGGATAAGCTTTGAAATTAGAACTATTTGTGAAAACGACTTAAATAGTTCAGCTCAAGCCCCAAATGTAGACTGCGATTTGCAATGGAAGTTCCCTAAAATTTTTAAAAAAATTAATGACAATTCGCCCCTGAAAATAACTAGCTGATTATTTTATTTTTTGCTAATTTGCTGATGTGAAGAAAAAATATTCAATATTTAGCCTTGCTAAAAATGCACTATCTGGCCATAAAGAGTGGCCAAAAATGTGGAGAAGCCCCGAACCTAGAGAGTTTTATGATGTCATAATAATTGGTGGTGGGGGTCATGGACTAGGAACTGCATATTACTTAGCAAAGGAACATGGATTAAAAAATATTGCCGTAATAGAAAAAGGTTGGCTTGGTGGAGGTAACACAGGTAGAAACACCACTATCATTAGATCAAATTATTTATGGGATGATAGTGCTCATTTGTACGAACACTCTTTAAAGTTATGGGAAAACCTATCAAGCGAATTAAATTACAATGTAATGTTTAGTCAAAGAGGGGTTATGAATTTAGCCCATAACGAACATGATATAAAAGAAATTAAAAGAAGAGTGAGTGCAAATAATTTAAATGGTATTGATTCATTTTGGTTATCTAAAGAAGAAATTCAAAAAAAGGTTCCTATAATGAATACTGACAATCTTCGATATCCAGTGCTAGGTGCATCTTACCAACCTCGCGGTGGTGTAGCAAGACATGATGCTATAGCATGGGGTTTTGCAATGCGCGCTGATGAGATGGGAGTTGATATAATTCAAAATTGTGAGGCACATCAAATAAGGACTAAAAATGGAACAATAGAAGGTGTCGAAACTTCCAAGGGTTTTCTAAGGGCAAATAAAATTGGAGTTGTTGCTTCAGGTCATACTGGTGTTTTAGCAGAAAGTGCAGGTATCAGATTACCTTTACAAAGTAAGCCACTTCAGGCACTTGTTTCTGAACCAATCAAACCTATTATTGATACAGTGGTAATGTCCTCTGCAGTTCATGCTTATGTCAGTCAATCTGATAAAGGTGAATTAGTTATTGGAGCAGGAACCGATAGTTATAATTCTTTCACTCAAAGAGGTGGTTTTAACATTATTGAAGATACTATTCGAGCTATGGTCGAGCTTTATCCAGTATTTGGCAAAATGAAAATGCTTCGTCAATGGGGAGGTATTGTTGACATCTGCCCAGATGCTAGTCCTATTATTAGTAAATGTGACATTGAGGGTTTATTTTTTAATTGTGGCTGGGGCACAGGTGGTTTTAAAGCTACACCTGGAAGTGCAAATGTTTTTGCACATACCATTGCAAAAAATGAACCTCATCAAATTAATAGTGCTTTTAATCTTGATAGATTTGCAAGTGGAAGATTAGTCGACGAACACGGTGCTGCAGCCGTAGCACATTAATAAATATGCTCATAATTAATTGCCCTTATTGCGGCCCGAGAGATCAATCGGAATTTTCAAATGGAGGAGAGGCGCATGTAAAAAGACCCGATGGATCAAAAGAAATTGGTGATCGAGAGTGGGGAGAATATGTCTTTATAAGAGCAAATCCGAAAGGTTTGTTTTATGAGCGCTGGGTACACACACATGGTTGTCGCAAATGGTTTAATTGTGTAAGAGATACATCTACTGATGAAATTTTGGTGACCTACAAGCTCGATGAAAAAAAACCAAATTTAAATAATTTTAAAAGTGTTGTTAAAACGCCCTCTGGTGAACCAGAAGTTGGTTCGGGTAATTTTACGGTTGAAAAATGAAATCTATAAATTTAAAAGATAATCAATTTATTCAGTTTCATCAAAAAATTAGCTTTAAGTTTGATGGGGTCAAATATTTTGGCTACAAAGGCGATACTATAGCCTCAGCTCTATTAAGAAATAATATTAACCTTGTAGGAAGAAGTTTTAAATACCATAGGCCAAGAGGAATTTATACCTGTGGTATAGAAGAACCAAATGCTCTAGTCCAAATAATTAGTGAATATTCCGAACCAAACACAAGAGCAACTATAAAAAAAATTTATGAAGGGATGGAAATTGAAAGTCAAAACAGATGGCCTTCTCTTGAAAACGATTTTGGAAGTATCAATAACTTATTTTCTCCAATTTTTACTGCTGGTTTTTACTATAAAACATTCATGGGGCCACATAAGAAATTTTGGAAAAATTTATATGAACCACTTATTAGAAGAGCAGCTGGATTAGGTAAACCTCCCAAAGATTTCAAAGGCATAAGTAATCATATCCATCATAACGTCGATGTTACAATTATAGGGGGAGGATTAAATGGACTTCTCGCAGCTAAATCTTTCATCAACTCAAATTATGATGTGTTGTTAATTGACTTTGAAGGACAACTTGGTGGCATTATAAATAATTCAAGCAAAATATCATTAATTGATAACAAAGAGCCTAAAGATTGGTTAAAAGAAACTATACAAGAAATAGAAGACTCTAAGAATATAAAGATTTTAAAAAATACACTTGTTACAACTTATAATTACATAAATCATCTTATAGCCATTGAAGATAGATTTGTTGGCTCTAAACCGATAGAAGGAAAAGTTAATAGCACTTTACATAAGATACGTACAGGTCACACAATATTATGCAATGGACACATTGAGAGATTTTTATCTTTTCAAAATAACGATCTCCCAGGCATAATGCTAAGCTCTTCCTTTGAAAAATATATGTGCCGATATGGACTAGCACCTTCTAAAGAACCTGTTATTTTCAGTAATAATTCGAATTCAAACAGCTTAGTTTATAGTCTTATAAAAGCTGGTTTAAAACCAAAAGCATATATCGACTCACGATCAGGGGAAGAAATTGAGCCAAATTTGTTTGACTTGATAAGAAAAAATGATGTTCCTCTCTACACAAATTCACAAATTAAAGGAGCATTTGGAAATAAAAAAATTGAAAAAATTCTTGTTGAGGATAGTTCTGGTGCTTTAAATGAAATTAAATGTGACTGCTTATGTTTGTCAGGCGGAATAAATCCAGATGTTCACTTGTTTACTCAATCAAAAGGTTTATTAGATTGGGATGAGAAAGATTTAACTTACAAGCCATCAAAACCTTTTCAACCTACCATAACTCTTGGATCTGCTTCAGGACAATTTAATTTTGATAATTTAAATTCTGATATAAATGAAAAATTGAAAACTTTTAAAGTCAAAAAATTAGACGTAAAACTCGAATTAAATACAGACACTAAGTATAACATTGAAAAATTGTGGGAGGTCTCTCCGCAAAAGAAATCATTATGGGCTAAATCATTTATTGACTTACAAAATGATGTAACAACTAAAGATATCCGTCAAGCAATAACAGAGGGTTTTGATAGAATTGAACATTTAAAAAGATATACAACAAATAGCATGGGAACTGATCAAGGTAAAATTAGTAGTATTAACGCACTGGGAATAGTTTCTGATCTTTTGGATAAAAAAGTAAATGAAGTTGGCACAACTATTTATCGACCACCCTATGCTCCTTTAAGTTTTTCTGCAATAGCTGGCAGAAATTGCTATGAGTTTTATGACCCGAAGAGAAAATCACCAATACATAGTTGGCACTTAAAAAATGGTGCAATTTTTGAGGATGTCGGGCAATGGAAAAGGCCATGGTATTTTCAAATTAATAAAGATGAGTCGATGCATGATGCTGTTCAACGAGAGAGCAAAAATGTAAGAGAAAACGCAGGTATTTTAGATGGTAGCACATTAGGAAAAATTGAGATCAAAGGTGAGGATGCATTGGAATTTATGAATTTAATTTACACAAACAGTTTTACTAAGATGAAACAAGGTTCTGCAAGATATGCTCTTATGTTGGGGGAAGATGGAATGGTAAAAGATGACGGCATAATTTGTAAAATTTCTGATCAGCATTTTATTGCCACTACAACTACTGGAGGTGCTGCTACTGTTTTAGGTTGCATGGAGGAGTATGCTCAGACCGAGTGGCCAAATTTAAAAGTTTTTATGAACTCGATTACAGAGCAATATGCAACTTTCAACATTAGTGGACCAAAAACTAGAGAAATTATGAAAAAAGCCTTTCCAAATATCAATTTTAGCAATGAGAAGTTTCCATTTATGACTTTCCAATTTCATGAATTTAACGGTGTTCCAATACGAATTCTAAGAGCAAGCTTTACTGGGGAGTTAGGTTACGAAATATATATTCCGTCAAATAGTGCGCCTAAAATTTGGGATAACATTCAAAGTGTTGGAAAAGAATTTGGTCTTGCTCCCTACGGCACGGAGGCAATGCATCTTTTAAGGGCAGAAAAGGGTTACATTATTGTTGGTCAAGACACAGATGGTTCTATAACGCCAATAGATTTAGGACTTAGCTGGATGATTGGTAAATCAAAAAAAGATTTTTTAGGTAAAAGATCACTTACTCGGTCTGATACTATAAGAGAAGATAGGAAACAACTTGTTGGTATCATTCCCTCGAATAAAGCCGATAAACTAGAGGAAGGACAACATATCATTCTTGATAAAGAAATTAAGTCTCCTGTCCCAATGCTTGGTCATATTACATCTTGTTATTATAGTTCTACATTAGGTCATGATTTTGCATTAGCTGTTATCAAAAATGGCCACTCTATGATTGGAACAAAAGCTTACGCTTCTACATCAAGTATGGGTGCAACTGGTGTGGATATAGTTAAACCAGTTTTTTATGATGAAGATAATAAAAGGTTAGTTTCATGACTGAAGTAATCCGATCTGATGGTATAGAAATAAAAAAAAAAGTTATTCAACAGATTCTGTTAAGAGGATCTGGTGACTCAAAATTTAATAATCACATAAATAAATCTTTAAAACTTTTACCACCATCAGATAATTTAAGGATAATTTCAAATGATGATTATACTTTAGCAAAAATGTCTTTTGATCAATGGAATTTGATATTTGAAAAAGAAATTGAAAATAAAAAACTCAACAAAATCTTAGCTGACTTAAATAAATCACCCTTAATATTGGCGACAAATATTTCTGACTCACAAGTATTTTTTGAAATTCAGGGTAAAAATAGTTTTGATATATTAAATAAATTAACGCATTTTGACTTTAGAGAAAAATCCTTTAAAAAATCCACTGCTGCACAAACATTATTAGCTAGAGTAGACTGTTCTATTTTTAATCTTGATCTTAAATTGTTACTTAGTTGTAATCGATCATTTGCTGACTATCTTGAGGATCGTCTTATTGACGCGGTTAACTATTAGGTTTTTTTTCATATTGACATCAAATTTTGGAACTGATTAGGTATTTTTAGAAGTATAAATGGCAAGAAAATCAAGAATAATAATCGTTGGTAGTGGTATTGTTGGAGCGAGCACCGCCTATCATTTAGCTCAATTGGGTTGGAAAGATATGGTCATACTCGATCAAGGGCCATTGTTTGAAACTGGAGGCTCTACAAGTCATGCACCAGGAGGTGTGTTTCAAACTAATCCTTCACGAATGATGTGTAAATTTGCACAGTACACAGTTGACTTACTTAGATCCTTATCATTTGAGGGAAAACCTTGTTTTCATACTGTTGGAGGAATTGAAGTATCGAAGACAAAAGAAAGACATCAAGACCTTTATCGAAAACTAGGTATAGCTCACAGTTATGGATTAACTGATGCAAAAATAATCACTCCAGATGAAGTTTTAAAAATGAGCCCCTATATTGATCCGGAAAAAATTCACGGGGGATATTATGTTCCAACTGATGGTTTAGCAGCACCTGTAAGAGCAGTTAGGGCAATGGCAAAATATGTGACTGATTTAAAAGCAGGGGAATTCTTTGGTGACACAGCAGTTAATGGTTTTAAAATTCAGAATAATCAAATTCGCGGTGTACAAACATCTAAGGGTGATTATGAAGCCGATATTGTACTTGTCTCAACTGGTATCTGGGCTCCAAAAATGGGAAGACTTGCGAACATATCATTGCCTCTAGTTCCCTGCGAACATCAAATGGTGTGGTTAGAACCGTTTGAAGAATTGAAAGAATTTAAAGCTGATCACAAAGAAGCTTTGGTTGAGCACGCATTGATGCGTCACCAAGATTACAGTCTCTATTTCAGACAATGGAATGATACTTATGTTATTGGGAATTATCGACATGAACCAAGAATTTTAGAGTCAGAAGAATTAAAGAAACCTGAAGATGCTGAAGAAATGCCCTCTTTGGTGGACTTTAGACCTGATGATTTTGAAGGTGCACATAAAGAGTCGAATTGGTTGTTCCCAAGATTTTCAGAAAAAAAACTTACAAAAAAAATTAATGGAATTTTTTCATTTACAACAGATGGTAACCCTTTAATGGGCGAGACAAGTGTAAAAGGTTTGTGGACCGCTAATGCTGTATGGATAACACATGCGGGTGGTGTTGGAAAAGCTATGGCAGAGTGGATAGTGAATGGTGAACCTGAACTTGATGTTCGTCAAGGAGATATCAATCGTTTTCATCAACATCATCATGTTAGGAAATATCTAAGGTCAAGAGGTAAGCAGAATTATAAAGAGGTATATGATATTATTCACCCGCTTCAACAAATGGAGCAGCCAAGACCACTAAGAAGAAGTCCATTTTATGCAAGGTTAGAGGGACAAAAAGCACATTTCTTTGAGACTATGGGCTGGGAAAGACCTCAATGGTATGAGTCAAATGCTGAATTAATGAAAGGTAAAAACTTTCCAAATAGGACAGGCTGGGCTGCAAAATATTGGTCACCAATTCAAGCAGCTGAACATCTTGTAACAAGACAAACGGGTGCCCTGTTTGATATTACAGGATTTGTGAAAATTGAAGTAAGTGGAAAAGGTGCTCTAAAATTATTACAGAAAGTTTGCACAAATAATATTGATGTTGCCGAAGGTAAAGTTGTTTATAGCGTAATTTCTAATATATATGGTGGTATAAAGAGTGATCTTACTATTAGTAGACTTGAGGAAAATAAATTTTGGGTCTTGGCAGGAGCTGGGAATGGAATGATTGATATAAGTTGGCTTCGAGCAAATGCTCCTGATGACGGAAGTGTTCAGATCATAGATTGGACATCCGCTTTTGCAGGTATCGGCTTATGGGGACCAAATTCAAGATCTGTTCTTGAAAAACTGTGTGATGACGATGATGTATCTAACGAAGGTTTTCCATTTTTCCATATTAAAAAGATTTCTATCAGTAACATTCCCTGTATTGCTGTAAGAATATCTTATATAGGTGAATTAGGCTGGGAAATATATACACCTACTGAGTATGGATTATCATTATGGGATGAACTTCGAAAAACTTCAAGAGAGTTCAACATGATTTGTTCTGGAGCTGGTGCTTTTGAGTCACTCAGATTGGAGAAAGGCTATAGATCACTGGGCACAGATATTCATACTAATTACAACCCTTATGAGTCAGGCTTAGGCTTTACGGTGAAGCTTAAAAAAGAAAATGAGTTTATTGGCAAGACTGCACTACAAAAAATAAAAGAAAAACCAATTGAAAAGAAACTTACTTGTATGATTATTGATGACCCTGAGGGAATGGCCTTAGGCACAGAACCAATATATTCAAATGGTAAAGCTGTAGGGTATGTAACGAGTACAAATTATGGCTATTTTGTTGATAAACACATTGTTTATGGATATTTACCAACAGAAGTTTCAGAAAAAGGAAAAAAGTTAGAGGTCGAGTACTTTGGCAAAAGGTATCCATTAACAATTACTGAAGAACCTTTGCTGGATCCAAAAAATAATAGATTAAAGTCTTAACTATTATATTTTAAAAATATGATCAAAGAAAATATTGTTTCTTTAGTAGATGGCTTTACCATAGAGTTAAACCCAAAAGTAAGACACAAACTAAAGTCTATACCTCTAGATAAAAAAAATAATGTCTACATAACGTATTTACCAGATGCTACGGAAAACGATATCTTAGAAACTGTTGATTTTGTATCTAAACAAGAATTAACTCCTATTACTCATTTGCCTGCAAGGACAATGAGAGATTTAGATCATGTTTCAGACTTCCTAAAAGAACTAAGAAATAGAACAGATAGCAAAAAAATTCTTGTTATAGGTGGTGGTGGTAATCAGAATGGATCAGTATCATCTTCGTTGGAAATACTAGAGTCTGGTTTATTAAAGGATAATAATTTTGAAGAGATAGGAATAGCTGGACACCCAGAAGGTTCACCTGATATTGATCAAAATACTGTCAACGAATTTTTAGATAAAAAATATGAATTATCAAAAAATAAAAATTTAAGTTTAGAACTTGTTACTCAATTTTTTTTTAATGCCGAACCATTTATTAAATGGTGCAAATTTTTAGATAATTCAAATATAAAATTACCCGTCAGAGTAGGATTTCCAGGCCCAGCATCTTTTAAAACACTTCTTAATTTTGGGATAATGAGTGGTGTTGGAAATTCATTAAGTTTTCTTAAAAAGAACTCATCTAAAGTAACTGATCTTCTAACCAAAACTTCAAACGATGAAATGTTTATTGAGTTAGCAAATTTCTCTGAAGAACAAAGTTCATTTAAAAATTTTCACTGCTTTCCTTTTGGTGGCTTCGAAAAGACCTGTCATTGGTTAAATGCTCTTCAAAATGGTGATTTTATCATGGAAAATGACAAAATAGTCCTCCACAACAAAATCTTTTAAGCTCAAATTTTTCGATTGCATAGACCTTAAAAAGAAATTAGTTTTCAAAAATTGCTACTGCATTTTTTATAGGAGGATATATGAAGCTAAAGCAACCAAGTTCAGTGGACCAATCTGATAGAAAAGTCCCATTTAATTTAAGGCAATCAGGACCAACACCTCAACAAATGCTGATCTCTACCAGAGTTAGAAAAAATCCATATTGGCATTTATCAGTTGAGGCAGGATGTTGGAGATGCACTGTGTACAATAGAATGTATCATCCTAGAGGTTATGTAAAACCTGAGGATGGCGGTGCAATGGTCGAATATGATGCATTAGTAAATCACGTTACTATGTGGAATGTTGCAGTAGAAAGGCAAATTCGTGTAAAGGGACCTGATGCCTTAAAATTTACAAATTTTGTTATCACAAGAGATGCTACAAGAATTGATGTAATGAAAGGAAAATATGTAATCCTTTGTAATGACAAAGGAGGAGTATTAAATGATCCTATATTACTCAGAATTGCAGAGGATGAATTTTGGTTTTCACTATCTGACTCTGATATTATGTTTTTTCTTCAAGGCGTAAATCACGATAAAAAATTTAATGTAGAAATTGATGAAATAGATGTATCTCCTGTTCAAATTCAAGGACCAAAGTCAATCGATCTTATGGCAGATTTAGTTGGAGATGCTGTTAGAGACATTCCTTACTATGGATTAATGGCAGCAAAAGTTGGAGGGAGAGATTGTATTATTTCCCAAACAGGTTTTACTGGGGAAAAGGGATATGAAATCTACCTCAGAGATGCAACTTTGTATGCAGATGATATGTGGAATGCTGTTTTAGAGGCTGGAAAGAAACACAATCTAAAAGTAATTGCACCTGCACACCATAGAAGAATAGCTGCAGGAATTTTATCTTGGGGTCAAGATCTTGATGCCGAAACTTATCCATTTCAATGTAACCTTGGCTATCAGGTTCCAAGAAAAAAACAAGCTGACTATATTGGTAAAGAAGCTCTAGAGGCAATGAGAACAAAAATTGAGGCAGGTGAGAAACCATATAGCAACCAACTAGTTGGATTTAGATTAGGTGGTAAACCCATTGATGAATATGCTCCAGACTTTTGGCTTATATCTGAAGATGGATCTACACCAATAGGGTATCTAACATCACCTTGGTATTCCCCTGAATTGGGAACAAATATCGCAATGGGATATGTACCTTATGAGAAAAAAGACATAGGTAATAAATTTAAATTTCATCTACCTGATGAGTATTGTGAAACTCCAGGGTCGCCTGTAGATGGTGAAATAGTTGAAATACCTTTTAGGCCATCAGTAAATCCTAATGCACGAGAAATTGCAAAGGATGATGGAAGAGATACTGCATATTAATTTTATTTTTAAAAAGCCTAGATAAATAAGTATTTAGGCTTTTTTCATTTTAAAATTTCTTTGACATATCGAAAGTATCTAATGTAATCTTTCTATATGAATATTCCAAAAGTTATAAATTCCCAAAAACTTTACGATTTGTATGAACAAATTTTTGACTATTTTAGTTTAACTGTTTATGACTTGGAGTCTAAAATTGATACTAATTTAAATATCTCAAATATTAAAAATAAACTTGAAACTTTTTCTGATAAGCATTTTAAAAATGCACTCAATGATTTCAATCAAGAAGTAAAAAAAATAAAAAATCACATACCTGACGATTTTTTAAAAATCGAGCAAATCTCCCATGAGATTAAACAAAGTTATAATAAGTTTTTAGAACAGAATTTTTTTGATTATGAGTCATTAAATATATTAAAGAACAAATTAAAGAGTAATATTGATAATATTCATAAAATTTACTCTTAAATATTAATAAAACTGTTATGAATTTGGATTTTTTAATAATTATATTTTTAATTATTGTAATCGTTCTTTTAATTTTTGTTTTGTTTAAGTCGAGTGCTAAGACTAATGATAACACAGATTTAGATTTAAAAAGAATTAACGAAAACCTCGCAAACCTATTTGATAAAACTGTTGAACAAACGGGATATGTTAATTCCAAAATAGATGAAATTGGAGTTTTAACAAAAAAAATGACTAATGCCATGACAGCAAATATCTCCGATATGGGCGACATGGGTGAGGCTATTTTGGAAAATATCTTACAAGATTGTGGAATGACCAAAGATAGAGACTACAAAACGCAATTTACTGATAAAAATGAGAGTGGGCAAATTTTTAGGCCTGATGTTGTAATTTTTCTTCCAGAAAAAAGGAATATTATTATTGATTCAAAATTACCAATGAAAGATTGGTATGATTATCAAAACACTGATGATGAAAAGGCAAAAGAGGTGTCTATAAAAAATTTCATAAATTCAATGAAAAGTCATATAAATGCAATTCACAAAAAGGATTATACAAACCTCATAAAAGTGAATTCGCCAGATTATGTCTTTATATTCATGCCTCATGATTATGCATTGATCACTGCTCAAAAGTACGATCAGAGTATTTCAAACTATGCACAACAAAAACAAGTAATAATTGTGGGACCATCTACTCTCATTATGTGCATGAAACTCGTCGAGAGTATTTGGAGACTTGAGAAACAAAATAAAAATTCAAAAGAAATTGCAGAAATTGCAGGTAGTATGTTTGACCAAATTGCAAAAACTTTAAATTTGCTAGAAAAAACTGAAGCAAGTTTAATTAAATCAACTGAAAATATAAATCAGTCAAAAAAATATATGACAGATGGTAAGGGTAGTTTATTAAGTAGAGCTAATAAAATCAAAGATTTAGGTGCCAAAACAAAAGTGGAGTTAGATATTAATGAATGAATATTCTTGTATATAGTTTTAATGATAAAATTGGAGATGGCTTACAAAAGGTAACTTTTTTACAAACTTTAAAAAACATATACCCTGAATCAAAAATTTATTATACGACCACCCATACAACAACTTTTAAAGATAAATTAAATCCATTAGTAAAAGATACAATTTTTGAAATTATTGAAAATAATGGCATACAATCATCAATATCAAATCTATTTAGAAAAAATACTAAACTTGAAAATCAATATTTTGATTTAATCATAGATTTACAAAAAGTTGTTTTAAGGACATTAAGTCTAAAAAAAATACCACACAAATATTTTTTTAGTTCATGTGCAAACTTTTTTTTTTCTGATATTAAAAATAAATACAATTTAAAATTTAAAGATGTTTATATTGAGCAATTTTATTTTAATATTTTATCAACCCTTCAAAAAAAAGTTATTAAAGAGATACCTAATATAAGACTTCCAAAAAATATTAAGTTTTCATTTAATAATGAAGAAATTAAAAAAAATATTGCAATCTCACCAGGCGCTGGCAATAAAATAAGACAATGGGATTTTGAAAAGTATTTAATGATTGCACAAAAATTGCAGAAAAATGGCTTTAATATTTTCTTTTTTTTAGGTCCTGATGAAAAAGATCTCTTAAATATTTGTCTAAAAAATGGCTTTAACTGCCCAGAATGGAAAAATGGTGAGTTAATCTCAAACGATATAACTTTCACTATGGGTTTAGCAAAACAAATGAGTTGTTTGCTTTGCAATGATAGTGGCACTGCTTGGATGTTTGAATTTGTGGGAGTAAAAACACTTAAAATATTTGGAGTTACTAATGAAAAAAAATTTTCAAGACCTGGTTTTTCAAAGACAATTCAAATAAAAGATTATGGTTTTAAAAATTTAAAAGATTTCCCATTGAATATTTATGAAAATATTTTACGAGAATTTCTTAAATCAATTGATGCTAACTAACTATTTTTGAGTTTTTTTGATAAGTGTAACTAGGGACTATATAATGTCTTACAGAGGATCCCTTTAATTTAAATATTCCATTGTTATTAAACTTTATATCTAATTCAGACATGTCAAAAATATCATTATTTGAAATATAATTTCTCATTACTTTTGTATACATACCAGGTCCAGTAAAATTTAAAATAGCTACCTTTGGATTTTCAAAAACCTTATCTCTATAATATTTATAGTCTGAACAAATATTATTAATTAAACTCTCTAAAAACAAATTTTTTGATGAAAATGCAAGTCCCCATTGCAAAAAATGGTTAAAAGGTCTGAGTAGTGAGAAAAGTTTCGGATCATTTGGTGGGTAATAGCAGATTGTATCCTCATAAGTTAAGACTCCTATGTGATTACTATCATGAAGTTGATTAAGTGGGCATTTGCAGCCTTTTGCTATATCGAAATAATAACCACCTAACTCATACAATATACAATAACGGAAAATATCAGCTTTCATTGGACCAAAAATACTTTTGAAATATATTTTTGAAATATCTTCCTTGCCCCAACTAGACTCCATGTAGCTATCTCTTTTCTCCTTATCATATAAATAGAAAGAGAAAGTTGGATTTTTTTCTCTAAATTCTTGAATTGATTTAGCGTGAGTCTTTCCAAGAGATCTAGTCTCCCATGTTTGATAGACATTTTGGGGTATTTTATTAATTGATTTGTGGTTGATTATTTTGTCTTTTATTTCAACTAATGGAAACTCAGTAAATTTTCTGGCAAATTTTCTAAGATTATATCCTATTGACTCACTCATTTTATTGGCGGAGAGAGTGGGATTCGAACCCACGATAGAGTTACCCCTATACACGCGTTCCAGGCGTGCGCCTTAAACCACTCGGCCATCTCTCCAAAAATTAATCACTATCCCCTATTTTCAAAGCTTCAAAAAAAGCTGTTTGTGGTATTTCAACATTACCAAATTGTTTCATTCTTTTCTTTCCTTTTTTTTGCTTTTCAAGTAGTTTTTTCTTTCTACTCACATCTCCACCATAAAGTTTCGCTGTAACATCTTTTCTAAATGCTTTAATTGTTTCTCTGGCAATAATTTTTCCATAAATCGCAGCTTGAATTGGAATTTGAAAATTTTGTCTTGGAATTAAATCTTTAAGTTTATTACATATCTTTCGGCCAATTGTTTCTGCTCTTGTTTTATGAACTATATTTGAAAATGCATCAACAGTTTCTGAGTTTACTAAAATATTAAGCTTAACTAAGTCGCCTTGAAAATAATCATAAACTTGATAATCAAAACTTGCATAACCTTTGGAGTAAGATTTTAATTTATCATAAAAATCTATTACTATTTCATTTAGAGGAAGTTCCATTTCTAAAACAGCTCTATTATTTTGTATATTTAAATTTTTTTGCTTACCTCTTTTTTCAATACAAAGTGTTATTACTGTTCCTAAATAATCTTGTGGAACTATAATCGTTGATTTGACCCAGGGTTCTAAAATTTGATCAATTTCTGCAGGGTCAGGGAGCTCTGAAGGGTTCCTTATAACAATTTCATTTTTATTTCTATCTATTACTTTGTAAACAACTCCAGGTGCTGTTGTTATCAAATCAAGATCAAATTCTCTTCTCAATCTTTCTGTTGTTACCTCTAAATGAAGTAGCCCAAGAAAACCACATCTAAATCCATAACCTAATGCTGCACTAGTCTCATTCTCGTAGGTGAAACTTGAGTCATTTAAAGCCAATTTTTCAAAACTTTCTTTCAATCTCTCATAGTCTGAGGTATCTACTGGGTAAATACCACAGAATACTACTGGCAATGAGGGCTTAAATCCAGGCAGCGGCTTAACTTTTTGATCGTTTAATTCTGCTATGGTATCGCCAACTTTGCAATCTGCAACTGACTTAATGCTTGCATTAATAAAACCTATCTCACCGGGACCTAGTTCATCGCAATAATTTATATCTGGTGTAAAATATCCAATTCTATCTATATTGTACTGTTGATTATTTGATAAAAACTTTACCTTCATTCCTTTTTTCATTACACCATCAAGAATTCGAACAAGAACTGTAACTCCTAAATAATTATCATACCAACTGTCAACTAACAGGGCTTTTAGATGATTTTCATTTGTGTGTGGAGCTGGGAGTTTTTCGATAATTTGGTCTAATAAGCTATCAACACCTAATCCTGTTTTTGCAGAAACAAGTTGGGCGTCAGAAGTATCTATTCCTATTGTTTGTTCAATATCTTCTTTTACTCTCTCTGGTTCGGATGCTGGTAAGTCGGCTTTGTTTAAAACAGGTAATATCTCATGATTGACATCAATTGCCTGGTAAGCGTTTGCGAGTGTTTGGGCCTCTACACCCTGTGTGCTATCAACAACAAGAACAGATCCCTCACATGCAGATAAGGATCTCGAAACTTCGTATGAAAAATCAACATGTCCTGGTGTGTCTAATATATTTAGTTGATATTCTTCACCATTTTTATTTTTATAATTTAATCTGACAGTTTGAGCTTTTATAGTAATACCCCTTTCTCTTTCTATATCCATCGAGTCAAGAACTTGATCTTTTTTTGTTCTATCATCCATTCCGCCGCAAATTTCTATCATTCTATCTGCTAATGTTGATTTACCATGATCGATATGAGCTATAATCGAAAAATTTCTAATTTTAGAAATTTCCATTATGTTCTAATGTTTGCTTTAAATTTATTAGATACTTTTTCTAAAATATTATTGTGAATTTGCTCTAAGTCTTTTTCTTCAAGTGTTTTATCTTTTGATTGAATAGTTACTCTGAATGTTACACTTTTACTATTTTCCCCTAAATCTTTTGACTCATAGAGATCAAAAAATTCAACATTTTTTATAAGGTTTTTGTCAATACCATTAACGTATCTTTGTACTTCAAAAAGATTTTGCTCTTTTTCAAATACAAATGAAAAATCTTTTTCACTGAATTGAAACTGGGAGTCTAAAATGTTGAAAGAATTAATTCTACTAATAGAGTCGATTGGAAGATTTTCAAAAAATAACTCAATTGCGTAACTATTTTTAAGTTTGGGAAATTCCTCTATAATTAATGGATGAACTTTTCCATATCTGGCAATTAATTTCTTTCCCATGTTAAGTTCCGCTGATTGACCTGGATGAAAAGTATTTGAAGTTGATCTTGAGATATTAAACTGCTTTGCATCAAAATTTAACGAACTTATTAATTTAGATACAAGATTTGATATAGAATAAAAATTGAAGTCTTCTGATTTAAAAATTGAGTTTGTATTTTGCTGAGATGATATAAGAATTGATAGAATATTTTCTTGAGATTGGGATGTATTATAAATAGGTCCGATTTCAAATATTTGAATATTTTTATAACCTTTTTTATGGTTCATCTCTGCAGTTTCTAGATGATTAAAAATCATCGAGTTTCTCATAAATGATTGATCGTCACTGATAGCGTTTGAAATTTTTAATGATTTATCGCCTGAAAGAATTTCATGAGCCTTTGTTGAGTGAAAAGAGAAAGTTAAAATCTCAGAAACTCCATTTGATATTAATATTTTCTTTAGTTTTTTTATTGCTTTAAATTTTTTATTTATTGATGAATTATTAATCTTAACAATCTCATCATCTGAGGGTGATGGGATACTCTCTGTGATATTTTCGTATCCGTATATTCTAATCACCTCTTCAACTACATCTATATTATTTTCAATGTCATTTCTCCATGAAGGTACGAGAAGATCACACTCTTTTTCGTTGCTTTGATTGATTTGAAATTTTAAATTTTTTAGTATGTTTATTTGTTTTTTTGGTTCTAACTTTATGCCGATTACTTTTTCAAAATAATCAAACTTATATTTAATTTTGCGTTCATTTGTATCTAGCTTACCAGAATCAATATTTTTACTTACAGACCCTCCACAAATTTTGTTTATTAAGTATGACGCATAATTTAAACCCTCAATAACCATTTTTTTATCCAAACCTCTTTCAAAACGATATCTAGCATCAGAATTTATTCCGAGAGTTCTTCCAGTTTTTGCTACACTATCTTTTTCAAAAATAGCTACTTCAAGAAATACATTTTTTGTATCCTCTGTACATCCACTACTTTCACCTCCAATTATTCCAGCTATAGCAAGAGCGTTATTATTATCGGCTATGACAGTTGAATTGCTATCCATGGTGTATTCTTTATTATCTAACGCAAGAATTTTTTCATTAGGTTTAGCTAATCTCATATGAAGTTTTTCTCCAACTTTATCAGCATCAAATACATGTAAAGGTCTACCTAAATCATGTGTTATAAAATTTGTAATATCAACTAATGCATTAATAGGTCTTAGTCCAAGACTAATAAGTTTTTTTTGTAACCATTCAGGAGATACTGTATTTTTTACATCTTTAAAATACCTACTTATTACGTACTCACAGCTATTATTATCATTTTCAATATTCCAACTGATAGGACTTTCAAAATCTAATTTTGTAATTTTTTCATATTTTAGAGGTTTTAGTTTTCCGATACCCTTAGCCGAAAGATCTCTAGCAACTCCTCTAACACCAAGGCAGTCCCCTCTGTTAGGTGTAATACCTATTTCAAAAACAGGGTCGTTTAATTTTAGTGCATCAATCGCTGATGTTCCATTTTCAAAATTATCTGAAAGCTCAATAATGCCATCATGATCATCACTTAAATTAAGCTCTCTCTCAGATAAAAGCATACCCTCAGAAATTTCTCCACGAATTTTACCTTTTTTTAAATATATCTGTGTTCCGGGAATATACATTCCATCTTTAGCAAATATACCTTTTAGTCCTTTCTTGACATTATTTGCACCGCATATTACTTGGTAGGTCTTGGTGCCATCATCAACGGTACAGATATTCAACCTGTCTGCGTTGGGATGTTTATGAAAATCTTTAATTGTTGCAACAACAAATTTTGAGTATGAGGAGTAATCAGTTAAACTCTCAAGTTCCAGTCCTAAATTTGTTAGCGCATCACCTATTTCAGTTGCATTTTTATCTGTTTCTAAATGATCGCACAACCAGCTATAACTAAACTTCACTAATAATCTCCTATGCTAAAACCGTTGTTAGCAATCCAATTTAAATTTCCGCTAAAAAATGACCTGATATCTGTTAATCCATATTTTAACATTGTAATTCTGTCTAATCCCATTCCAAAAGCAAAACCTTGATAAATTTTTGTATCCACATTGCAATTTTCTAAAACTGTTGGATTTACCATTCCACATCCTAAAATTTCAAGCCAAAGATCGCCTGTGCCTAGGTGGATCTTGTTGTTGACAATCTCATAAGCGATATCCATTTCAGCAGAAGGTTCTGTGAAAGGAAAATAACTAGGTCGAAACCTTACCTTTAAATTTTGTACATTAAAAAATTGTTTACAAAATTCAATCAAAGTTCCTTTTAAGTCACCCATGTTTGTATTATCATTAATAAACAAACCCTCAACTTGATGAAACATTGGAGAATGCGTAGAGTCCGAGTCACATCTATAAGTCCTACCAGGAGCAATTATTTTAACTGGGGGTTTTTCATTTAATAAAGTTCTAATTTGAACTGGACTTGTATGTGTTCTTAGAACATATGGTTTATTATCTTTATCTGTGTCATCTATATAGAATGTATCTTGCATTTCTCGAGCAGGGTGATTTTCAGGTATATTGAGTGCAGAAAAATTAAAATAATCAGTCTCAATATCTGGGCCTTCAGCTACAGAGTAACCCATTGATCCAAAAATACTTATGACCTCATCAAAAGTTTTTGATATCGGATGGGCCTTAGAGGGAATTGAATTTGGTGGAGGAAAACTTATATCAAGAAATTCATTTTTTAATTTAGAATTTATTTCTTTAACTTTTAAAACATTAAATTTATTTTTAAAAAGATCATCAATATCCGTTCTCAATGAATTTAATTTAGCACCAGTGGACTTTTTTTCCTCTAATGATAAATCTTTAAGACTTTTAAGTAACTCAGTTATTTTTCCTTTTTTTCCTAAATAAGCTACTTTGACATTTTGTAATTCTTGTTGACTAGAGCATCGCTCTATCTGTTTTGTAGCTTCATTAAGGACTTTTTTAATGTCCATTTTTAATTTAGGTGGCTAAATTAGCCTTAGCTTTCTCAACTATTGATTTAAAAGCAGCTGGTTCATGAAATGCAATCTCAGAGAGAATTTTTCTATTAATTTCAATGTTCGCTTTTTTTAGTCCATCAATAAACTTTGCATAAGTTAGACCATGTTCTCTTACACCAGCGTTAATTCTTTGGATCCATAAACCTCTAAAATCTCTTTTCTTATTTCTTCTATCGCGATAAGCATATTGAAGTGCTTTATCCATGCTTTGTGTTGCTACTCGATAAACATTTTTTCTTCTACCACGATGACCTTTTGTAAATTCAAAAACTTTTTTATGTTTAGCTCTTGCTGTAACTCCTCTTTTAACTCTTGGCATAATATCTCTCCTTTACCTATTTTGAGTATGGCATCATTGACCCAATTATTATTGATGCAGATTTTGATAAGACCCTAGTACCTTTAGAATTTCTGATAAAAGAGTTTGTTCTTTTAGACATGCCATGGCGTTTACCAACGTTACCGACAATTAATTTTCCTGATGAGGATGTTTTGAAGCGTTTTTTTACGCTACTTTTTGTTTTTAGTTTGGGCATTTTATCTCCTTTTGAGTAATTTAATAAAGTCTTAAGGCATACCCTTTTAAAAGCCCCTTCGACTAACTGAGATCAATTAAGTATCATATAATTTATTTGGGTGCAACTACGAGGAAAGCTTGTCTTCCTTCAATTTTAGGTTCCATTTCAACTCTGATAAGCTCTCCCAAATCGGTTTTTACTCTTTTAAGCATATCAATACCTAAATTAGAATGTTCCATTTCTCTACCCTTAAATCTCAAGCTAAATTTAACTCTGTTTCCCTCTTTTAAAAACTTCTGAGCATTTCTTATTTTAACTTGGTAGTCGTGTTCTCCAGTACCAGGTCTAATTTTAAGCTCTTTAGTTTCAATTACTTTTTGTTTCTTTTTTGCTTCGTTTTTTTTCTTCTGTTCTTGATACTTAAATTTTCCATAGTCAACTATTTTACAAACTGGAGGGTTATTATTTGGAGCTATTTCAACTAAATCCATACCTCTGCCTTTTGCTATGTCTATGGCTTCATTTTTTTTCATGACTCCTAATTGCTCCCCATCATCTAAAATAACTCTTACGTCAGCTGCAGAAATAAAATTATTTATCTTGTGAAGATCTTTTTTGCCACGAAAATTATTATTTCTTTGGAAGGGTTTATTCAAAATATTATGTGTAAAGGAAAAAAAAGAAAATTTGCAATTATATATGCCCTAGTATTTGATTATATAAAATCATCCTAGGATTATTAGCAAAGATAAATCAATTGTAAATATAAATTATTTTAATATTTGATCTATTTTATTAATAATACTGTTAACACTAATATTTTTTACGTTAGATGCTGTAATCTTATGTAAATTATCACCAAGTGGATAACATGAGCGTGAAATTTTGTTGTCATTTGCTATCCAAATCACGTTTTTATTTGTAAGACCGGCGATGTGAGCTGGCCCCGTATCATTTGTAAGGATTAACTCAGACGATAAGCATAATTGATAAAAATCCTCAATCTTTGACTCATTAATTTTATTTTTAGACTCTGGACATAATTTAATTATTTCATTAATTGTATTTAAATCCAAATTAGAGCCTGTCAGATAAATTTCATAGTTTCTACTAACTAAATACTTAGCCACTTGAGCATATTTATCTGAAGGCCATTTTTTATATTCTCCAGATTTAGATGTTCCTGGAATAAAAATTACTTTTTTTGATTGTATTGTATTACCTTTAAGCATCCAATTTAAATCGGGCTGTAAGTAGTTACTTATTTCTAAATATTTTAATTGCTCTTGATGATTTTTAGTGATGTGTTGAACACCAAGTTTTTTTTGCCTATAACTATAATCCGAAAATTTTCTTGCAGATAAGATTTTACATCTTGTAAATATCTTAATAAACAAATTATAAATTTCTGTCCTATTTGAATTTTGTAAATCAATTAATAAATCTATTTCTTTTTCTTTAACTTTCTTCAAAATATTTTTTACTGATGGGAAAATTGATATCCTATTATCAACTAAAATTTCGTTAACATAAGGTAAGTTTTTAAAAATTTGTTTATAGTTAGATTGAGTAAGTAAGTATATTTTGGAGTGCGGATAGTTATCTCTTAGTGTTTTAATAGCGCCAAATGATAAGACCAAATCACCAAGTGATCCATGTTTAATAACTAGAATATTCATAAATTAACTAAATGATTATAAACGTCTAGAGTTTTTCTACACATGAGATCAGATGAATAATTTTTTTTTACATAGGATCTTCCTTTTTTTGATATTGCATCATAATTTTTTAGAGCATATTTAAAAGTTTTTTTGAAAGATTGAAAAGAATTTACATCAAATAACAAATTTTTATTAAAATTGAAAAGTTGCTCTTTAGTCCCGCCCTGATTGGGGGCTATTACAACTTTAGATAAGGATAATGCCTCAGAAACAGTTCTACCAAACCCTTCAGGTCTTTTAGAGATATTTACAACCAAGTATGCTCCTTGATACAGATTTTTGATATCTAATGTGGGTTTATGAATTATTATTTTTTTAGATATATTTAATTTATTGATTAGTAATTGTATTTTTTTTTCTTCTTTACTTTTATTTAAAGATACTAGGTGAATATTAAATGTGTCTTTGTACTTTTGCTGTAATAATGAGAAGTAATTCAGTAATAATTCATGCCCCTTCCAACTTGAAATCCTTGAGGGTATAAAAATATTTTTACCGATAGGTTTTTTTTTCGATGGTGAAAAGTAATTGGTGTCTACACCTCTTGGAATAACGTGTAGTTTAGTTTTATCATTTAAATAATTCTCATATGTTTTTTTTACAAAATTTGAGTTAAAAATTATAGCATCGCCCTTCAATAAAAAACTGTTATACCAATCTTTTAAAAATGATTTAGACTCATATTTGTTGTGAACACTTGTAACAACTTTTGTATTTAAATTTTTGATGTAGTTAATTAGAAAAAAAGCTGGTGCCCTTGAAGATATATGAACTAAATTTATTCTTTTTTTTCTTATTAATTGTTTTATTTGCATTTTGATTTTGTTTTGATCGAAAATGTTTTTAAATTTTAAATTATCTAATTTTATTATTTTTAGACCTTTAATATTTAAATTTTTGTTGCTGCTTTCACATAAAATATAGTTATCAATTTTTTTTTTATTAAGGTAATTTGCAATATCTCTTACACCAGTCTCAATACCTCCAATACCCATGGTTGGAATAATTTGTAAACAAGTTATTTTTTTTGTATTTTTAATCTGTGTCAAAACTAAGCTTTTATAAAAAAGATGATGTTAAAATATCTTATAGATATTACAAAAGAAGTAAAAAAACTCTGATTTTTTTACATGGTTTATTGTCAAATAAGGATGGTAAAAAGTCTAATTTTTTAAATAATTATTGCAAAAAAAATAAAATTTCATATTTGTGTTTCGACTTTCAAGGGCATGGAAGATCTAGCGGTAAATTCACTAACTTTGGTATTAGTGATTGGTATAATGATTTAGTCAATATTATAAAATACTTAAAAATAAAGAATTGCATTCTAGTTGGTAGTAGTATGGGTGGATGGGTTGCGATCGTATATGCTTTGATTAATCCAAGAAAAGTTACAAAACTTATAGGCATTGCTCCTGCACCAGATTTTACTACAAAGTTAATTTGGAAAAATTTCAATACTCATCAAAAAAATAAAATTAAAAACAATAAGATCGTTAAACAAAAGGTTAGTTCTGATTTTGCGTATTATTATTCTCCCGCACTATTTAAAAGAAGTAAAAAATATCTTATTAAAAATATTAAGGGTAATTTTTTAGGAGAAACTATTTTCCTTCACGGGGGCCAAGACAAAGCTGTTCCATATGTATATAATGATAGTTTCAATTTTAGTAAAAAATTTAAAAACTTTAAAAATATTTTAATTAAACATGCAGATCATAGCCTATCTGATAAAGAGAGTTTAATAACTCTATCTAAATTTATTTAAGCTATTTTTGATTTTTTTGTGACTGGAAATCCTAGTTTATCAATCACTTCATCAGGAACGACATGAGCAAATTTTTTGACTTCAGAGTCATAATTTTCAATAATAAACTCTGCTCTTTTTGATTTAGTCTCTTTGTAGAAATCTCTTAAAAGATCTAGAAGGTGGTTTTTCCAATCTTTGTTATCTATTTCATAAAGTCCTATCGTTTCCATATTCATCAAATCAGAAATATTTTTTTGTTCGGAATAAATAAAAGCAGAACCACCAGTCATACCAGCACCAAAGTTATCACCAACATCTCCTAAAATAATTGCAGACCCACCTGTCATGTACTCACAGCCATTAGCACCACATCCTTCGACTATTGCTAATGCACCTGAATTTCTGACACAAAATCTGTCACCTGCTTGACCAGAAGCATATAACCTTCCATCAGTGGCTCCATAAAGGGTAACATTTCCAATAATCACATTTTCATGACTAGGTTGAGTAAATGAATTTCTTGGCTGAACGATAATCTTTCCTCCAGAAAGACCTTTGCCCACGTAGTCATTAGCATCACCAAACACTTTTAATGTAAGACCTTTGACAGCAAAAGCTCCCAAAGACTGGCCAGCTGAACCTCTTAGTTTTAGAGTGACATGATCTTCAGATAAGGTATTCATCCCATATTTTCTTGTAATTATAGATGAAATTTTAGTTCCTATTGTTCTTAATGTATTTTGTATATTATATGTTAATTCAATTTTTTGACCTGAATTAATAAAGTCTTTTCCATCTTTTTCAAACTGATCGTCAAGTGTTTTAGGTACTTCATTTCGTTTTTTTATTGAATGGTAATCATAAATTTTGCCATCATCAATCTTTGTTAATATAGGATTTAAATCAAGATTATCTAAATCACTAGATCCATAATGAATTTGAGATAATAATTCTGTTTTACCAATAATGTCCTTTAAGGATTTGTAACCTAAAGATGCAAGAATTTCTCTGACTTCTTCGGCAATAAATGAAAACAAATTGACAACTTTTTCAGGAGTACCTCCAAATTTTTCACGAAGTTTTTCATCTTGGGTACATACACCAACTGGACAAGTATTTGAGTGACATTGTCTGACCATGATACATCCCATAGCAACTAATGAAGCTGTACCGATTCCGTACTCCTCAGCTCCTAATATTGCAGCAATAACAATATCTTTACCTGTTTTGATACCACCGTCTGTTCTAAGTAGTACTTTGTCTCTTAGACCATTCAAAGCTAAAATTTGGTGAACCTCACTTATTCCCAATTCCCATGGAAGGCCGACATACTTAATACTTGACTGAGGGCTTGCCCCTGTTCCACCTGAATGTCCCGAAACTAAAATTACATCAGCTTTAGCCTTTGCAACACCAGCGGCAACAGTTCCTATTCCTGATTGCGCTACCAGTTTTACACAAACCTTTGCTATTGGATTGATTTGTTTTAAATCGTAAATAAGTTGAGCAAGATCCTCTATAGAATAAATATCATGATGTGGTGGAGGGCTAATAAGTGTTACACCTTTTGTGCTATGTCTTAATTTAGCAATTAAATCAGTGACCTTAAATCCAGGTAATTGACCACCCTCTCCAGGTTTAGCACCTTGAGCAATTTTAATTTCTAATTCTGAGCAGTTATTTAAATATTCCGCGGTCACGCCAAATCTTCCACTTGCAACTTGTTTAATGGCTGAACTTGGATTATCACCATTTTTTAATTTGGAATATCTTCTTGCATCCTCTCCCCCTTCTCCGCTATCTGACTTTGAGCCTATTCTGTTCATTGCGATAGCTAAAGTTTCATGAGCCTCAGGGCTAAGTGCTCCAAGTGAAATTCCAGGAGATACAAAGCTTTTTCTTATTTCAGAAATGCTCTCTACATTATCCAAATTTATAGAATTACTGCTTTCATTAAATTGAAGTAAATCCCTTATTTGAATGGGTTTGGAGCCATAAATTCTTGAGGTATATTTTTTATAAAGATTATATGAGTCTCTAGTTACAGCTTCTTGAAGCATATGTATTGAAACACCCTCATAAGCGTGCACTTCACTATTAGCTCTAAATCTATATTCACCACCTATGTCTAAAATTACATTATCAGACTTAAATGATAACTCATGCTGTCGCCTTACTCTTTTTTCTAAACCGTCTAATCCGATACCAGAAATTCTTGAAGACATTCCTGGAAAAAAACTCTCTACCATACTTCTACTTAAGCCAATTATTTCAAAATTTCTTCCACCACGATACGAACTGATTACTGAAATTCCCATTTTACTGATAATTTTTCTTAGTCCTTTCTCTATAGATTTTTTAAAGTTTTTTATTAGTTGAGGGTAATCAGTATTCTGATAAATATTTTTTTTGTATCTATTTGAAATAAGTTTTTCTACTGATGAAGCATTAACAGTAGTAGCACCTACACCAATAAGTACTGCAAAGTAGTGAACATCAAGACACTCTTTAGAGGAGACGTTTAAGGAAGTAAAAGTCCTTAAATTATTTTTTATTAGATAACTATGAACAGCGCTTGTGGCAAGTATCATTGGTAAAGCAATTCTGTCTTTATTAATATTATTATCAGTGATAATTAGATGTTGAGAACCAGACCTGACTGCATGTTCAGCCTCAAAACAAATTCTTTGGATTTCATTTAAAAAATTAGTCTCTTCATTTAATTTATAAGAACAGTCAATCTCAGTTGTATACTTTGATAAATGACTTTTTAATGTATCAAGTTCATTATCTAGTAATATAGGGCTCTCTAAAAGTACCAAATTACACTGCTCAGAGTCTTCTTCTACAATATTTCCAAGGTTTCCAAGCCTAGTTTTTAAACTCATTACAACTTGTTCCCTAAGGCTATCAATTGGAGGATTTGTTACTTGAGCGAAATTTTGTTTAAAGAAACTATGAAGACCTCGGTATCTTTCAGTGAGCACACTAAGTGGTGCGTCGTCTCCCATTGATCCGACAGCTTCTAATCCTGTTTTGACCATTGGATCTAAAATTAAATCAAGAGTTTCTAATGTTAAATTAAATGATTTAGCAATTTGAAAAATATTTTCTTCATCAACTGTTGATGGTTCATAAATTTTGTCTTTAGATAAAATGTTATCTAACTTTATAGTTTTTTCGTTCCAGTCTGAATAGTTGTTACGTTTACTGAGTAAATCTTTTAATTCAAAGCTTTCATAAAACTTACTCTCTTTATAATTTACTGCTATTAGTTCACCAGGTCCAACTCTTCCTTTTTTTATTATATTTTTCTCATCTATATTTATCATGCCGACTTCAGATCCTGAGATTAGTAAGTCGTCATCTGTTAATATGTATCGAAGAGGTCTTAATCCGTTTCTATCCATACCAGATATTATCCAATCTCCAAAATTTCCACAGACTGCTGCTGGCCCGTCCCATGGCTCAATGACTGCGTTACAATAAGCATACATGGCCTTTAATTGATCAGATAAATCAGGACGATTAGACCAAGACTCAGGAATAATCATTGATTTTGCCATCGGCATGTCCCTATCAGTTTGAACAAAAAGTTCAAAAGCAGCATCAAGCGAAGCAGAGTCAGATGCATCTGGGTCGAGTACAGGTTTCAAATCATTAATTCTCTCGTTAAAAAAGGGGTGTGTAATTCTTGGCTCATGTGCGCTCATCCAATTTATATTTCCCTTTAGAGTATTGATTTCACCGTTATGAGCTAAAACTCGAAATGGCTGTGCCAAGGACCATGTAGGAAATGTGTTGGTAGAATATCTTTGATGGTAAATAGCAAATTTAGATGTAAATTCATTATCAAGCAAATCTGGGTAAAACTCTGATAGCTGTTCAGCTAAAAACATACCTTTGTAAACAATTGTTTGTGTCGACAAAGAGCAAACATAAAAATCGTTAATACTCTGTGCTTTGATTTTGTTCTCTATCCTTTTCCTTGTTAAGTAAAGTTTCTTTTCGATGTCAGGTGTTGTTTCTTTAGGTGAAAAAATTATTTGTTCAATTTCTGGTTTGGTATAGTTGGCTTTTTCACCAATGATCTCTGTGTTAACCGGAACCTGTCTCCAACCGAACAGATTCATTCCAGATTTTATTATTTCATATTCAACGATAGCTCTGCATTTTTCTTGGGCTCCAAAATCTCTTTTAGGCAAAAATATCATACCTACACCAAACACAGAGTTTTTAGTTGTTCTGTGACCCATTTTTAAAACTTGTTTACTGAAGAAAGAATTTGAAACTTCCAACATAATACCAGCGCCATCTCCAGTTTTGCCATCAGCATCAACCGCACCTCTATGGAATACTGCTTTAAGTGCCTCAACACCTTTTTCGACTATGTCTCTTCTTGACTCACCATTTATTGAGGCAACTAAACCTACACCACAATTATCATGTTCATATTTTTCATTATAAACGTAATTATCTTTTAATTTTTGCCTATTTTTTTTGAAAATTTCTAATGGATGAACTTTCATGATGCTTTTTTAATTTTCGAACTCTGTAAGAAATTATGAATTGATTTTGCAACTTCTCGACCATCATGTATCGCCCAAACAACAAGAGAAGCGCCCCTAACAATATCTCCAGCAGCAAAAATCTTTGGGTTGCTAGTTTGAAACTTTTTAAAATCAACTTTAACTGTTTTCCAGCTAGTTAATTCAATATTTGTTTTGAAATTATGGTTCAAATCTTCAGGCTCAAAACCAAGAGCTTGGATAATTAAGTCACTTTTTATTTGTTTTTCAACACCAGTATCAATTGGTTTTCTTCTTCCACTCTCGTCCACCTCACCTAATGTAGCCACTTTGTATGTCATACTTGTTGCAGTAGCACTATCGCTAATAATTTTAGATGGAACAGATAACCAATTAAATTTAATGCCCTCTTGCTCTGCATTTAAAACTTCTCTAGCTGATCCAGGCATATTTTCTTTATTTCTTCTGTAAAGACAAGTAACCTCTTTTGCTTGCTGTCTAATGGCTGTTCTAACACAATCCATTGCAGTGTCACCTCCACCAACAACAACTACATGTTTATCTTTTGCTGTGAGATATTTATTTTTTGAGGGAGAGTCACCTAAACCAGTTCTGTTACTCTCAATTAAAAAATCCAAAGCAGGGATGCTATTATTGACAGTTGAGGTGTCAATATCTAATTGTCTTGCTTTGTAAACACCAGTTGCAATTAATATTGCATCATAATCTTTTTCTAAATCTTGAAAGGAAATATTTTTTCCGACTTGCGTGTTTAAGTTAAATACAACACCACTATCAGTAAGCCACTCTGTTCTTCTCTCAACAATTTTTTTGTCTAATTTAAAGTTGGGTATGCCATAAATCATCAAGCCACCAGCTCGGTCATTTTTTTCATAGACGTCTACTTTATATCCATTTTGAATTAAATAGGCTGATGCAGCCATCCCTGCAGGGCCGGAACCTATTATTGCGACTTTCTGCTTGTATTGGTTTTGTGATGATAAGTTTTTAACCCATCCTTTTTCCCATGCTATTTCTGTAAGGTATTTTTCTAAATTACCAATTGTAATGGCTCCAAAGCCTGCCTGTTCGACAACACAATTACCCTCACACAAACGATCTTGGGGACAAACTCTTCCACATACCTCTGGAAATGCATTTGTAGACGCAGATACCTGATAAGCCTCCTCCAATCGTCCTTCAGCAATGTAGCGTAACCAATCTGGTATATTGTTATTTAAAGGACAATGTATTTGACAATATGGGATACCGCATTGGGAACATCTTGACGATTGTTCAATAGAGTCATTTTTATCAAACTGACTATAAATCTCCTGAAAATCCTTTATCCTTTTTTCAGGTTCAGTTTTAGAAGGATTCTTAGATTTTTTTTTATGAAACTCTAACATGATAATAAAATATTACTTTATTCTCCTACAAATAAATGGAATGTATTAATACTAAGATTTATAAATTAAGTAAACTCGTAAATGATAATAAATTATGACTAATAGTAGTATTTTTTATGTTTTTTATGGTTTAATTCAAGGAATTACTGAATTTATCCCCATAAGTTCCAGCGGGCACCTTAATATTTTAGAAATCTTATTTAAAAACTTAGAATCTAGAAATTATTTATATGAAACATCAGCACACTTTGCCTCTTTATTCGCTTTGTTATTATACTTGTTCGCAAACAAACATTTTTCAAAATCAAACATCGAAGCTTACTGGAAATTATTAATCTATGCGACCATACCTGCAATCATCCTCGGTTTTATACTAAAATTTTATGATGTAAGTTACATTAACTTAAAGTTAATTGGATACACTTCGATTATTGGAGCAATATTACTCTATGTTTCAGATAAAGCAAAAAAATTTAAGTTAAAAATTAAAAATAAAAGTACCAAATTTATTTTGGCTGGACTTTTTCAATGTCTAGCTTTTTTACCAGGTTTCAGTAGAGCAGGAAGTTGTATAATTGCCTTCAGAATATTTGGAGAAGATAGAAAATATTCATCTATATATAGTTTATATATGGGTATACCTATAATTTGTTTATCTTTTTTTTCCAATATCAAAGAATTTGAAAATTTTATTGTAGATAAAAATCTATCTTTAATATTTATTACTACATTTTTTGCAGCATATTTTACAATATCTGTATTTATTAATGTGATAAATAAAATTGGCTTTACACCTTTTGTTATTTATAGAATTTTATTAGGTATAATTTTATTAATTTATTTATCTTAATTAAACTTTATCTATGAACTTTTTTAGATACTCTGAGGTGATAACTTTCATATCTGATAAATCTTGTTTTAATATTTCAGTAACTAATTTTTGACTTCCCTCTGAGATACTATCATGAGAAAGGGTGACATACTGATCATATGTAAATAAAGGTTTTGGTAATTTTTCTAATACTTTACCTTGAATAATTGCCAAAAAGGAAGGTATGTAAAAAAATCTCTCCTTTTTTTTCAAAGAAAAAAATATATGACTTAAAATTTCTTTAAATGTAAATATTTCATTACCTACTGCAGCAATATTAGAGTTTTTGTGATTTTCGAAATTATTTAACAAATTTAAAATTAAAAGTGATAAGTCATTGACATAAATTGGCTGAAATTTAGTCATACCGTTTTTAATTAGAGGTAAGAATGGTAAAATTTTAGCCATCTTTCCAAATAAATTAAAGAAATTATCTTCTTCACCGTAAACAGTACTTGGCCTAATTATTATATGATTGGTATTGTTATTTTCTATGAATTCCTCACCCATTTTTTTACTAATTAGATAGTTTGATTTTGTTTGAAAAGTAGACCCTAAACCAGAGACGTGAAGAAAAGGTTTTTTGTATAATTCACAATAATTAGCGATTTTTTTCGGAAGTAAATAATGAACTAGTTCAAATGATAAATTATTTTTTTCATATAAAATGCCAATCAAGTTAATTACTAGGTCTGAATTTGCAATTAAGCTTTTAATTTCTTCTAAATTATGAATATCAAATTCTATTATTTCTATCTGCCCAATATCTCCTGAGAGTATATTTCTTTTCACTCTACTAGCGTTTCTTACAGGACATATTAATTTGTCACCATTTTGTAATAGTCTTTTCGTTAAACTTCTTCCTATAAAGCCTGTGGACCCAAACACTAAAATATTTTTGTTTTTCATTGTGATATCTATCTTATATAAATATATGTTCTACAATGTCAAACTATCAATTATTTCAAAATGATCTCCCAAATAGGGTATTAAAATCTTTTAAAGGAGATGTTTCTATTGATACTGAAACCCTGGGTTTGAATATCAAAAGAGACAGGCTCTGTCTCATTCAATTGAGAAATGAAACTGATAAAAAAGTGTATTTGATAAAATTTGAAGGAGACCTATCCCCAAAATTATCAAAAAATATAAAAATATTATTAGAGAATAGAAGTCTTACAAAAATTTTTCATTATGGGAGATTTGATATGGCAGTGTTGAGAGAGAATTTAAAAATAAATGTTAAAAATATTTTTTGTACAAAGATTGCATCAAAATTGACTCGAACTTACTCCTCAAAGCATAGTTTAAAAGACTTAGTTTACGAAATATTAGATATTCAATTGGATAAAACGGAACAGTCATCTGACTGGAGTAAAAAGAAACTCACCAAAAAGCAAATTGAATATGCAATGAATGATGTTTTATATTTATCTGAAATAAAAAGCTCTTTAAATGAAAAATTGCTTAGTCAAAATAGATTAAAGCTATTTAAATCAATAATGAAGTTTATGGAAGTAAGAGTTGATTTAGATTTAGAAGGATGGGAAAATATCGATATCTTTGCTCATAAATAATTAATGATTAAATCGAAAATTAAAAAAATAGGGCAGAATGTAATAGAATTAGAGTCTATAGCTTTATCCAAGTTATCTAAAAGTATAGATAAAAATTTTGTTGAGGCTGTCGACTTAATTTCACAACAAAATGGTAAATTAATTATTTCTGGAGTGGGCAAAAGTGGAAATATAGCTGGAAAAATTGCAGCATCATTTACATCAACAGGAATACCAGCAATTTATTTAAATCCAGTTGACGCAAGTCACGGAGACATGGGTATAATAGAAAAGAGTGATTTACTAATCATTTTATCTAACTCTGGAGAGTCTCACGAATTAGCAGATTTAATAAATTTTAGTAAGAAAAAAAAAATAACTATTATATCAATAACCTCTACAAATAAGAGTTTGTTATCAAAGAATTCGGATATAAATTTAATGCTACCAAATCATAAAGAGGCAGATAAATTGCAAATAATACCTACTACATCTACTACAATGACTTTAGCACTTGGCGATGCTCTTTGTTGTGCTGTATTAAGTTTAAGAAAGTTTGATAAAAAATCATTTAGTGAACTTCATCCGGGTGGAAAAATAGGAAAAAAATTAAGAACACTTAGTGAAATTATGGATACTGAAATTCCTGTTATTAAATCAAATTCAACAATAATTGATGCTGTATTAGTTATGACTGAAAAAAAATATGGATGCGTTGTGGTTTTAGATAAAAATAAAAAAATTAAAGGGATTATTACTGACGGCGATTTAAGAAGATCTATTGCTAAAATTAATATTAAAGAAAAAGCAACTAATATTATGAAAAGCAAACCTATAGTAGCAAAGAGTAATTTATTAATATCATCAGCTATTGTTCTTATGAATAAACATTCTATTACAAGCCTTATAATTGAAAGCAAGAATAAACCAATTGGTATTGTTAATCTTAAAAAATGCTTAGAAAATGATTAATTTTTTAAATAAAAAAACTGTAAATATATTTATAACAATTATTTTTGGATTACAGTCTTATATATATTTTCTTAATCAAAAACCATTAACAAAAAATTTTAGCCAAAAAACAATAACTGTAGAAAACTTTTCAAGTATCGTTTTAAGTAATTCTGGAATTACTAAAATAGGTTCGGAAAAATTAAATAAAGTTGACGATGACAATATTCACCTTGAGGGCAAATCATTCCTAGAAAACAAGGAATACAAAATTTATGGAAAAAATATATCTATCAACCTTTCTAAAGAAATTTCAAATAGCATTGAACCAGTTGAAGTAATAAATAAAATGGGATTACTAAAAGCGCAAGGTTTTAAAAATCTCGATTATGATGGTAAAATTTATTTTACTGGGGAGGTGGTATTTGTTATTAATCAATAAATCACTTTATTTAATTTTATTTTTAATTTTTTCTTCATATGCAAATACTGAAAGCTACGTTAAAGCTGGAGAAAGTTTGGTCTGGGACTCAGAAAACAACAGTTACACTGCCTATGGTAACGTAGAATTCAAAAATGATAAATTTATTGCGTTCGCTGATAAAATGATAGCAAAATATATATTAGAGAAAAATGATGAAGTTTTCACTATCATTGAACTATTTGATAATGTGGTAATTGAATTTAAGGAGGAGACTTTTAGAGGTAATTATGCCATATACACAAGAGATGATAATATTATAAAACTCACTGGAGATGTTTCAATTGAGTCACCAACAAGATTACTAACTGGAAATGAATTAATTGCTGATATAGATAACAACAAAAGGATACTAAATTCAGCAGATAAAGAGTCTCTTGTTGAAGTTTTGCTAGAAGATAATGCAAACAATTAAGCTCATCGAAGTAAGTAAAAGCTTTAAAACAAAAAAAGCACTCAACAATGTGAATATTGAGTTTAAAAGCAATAGAATTAATGGTTTGCTTGGACCAAATGGTAGTGGAAAAACAACTCTTTTTAATATTATAGCCGGTTTTATGTCTCCTGATCTAGGAGAAATATTTCTAGATAATAATATTTTAAATGACAAAAGTCTCAGCTTTAGAACAAAACTAGGTATTTCATATTTACCTCAAGAAGCATCCATTTTCAGAGATTTAAGTGTCTACGATAATATTTTTTCAATAGCAGAATTATTTCACAATAAAAAAAGTTCGATAAAAATTACTGAAAATTTAATTAAACAATTTTCATTAAGCAATTTTCAAAATACAAAAGGCAAATTATTATCAGGAGGTGAGAGGAGAAGAACCGAAATTGCAAGAGCACTTGCAAGCACTCCTAAATTCCTTTTATTAGATGAGCCTTTTGCCGGCATAGATCCAATAGCAATTGAAGAGGTCAAATCAACTATTTCATTACTAAAAAAATTAAATATAGGAATGATTATCACTGACCATAATGTGAAAGAAGCCTTAAGTATTGTTGATTTTGGATACATTATTTATAATGGTGAGATAATTAAGTCTGGTAGCCCAAATGAAATCACTGCTGACAAATTTGTCAAAAAAATTTATTTAGGTAAGAATTACAATTAGTTTTATGCCTTTAAATAATCGTAGTTTAATCAAAGGTATCTATTATCCTCCGGGAGACAAATCGATAAGTCATAGAGTTTTGATTTTGGCTGGACAGGCCATAGGTAAATCTCAAATTTATAATTTATTGGAGGGTGAAGATGTAATTAATACTTTAAAGGCTATGAGACTATTAGGTGTTCAAATTAAAAAAAAAGGAAATAAATATGAAATTTTTGGTATTCCTCCAGGTGGACTGTTGCAACCTAATAAAGTAATTGATTTTGGAAATTCTGGAACTGGAATCAGACTTGTTTCTGGTTTGATTGCTTCAAATAATATTCAAGCAAAATTAGTTGGGGATAGTTCTTTGAGTAAAAGACCTATGGGAAGAGTCACTGAACACTTAAACAGATTAGGTGCAGAGATCAAATTAAAAAAAAAATCATATCCACCAATTTTATTAAATGGTACTGGAAATCCGGTACCATTATCTTTTGAAATACTCATTCCTTCTGCTCAAATTAAAAGTGCGATTATGCTCTCTGCTCTAAATACTAATGGTACTGTTAAAATTAAAGAATTCAAAACTACAAGAGATCATACCGAAAATATGCTCAAATCAATGGGGTACAACATAAAAGTAAAAGAGACCTCTAAATACAGATTTATAGAAATGAGAAATAACAAAGATTTAAAAGTTATAAATTACAACGTACCAGGTGATCCATCATCGGCAGCATTTTTTATTTCAGCAGCTTGTTTAAAACCTGGATCAAAGCTTTTTGTTAAAAATATTCTTTTTAATAAAACTAGAGTAGGTTTCATAAAAACATTAAAAAATATGGGTGGTAACATTAAATTAATTGGTAAAAGAAAAATTCATAATGAACTAATTGCTGATTTAAAAATTGAACAAAAAACGAATTTGAAATCTACCACACTAAAATCTAAAGATATTCCTTTACAAGTAGATGAAATTCCAATTTTGTCTATAGCTGCTTCATTTGCAAAAGGTGTTACAGTTTTTAAGGGTTTAAAAGAACTTACAGTTAAAGAAAGTAATAGACTGAAACTTATACATGAAAACCTAAATAAAATTGGTGTAAAATCAATAATTAAAAATTATGATTTATACATTTACGGTAATCATAATTTAAAAAAGGGTAATGCTATCATCAAACATAATGAAGATCATAGAATATTAATGTCTTTTTTTATTGCAAACATGATTTGCAAGAGAAATAATATTATAAGAGACAAATCATGCGTAAAAACAAGTTATCCAACGTTTTTCAAAGATATATCTAAATTTACTAATTAATTTTTCTTGAAAAAGACTAATAAAACTTTAAAAGAACCTAATTAATTTGAAAGGTAAAATATGAATAATGATATCTAACGACGAGTATAGCAAATTGCTAGACGAACAATCTGATACAAAAAACGCAATCGCGGCAAATAAAATAATTTCTGGAACTATTTTAAAAATAAGTGATCAACACATAACTGTTGATATTGGATATAAAAGCGAGGGTCAAATACCTAAAGAGGAATTTCAAAACACTGGATCTTCAGATGACTTAAAGATAGGACAAATGATTGAAGTATTTGTTGAAAAATTAGAAGATAGAGAAGGTAACATAAAAGTATCTCACGAAAAAGCTATTAAAATGAAGTCATGGGAAAAGCTTCAAAAACTTTACGACAATAAAGAGAGGGTAAAAGGTTTCATAGTTGGAAAAGCTAAAGCTGGTCTTTATGTAAAAATTATGGGTACAAATGCATTTTTGCCCTTAAGTCAAATTGATGTACGTCCTGTCAGGGACGTGAGCCATTTGATTAAGACAGAGGAAACTTTTGAAATCCTTAAAATGGATTATTCTAAAGGAAATATTGTTGTGTCTAGAAAAGCAATACTTGAAGAAAAACAAAAAGAAATAAAAAATCAAATATTAGCAAAATCACAAAGTAATTCTGTTGTTACAGGTAAAGTAAAAACTTTCACAGACTATGGAGCTTTTGTAGATTTGGGTGGTATTGATGGATTGGTACACCTGAGTGATATATCTTGGAGCAGAATTAGTCATCCTTCAGATGTTTTAGAAATTGGAAAAAAATACGAATTCAAAATCCTCAAGGTATCTGATGACTCAGATAAGATTAGTCTGGGCTTTAAACAGCTAAAAGATGATCCTTGGGAGAAAATAGAGGGAAAAGTTACTCTCAACGAAATTTATGATGGAAAAATTACACATATAACTGATTATGGTGCTTTTGTTCAACTTACTGAAAAAGATTTAGAGGGACTGGTTCATTCAAATGATATTAGCTGGACTAAAAAGAATATACATCCAAATAAAATTCTAGAAATTGGTTTTAATATCAGAGTTAAAATTTTAGAAATTGACAAAGAGAAAAAAAGAATAAGCCTTGGAATTAAACAAACTGAACCAAATCCATGGGAAAATATTCTGAATGAATACAAAAAAGATCAGGTTATTGATACAGAAATTAAAAACATTACTGAGTTTGGTATATTTGCAAAACTTAACGACAATATTGACGGATTGATCCATAAAAACGATTTATCTTGGACTGACTCAAATGGTGATAGAAGTTTAAAGAAATATCAAAAGGGTCAAAGTGTTCAGGTTAAAATATTAGAAATTGACCCTGAAAAAGAAAAAATAAGTTTTGGTGTTAAGCAATTATCTCCTGATCCTTTTATCGAATTTTTCAAGGATAAATCCAAAGGTGATATTGTGTCTGCGACAATTACTAAAATTAATAATAACGGCATAGATGTAGAAGTGGCTAATTTTATTGGGACAACTATCAGAAGAAAAGAGCTATCCAAAAATAAAGAGGAACAAAATATATCTAGATATAACGAAGGTCAAAAAATAGATGCTAAGATTAGCTCTATCGATCTTAAAAATAGAAAGTTTGCCCTTTCAATTAGACAACTTGAAATAGATGAAGAGCAAAATTTATTAGAAAAATATGGATCTAAATCCTCTGGCTCAGTCTTAGGGGATATTCTAGGTAAGGCTTTGGATGAGGATAAGGACTCCAAAGAAGAATAAGTCTGATATTTTAAAGACTTATTTAAAATCTCAAACTGATTTAACACCAAAAATTAATGAGTCATTATTTAATAGATTCTTTGTGATTTTAGAAAAAAATATTTCTGATCACATTTCTGTAGAGTTAAGAAATTTTGGTATATTTAAGTCTAAATTAATGGAACCTAGATATGGTTCTGATCCTAGAAACAAGAAAAAAATTTATATTCCCTCTAAATGGAAGGTTACATTCAAAGTTAGTGAAAGTATAAATAAAAAGTTAAATGAAAAAACTTAAATCTTTTATAGCGCTAGACCTAAAATCAAACACTCAAAATATTACCATTGTTAAAAAACTATACCGCCATGTTTATGGTTTCAAAATAGGGTATAGATCTTTTTATAATAATCGTTCAAACGAGCTAATTTCAGAAATTAAAAAGTCGAAATGTAAATTATTCCTTGATTTAAAACTTCATGATATACCGAACACAGTTAAGAGTGCGATAGACTCTTTATCAAAAATAAATCCTGATTTTCTTACCTTGCATATATCTGGAGGTAACGAGATGATGAAAGCAGCAGTAAACTCTATTAAGAAAAATAAACTTAAAACTAAAATCCTAGGAGTAACCTTATTGACTAGCTTAGATGAAAAAGATAGCGAAAAAATTTATAAAGAGAGAAATACAAAAAAACTTGTAAAAAAATTTGCTGAAATTGCAAAAAATGTAAACATTCATGGCCTTATTTGTTCAGGTGATGACCTGAAAGCTTTAAGCAAATTTAATAAATTAATTAAAATAACACCTGGTGTTAAAATGTTTGCTAGAAATGATGATCAAAAAAGAGTTACTTTTGCTCATAATGCTTTACAAGATGGTGCAAGCTTTGTTGTAATAGGTAGAGAATTAATAGAAAGTAAAAAACCTATAGATTTATTAAGAATATATGGCGAACAACATAAAAATAAAAATTTGTGGACAAAATAATCCAGCTATTATTAATCACTGTCTTGATTTAAATATTTCTTATCAAGGATTAATTTTTTATGAAAAGAGTCCAAGGTTTATTGATATGAGAACACTATCTCTTGTTAACCAATATTTTAAATCACATAAAGATAAATTTGTGGGTGTTTTTGTTAATCCATCAATTGATGAAATTAAAAATAAATTGGAAGTTTTTGATTTTGATACAATTCAACTTCATGGGAATGAAGATCAAAACTTCATAAGCGAAGTTAAAAATAATTTTAAGAAATATATATTTAAATCAATATCCCCAGAGGATTTTAAAACAACTGAGTTAATTGATGTAGATCAGTTCCTCATTGAAGCAAAACCCTCTTCAAATCAGATGCCTGGGGGAAACAATAAAACTTGGGATTGGTATGATTTTGAAAATATGAAAAAACTTCCTTATATTTTATCAGGAGGTCTAAATGTCACTAATATTAAAAAGGCAATTAGCTTAACAGGTGCGGATTTTGTTGATATAAATTCTGGTGTAGAGGAACAACCAGGTGAAAAAAGCCTTACTTTGATAGATGGTATTATTTCATCAATTTATAATTAATGAAAACATATAAACAACCTAGCGCTGTTGGAAGATTTGGTGAGTTTGGTGGCATGTATGTTTCAGAAACATTAATGCCGTTATTGTTAAATTTAGATAAATCGTACAAACAAATTCAAAAGGATAAGAAATTTAAAAAAGAACTAAATGATCTTTTTAAAAACTATGTTGGCAGGCCTTCCTCTTTGCATTACGCTAAAAATTTATCTCAATATATCAATGGACCAAAAATATATTTAAAAAGAGATGAGCTAAATCATACAGGGGCCCATAAAATCAATAATTGCTTGGGGCAAATACTCCTTGCAAAAAAAATGGGCAAAACAAGAATTATTGCTGAAACTGGTGCTGGGCAACACGGAGTTGCAACAGCAACTGTTTGTGCTCTTTTCGGTCTTCCTTGTTATATATACATGGGGTCTAAAGATATTGAGAGACAAAAGCCTAATGTTTTTAGAATGAAGCTTCTAGGTGCCACCATTATTCCTGTTGAGTCTGGCAGTAAATCCTTAAAAGATGCTATGAATGAAGCTTTAAGAGATTGGATTAAAAACGTAAGAGATACTTTTTATATAATTGGCTCTACTGCTGGCCCTCACCCTTATCCGAAAATGGTAAGAGATTTCCAATCTGTAATTGGGAAAGAGGCGAGAGAGCAAATATTAAAAGTAGAGAAAAAACTACCAGATTATTTGATAGCTTGTGTTGGAGGTGGATCAAATGCCATGGGTTTATTTTATCCATTTTTAAATGATAAAAAGGTAAAAATTATTGGAGTTGAGGCAGCTGGTAGAGGAGCTAAAACAGAAGAAACAGCAGCTACAATGACATCTGGAACTCCTGGTATTCTACATGGTAGTTACAGTTATGTTTTACAAGACAATGATGGGCAAATAAAAGAGGCCCATTCTATTTCTGCTGGCCTCGATTATCCTGGTGTAGGGCCTGAACACTCTTACCTCAAAGATATTAAAAGAGTTAAGTACTTTGGTGTAACTGATAAAGAAGCTCTTAAAGCATTTCAAACATGTTCAAAACTGGAGGGAATTATTCCTGCACTAGAGCCTTCTCACGCCCTAGCTTACTTAATTAAAACATTTAGAAATAAATATAAAAATAAAGTTGTAATTTTAAATATGTGTGGCCGAGGTGATAAAGATTTATTTACTGCAGCTAAAGCAATTGGATTTGATGCAGATGAATAAATTAGATACTCTTCCCAAGAAAAAAATACTTTCCTTATTTATGACCTGTGGGTTTCCGACTATTAATCAAAGTAAAAAGATATTTAATGAAATTTTATCTCATCAACCTGATATTATTGAATTTGGTCTTCCCTTTTCTGACCCAATGGCAGACGGGCCGATTATCCAAGAAGCAAACAAACTTGCACTTAGATCAAAATTGTCAACACAAAAATCACTGAATTTAATTACAGAATTAAGTAAATCAAAAAATAATACTTCATTTGTAATCATGTGTTATTTAAATACTATTCGTAAATTTGGATTAAATAAATTCATCAAAAATATTAAAAGTATCGTTGATGGTATAATAATTGTTGATTTACCTTTTGAAGAAGAAGGTGAAATCAAAAAGTCATTGTCTAAAAATAACATATATTTGATCAAGTTAATTTCTCCGATGACAGAAAAGAAGAGATCTAAAAAACTTTTAAAAGATTCAAAAGGATTTATTTATTATATATCAGCAACAGGAATTACAGGTTCAAATAAACTAGATTACAAAGAAATAAATAAAAATGTTCAATCAATTAAAAAAATGTCTTCTGTTCCCGTTTTAGTTGGATTTGGCATAAAATCTAAAAAAGATGTCATTGATATATCCAAAAAAACAAATGCTGACGGTGTTATAATTGGATCTGCTATTATTCAAAAATACTTTGATCTAAAAATGAATTTCAATAAATATTTAAAAACATTAAATAAATTTATTAAAGAGGTTAAGGTCTAAAAAATGAATTGGTTAACTGATTTTGTTAAACCTAAACTTAATTCATTAGTTTCAAGAAAAGATACACCTTCAGATCTTTGGACTAACTGTAATATATGCAATCTAATGTTATATAAATCCGAACATAAAGATAATTTATTTGTTTGCTCGCATTGTGATAATCACATGAATATGGATGTAGAAAATAGATTAAATAACTTATTTGATGATAAAACATATGAACTTATCAACATACCATTTGAAAATAATGACCCTTTAAAGTTTAAAGATCTTAAAAAGTACTCAGATCGAATAAAAGCTGCACAAAAAAAAACTGACCAAAAAGATGCAGCAATTGTAGCAAAAGGCAATATTGGAAATATAGAAGTAGTTGTTTTTATCTTGGATTTTAATTTTATGGGTGGTTCTATGGGCCAGTTTGTCGGTGAAGCTTTTAAGATAGCTTGTGAAAAATCAGTTGAACTAAAATGTCCTTTTATATCAGTTTCATCCTCTGGGGGCGCGAGAATGCAAGAGGGAATTGTCAGTTTAATGCAGTTGCCAAAAACAGTTGCGGCTGTAAATATATTAGACCAAAATAAAATCCCATACATTAGTGTACTCACTCATCCTACTACAGGAGGTGTAAGTGCTTCTTTTGCTATGTTGGGAGATATTATTATTGCTGAAAAAGGAAGCATGATTGGTTTTGCTGGAAAAAGAGTTATTGAAGAGACAATTAAGGAACAATTACCTGAGGATTTTCAAACTGCCGAATATCTTCTAGATCATGGAATGATTGATATGGTTGTGCATCGAAAAGAATTAAGCCAAACACTCTCAAAAGTTTTAACATTCATAAAAAAATAAATCCTTGAAAGATCCTATTTTTCAAAGGTTACTAAATCTTCATCCTAAGTTTTCAGATTTATCTTTAGGAAGAATAAAAAAACTATTAAAAAAAATAGATTTTGATGAAAATTTGCTACCTAAAGTTATTCATATAGCTGGTACTAATGGTAAAGGTTCTACAGCAGCTATTTTAAAATCAATTCTCAATTATCATGGTTGTTCAACACATATTTACTCCACACCTCACCTAGTAAAATTTAATGAAAGAATTCAATTAAGATCTAAAGATATCTCTAATCAAAAATTATTAAAATATTTGAAATTGTGCGAAAATAAAAATCAAGGAAATTTAATAACATTTTTCGAAATTACAACTGCAGCAGCATTTAAAGCATTTCAAGATCATAAAGCTGATTATCTAATATTAGAAGTTGGACTTGGAGGGAGGTTTGATGCTACGAATATTTTAAAAAAGTCAAAGTATGCAGCTATTACTCCAATTTCTTTAGATCATCAAGATTATTTAGGAAATTCTTTGAGTCAAATTGCATTTGAAAAATTAGGAATATTAAATTCCAAAAGTACGATTTTTATTAATCGACAGAAAACAAATGTTATGAAATATATTAAGTCACAATTAAGAAAAAGAAAATTCACTGCAAATCTATTTAATAATCATTGGAAAATAAAATCTAATTTTTATTTATCTGATGATATAAGAGTTGATTTATCAAAATTAAGTTTATTAGGATCACATCAATTAATTAATGCTGGATTAGCAATACATTTATCGAGGAATATCTTGAAAGAAAAATTTGTAATAGAAAAAACAGAAAAAGCATTGATGAATTGTGAGTGGCCTGGGAGATTGCAGCAAATTAAGAGCGGACTTTTAAATAAAAAAATAAAGAAATATAAGAATATTTATTTAGATGGCTTTCACAATATCGATGGCATGAAAGCATTACTTAAATCATTACCAAAAAATAGGAAAATACTCATATGCTCTTTTTTAAATAATAAAAAATATATTCAGATGCTTTCTTACTTATCAAATAATTTTAATAAAATAATTGTTGTTAAAATGAACGAGGAAAACTCTATTACCGAGAATTTATTACCAAAATATCTCAAACTCTATTTTGCAAATTCATTAATAGAGTCATTCAAAACCATTAATAAATATTCATCAAAGCAAACTTCTATTTATTTTGGAGGGTCATTATATTTTATTGGTGAAGTCATAAAATTAAATCGTTTAAAAAATTAAATATTCTCCTTAAATAGTGACAAATATCAGAAATATCCCCATTTATATCGATATATTGATTGATCTAAATTTTCTCAGAAAAGTATTAGTTAATAACTAACCTTAATCCTCCAGAACCATTCTTGTGGTTTACTTCAAGAATGGTTCTAACCAATTTTCTTTTTGTTCTTCAAATAAAGTAGTAAAGCTAATCCTTCGTATGCAATTTTCCATAATTGTCTAAATAATGGTAGCTTCAACAATAAAGATAGGTATCTCCATCTTGGAATTGTGTCCCATAAAACTAAAAAGGACTCTGATCCGGAAAAAATTTTTCCATCATGATATACATGCATTCTTCTAAATAAATCTTTTTGGGAGAGATGATTAATATGCTCATCTTTATTTTTTGAAATATCAACATAGTTTACATTAAAGGTTTTCTTTTTATAATGACTTATTTCTGCATTACAAATGTTACATGAACCATTAAAGTATACTTTCATTTTGATTACGCGGGGGGAGGTATTGAGCCATCCTTAAATAAATCATATCCTTTTAAGACAGCAGGTCTAAGTGATATTTGATTATACCAGCGTAATAAATTGATATATTTATTCAGACCTATATCATGAATTGGATGTCTAGCGATCCAAGGAAATGTTGCAATATCTGCAATTGAATATTCATTTGCCAAATATTCATTTATAGATAAATGATCATCTAAATTTTTGTATATCGTTTCTGCGATTTTAAAATACCTCTCTTCGCCAAAATCACTTTTACCGAGATTATAATGATGAAATTGATGATGCTGACCTAACATTGGGCCTATATAACCCATTTGAGCCATCAACCACTGCGTTGTTAAAATTTGATTTGAGCCATAAAACTCTCCTGATAAATCTGCTAAATAAATTAAGATAGCACCAGACTCAAATATGGTCTTATTATTGTGTCTTAGAACAGGAATTTTTGAAAATGGAGAAATTTTTTTAAACTCATCGTAAAATTGTTCACCCTTATTTAAATTAACTAAAGTCAGATCATAACTCTCATTAATCTCCTCTAACATTATTGAAATTTTTCTTGCATTTGGAGTTGAGTCTGCGAATAACTCAAACATTCAAATTAAACTCATTATATATTTATGAACAAAATATCCTATTACGAGTAAAGTCAATCCAATCAAATAAATTAACCAAAAATTCATATTTAGATTTTTTGCAAAGAAAAAAGGTAAGAAAAATATGTATGAGACAGGTACACCAATTAGAATGCTTTTTGCAAATATTACAGTATTTTCGGTATTTTTATGCTCTAGGAAAGAGAACGCTATGGCTATTATACTTGCTATTGGAAGAGCGATAATAAATCCAGATAGCTCAGGTTTTTTACCGGAAAGCCAACTTGCAAATGCAATGACAAGAGCAGCTAATAAAACTTTTAAAACAAAAATCATAATTATCTATTTTATACTAATTAATAATAATTAAAGATTATTTTTAGGTATTAAGAAAGTTGTTGATGCCCAATCACTATGCCAGATTGGCTCATTTTTTTCTGGGTTTGCTTTTAATGGATAAATCACAACTGAGTCTAAAAGGTATTCCCTTCCTGACTCAATATCAAAAGTGAATTTTCCTTTATCGTCCGTTATGGCATTTACAATTGATGACTTGGTATTTTTATATTTCGAAAAAATTGTAACAAGATTATTTTTTAGTGGTTTTTTTTTGTAATATAAAACTCCACTCATTTGCTTTGAGTTCAATTCTTTGTAAGGATTTTGGTCTAAAACAAATTCAAATAGAAGACCTGTTTTTTTATCCTTCCCTTCATTGCCATTTAATGTAATGAGAGATTTTGCATAACGACGATAACTCTCAATAAAATTACTTTCGGGAAATCCTTTCTCAAAATGAGCATTGATTAGATGCTGGTAACCTTTTTCATTGACAAATTCCTCGAATTTTTCAAACTTTTTATAATCAACATATTTATCTTTAGTTTCATGATAAATAATTAATAAATTGTCTAAATTAGTGGTTATATTAATTGCAGGCACATCACCTAGTATGCCCTTAATTTTTTCTTTTTTATTTTTAGATCCAGATAATATTTTAAATGTTTTAAAATCTTTTGGATTATACATTAAAACCATACCTTGAAATTCTTGTCCTACCCTCAAGTGAGCATTTATTAAGTCATCATTAAGTTGATATTGCGTGGGCTCGATCCAAAATTCATGAGCGTTTACTCTAATAAAACAAGTAATAAGAAGCAAAAAAATATAAAGAATTTTTAGATGAATTTTGGTAAACATGACCGAATGATTAAGCACTTATTTTTTCTAATTTTAATATTGAGCTCTCCTCTGCATTCACACGAAATTAGTCCCGCGGTGATGGATATTACCATTATTGAAGGAAATGCATCAATCGAATTAAAATTAAATGCAGAAACTGTTCTTTCTGAAATTGATGCCTCTTTATATCAGGATACCAACGACTCACCTCAATCTCAAAAATATGATGAATTACGTGCCCTTTCCACTGAAGAAGTAGAGAAAATGGTCATAGAAAATGAAAACAAATTTACAGATAAGATTAAAATCAATATTGGAGATGAAACTATTCCACTTTCTTTAAGACATGTAGAAACTTTTCAAGAAATAAACGATGAATTTCCTAGAGATACAGCTTTAAGCATAGATTTTGAAATAAAAGATGAGTTTTTTACCATTCAATTTGAAAAAGAATTGGGTCCCGTGGTAATTAGACATTTTGAGGATTTATCAAAAGAGTCTGTTTTATTTACAACTTATTTACAACCTGCTGAAAGATCATCATTCATATCCCAACAGACACGGTCTTCAGCTTTAAGTACAACAATTGAATATTTGGTTTTAGGTATAGAGCATATTGTTCCTAAGGGACTTGACCATATCTTATTCATAATAGGTATCTTTTTTTACGCTATCAAATTTAAACCTTTATTACTTCAAGTCACAATGTTTACAATTGCGCATTCGATCACACTTATTCTAGCTAGTTTTAATTTAATTTTTATCCCTGCTGCTATTGTTGAACCGTTAATAGCATTATCTATAAGCTATGTTGCAATTGAGAATATTTTTCAAAGACGTTCAACTTTACTTCGGTATTTAATAATTTTTATTTTTGGATTAATTCATGGTTTAGGTTTTGCATTTGTGCTGGGAGATATTGGTTTAAATACTAGTCAACTTGTCTTAAGTTTAATCTCATTTAACATTGGTGTAGAAATAGCACAGATAGCAATTATTTTCTTTGCATCAATAATTTTTATAATACCTTCACGTCAAAGTTGGTATCGAACATTTTTACAAATTCCTATTTCCATGATAATTTCAATAATCGGTTTATATTGGTTTGTTGAAAGGGTATTCTTTTAAAAATTTATTTTAATAGAACCAAGAACTGATAGAGATTTATCGGTTATCACCATTTCTCCTGAGCTTGGATAATAGTCAAGAAAACCTCCTACAATTACATAATGGGTTACAAATATTAAATTACCTTGACTGTCGTCCCAATTTTTTATGAATTGATGTAATTCATACATTTGTTCTGAATGGTTTTTTTGAAAATCAGCAGCAAATGTTGAATTTAAGGCACTTAGGCTCTCAAAATTCCCAAATGCCAGACGAGCGGTTTCTTTGCAGCGACACCATTGGCTGGAATAAACAGAGTCTATTGGAATAGAATATTCAGAGAATAATTTTCCCATTCTTTTAGATTGATTAATTCCTTGTTCATTTAAATTTCTTTGCGTTGAACAATCGTATAATTCAAAATTATTGGGATCACCGCCTCCAGGAGCATATGCGTGACGAATAAAAACTACTTTGCCACCCTCTTTTAATAATTCCCAACTTGTTGTTTCATCAGATAAAGAACTAAATGTAAAAAATATAGAAATTAAGAAAATTAAATTAATAATTTTCATTGTTGAGAGAGGTATTGATGATATGCCTGCTTTTTTACGTCATTCCAATATTGATCTGCCTCTTCAGCTGTATATTTTCCGTAAAGTTGCATCCAAAGATCGGTTGTCACTAAGGATAAAACCTCCTCTTTTTCTTTCCACTCATCATAGATCCAAGGGTCTAAAGAGGGCTCAACTCCTTTTTGTGAAAAATAATTGACCTCTTCTTGAATTCCCCCTATGTCTATAATCATTGTTTTAGGAGAAAACTCTACATCTTCGAAAAAACGTATACGTGCTATATCTTCTTCGGTTAATCCTTTAACCATTATACCTTCAACGCCAATATAATTTTCACCGAAGATTATTACAGGGAAGTTTTCATTAATGACTAAACGCAATTCACTTTTTGGTGCAAAAGCTTTAGTTATTTTTAAGTGATCAGTTTTTCCTCCTATGACCTTCTCTAATATTGCAATAGAGCGAAGAGTGCCATAAAAAAAATAATTATTCATTTTAGTCTTAGAAAAATTCTGGAAGAGCTGCTTGTTTTATCTTCATTTCATGAAGGAGTATGCAAATTTGTTCAGAAATTTCAACACTATTTGGCGTATCACTGTGAACACACACTGAATGAATGTTTGTTTTGAGAGTATTCCCATTACGTGAAATAATCCCTCCTTGTGTAAGCATGGCTTTTACATGCTCCTTGGCGCTTCTAGAATCTGTTATCAAAGAGTCATTAATGGAACGAGATGTTAAAGTTGCATCATCTTCATAAGTGCGATCTGCAAAAATCTCAAGGGCGGTGGGTATGTTGCTATTCATACCGATTTTAGCAAGTTCACTTAAAGCTGGTGCAAGTAATATCATTGATGGGTAATTTTTTTTTAAAACATTTACTATTTCACTAGAAAGATCTTGGTCAACACATGCCATATTACTCAAAGCTCCATGAAGCTTAACATGTGTTAATGGAAAATTAATATTAGAGGCAAGATTATGCATAAACATTAACTGGTCTTTGACAATTTCTTGGATTAGTTTTTTTTTCCAATTAATTTTTGTGCGCCCAAAATTATCTCTATCTAAAAAAGAAATATGCGCACCAACTGAAACACGTTTTGTTTTACAGTAATTTAGTGCTTTAAAAACAACGTCTTCTGACCCCCCATGATATAAACAGGAAAGGTTAGCAGAGTTAATTTTATTTATTAACTGCGCATCAACAGTCTCGAAAAAACTGAGATCTTTTTCTGCGATATCAGAATTTAAATTAATTTTATTCAAAAGCACCAAAGTTACATTATGATATTAGCGTGTATTTCAAAGGAATAAATTCTTATGGGGATCGAGGTTTAGTCTTAGATTTTGGAAATGAAACCTCAAAATCTATATCACAGGAGGTAAATGAGGCATTTTTAAATATTTCAAACCTTAATCTTCAATCACTAAACATTATTCCCTCATTCAATAAAATAGTTGTAATTTTTGAAAATTCAAAAATTAGAGATCAAAACAAAGACAAAATTAGTATGAAAATGAAAGATACAGTCTCTCAAACTAACAAAAAAATCTCTAAAACATGGGAAATACCGGCATGTTATAATGAAGATTTTGCTTTAGATATAAAAATTATCCAAAAACTACACCAGATTACAAAAGAAGAGGTTATCAATCTTCACTCATCAGTTCGTTACTATACATATTATATAGGCTTCATGCCGGGATTTCCATATTTAGGGGATGTTCCCTCCCAATTAATCACACCGCGGTTAGCTACTCCAAGGGTAAAAATTCCTGCTAGATCCATTGGCATAGCAAAAAACCATACCTGTATATATCCAAAAGTTTCACCTGGCGGTTGGAATATAATTGGACAAATACCATTTGATATTTTTGATTTGCAGAGTTCTTACCCTTCCCTTTTTCTTCCAGGTGATGAAGTAAAATTTTACTCCGTATCACTTTCAGAGTTCGAAAAAATTAGAAAATATAATTTTTCATTAAATGAATTGATCAAGGAATACTCGTCATGAACTCAATCATAATCACTCGTGCAGGAGCTCATTCAACGATTCAAGACTTTGGAAGATTTCAATATCAGCACTTAGGAGTTTCACCAAGTGGAGCGATGGACCAAAGAATTATTACAGAGCTACAAAAAATTATACCCAATCATCAAAATCAATTTCTAGAATTTGCTTATGTGGGGCCTTCAATAAAAGTAAAAGAAGGATCTATTAAGATTTGTGTTGGTGGTAATTGTAATATGAGTATTCAGAAAAATAACAACAGCCAGCTTGAGTGCCAGCCCTATAAAAGTATTAATTTATTTGAGGGCGATGAATTGATTATTCACAATACAATAGACTCAGTATATGGATACATTGCTTTTGAGCATGGACTTGGGTTAGAGCCTTGTCTTAATAGCTACTCTACTGACACAAAAGCAGGAATAGGTTCGATTAATCGACCTTTAAATGATGAAGATATATTTCACATAAGCAAAGATGTAAGCTCTTGGGATCTTATCTCTATACCAAAACCTGATTTAGAAAAGGTAACGAACTTCAAAGTTTATCCCGGTCCTCAACTTCAATATTTCTCAGACAATACTCTACAATCTTTTATTAGCGGTGTTTTTACAATAACTAATCAAAGTGATCGAATGGGTATAAGACTCAAAGGTGAGAGTCTCATTAGTTCTGAGTCTCATGATATTTTGTCTGAAGGAATATTGCCTGGGTCCATTCAAGTACCAAGTGATGGACAACTCATTATATTAATGCGGGACATTCCTTGTACTGGGGGATATCCAAAAATTGCAATTTTAAATGAAGTAGATATTTCAAGAATCTCTCAACTCCCCCCTGAAACCAAGATTACCTTTGATTTACAAACAATCTATTAGCACAGATTTTATGTATAATTAAAAGTGAAAATCTCAAGTGTTCAAGATCTAATACCAACATCGAAAAATTCGAATAGCTCCATGTTATCAAGACAAGATGCGCTGGAAAAATTCAATTCTTTTAATCCAGCAACCTATGCAAAGACAAGAAACTTTTTGAATGGACAAATTTCAAGGTTATCAGCCCATATAAAATATGGGATTATCACTAACAAAGAGCTCTATCAATGTATTCAAGACAAATATAATTTTGTTGAGAGTGAAAAGTTTATTCAAGAATTAGCATGGAGAGATTTTTGGAGAAGCTATGCCTACCATCACCCTGATCAACTATGGACAGACGTAGAAGAATACAAAACTGGATTTAGAGCTCAAGAATATCAAGATAACTTGCCTGAGGATATTATATCAGCAACAACACCAACACAAATTATTAATATTTTCATCGAACAACTCACAAACATTGGTTACATTCATAACCATGCACGAATGTATTTAGCTTCTTATATTATTCACTTTAGAAGAGTGAAGTGGCAAGCTGGAGCGAAGTTTTTTATGAGTCATTTACTGGATGGAGATATTGCAAGTAATAACTTCTCTTGGCAATGGATCGCGAGTACCTTTGCAGGAAAACCTTATATATTTAATTTAGAAAATGTTCACAAATACTGTCACCGAAGCATAGACATTATACCTGAGAAGAATCGAGAAATAGATGGTAGCTATGAAGAAATTAGTTCGAGGCTCTTTCCCAATTTATGAAATTAATTTATTTATATGACGAGTTCATGAGAGTGCCAGCCAATATTGAGGGTAATCCTGTTTACATCTTTGATGATACTTTAACTGAAGGATATGAACTTAGCGACAAAATCATTGAAAATAGATACTTTTTAGCCAAAGAGGCGGGAGCTGAAATCTACAAAGGTAATACATATGAAATATTGCAAAAAATTCATGACCAAAACACCATATCCAAAATTATTACAAAATCTACTTTTAGACCTGTTTACCAAAATTTATTTCAAAAAATAGCTGAAAAATATGATTTAGAGCAGTTAACCGATTACTTCCTGTTGCAGGAGAATTATCTTCATCCAGCAAAAAGATTTTTTCAGTATTGGAACAAAATTAAGAAAAATTTAAAATATTAGTAATGGCTGAGAAATGCAAATATTGCGATGGAGAGTTATCAGTCATGGACAGTGTGTATATTGAATCAGAAATTCGAACAGCGCCTAAGAAAGTTCAAAATTTAATTAAAAGTCATCATAATCTTGTCTGTTACATGTGTTATAAAAAACTAAAAGCTATTAAAGTGATAAATACTGAGGATAAAAATAAAAAATTAAATTAGAGATTTTTCACTGTTTCTCTTAACTCGTACTTTTGAATTTTACCAGTTGATGTTTTTGGTAGAACCTGAAATACAAAAGTTTTAGGCATTTTAAAACCAGCTAAGTGCTCTCTACAAAATTTCTTTAACTCATCTTCTTCTACTGTTTGACCTTCAATTAACTCTATAAAAGCACAGGGTGTCTCACCCCATTTTTCATCAGGTCTAGCAACGACAGCTGCCAATGATACTGCAGGGTGCTTTGTAATAATATTTTCAATTTCTACAGATGATATATTTTCACCACCACTAATAATGATATCTTTTGATCGATCTTTAACTTGAATATACCCACTAGGGTGCATTACTGCTAAGTCGCCTGAATGAAACCATCCGCTTTTCATCGACTCTTGAGTGGCTTTTTCATTTTTGTAGTACCCCATCATGACAGTATTTCCTCGGATCATAATCTCCCCCATAGTTTTTCCATCGTAAGGAACAGGTTCGAGTGTTTCTGGGTTCATGACCGATACCATTTCTGTGTGTGGGTAGCGAACTCCTTGATAGGCTTTTAGCTCAGATCGCTTTTCATCAGCTAAATTATCCCAGTCCTTATTCCAAGCACAATGAACAACATGACCATAAGTTTCAGTCAGTCCATATACATGCATGACCTCAAAGCCTAAAGACTCCATTTTTTGAAGAATTGAACTAGGGGGCGGTGCACCAGCAGTCATAACATAAACCTTATTTTTCAGTGATTTTTGATCATCTACAGGGGCATTTGCTATCATATTTAATACGATAGGAGCACCTCCAAAATGAGTCACCTCATATTCATCGATTAATTCGAAAATTTCTTTGACAACTATATTTCGTATAAATATTACACGTGCATGAAGCATCGCCAAAGTCCATGGATACCCCCAGCCATTGCAGTGAAACATTGGCACTGTGTATAAATAGGTGAGCCGGTTAGGCATATTCCATGCAGTGATACTTCCCATTGACATTAAATAAGACCCTCTGTGATGGTACACGACACCTTTTGGGTTTCCTGTCGTTCCAGATGTATAGTTAAGCGAAATAGCCTGCCACTCATCATCAGGTCTAATCCATTCAAACCCATCATCACCTGTTTGCAGGAAACTTTCATACTCTAATTTTCCGATTGATGGAATATCTCCTAAACCTGCTTGCTTGTCATCAATATCGATAACGATGATCTCTCTGTTAACTTGAGCAATAGCATCAATTGCTACATTGTGAAATTGTCGATCCACAATAAAAACTTTACAATCACTATGATCTAGTATGTAGGCAACAGTTCTGGTGTCTAAACGAGTATTAATTGTATTAACAACACCTCCTGTCATAGGAACAGAATAATGTGCTTCAAATAATTCAGGTGTGTTTGCTGCCATAATAGAAACAACGTCACCTTTACCAATTCCAACCTTTGTTAAGGCACTGGCAAATCGAGTACATCGATCGTAAACCTGTCTCCAAGAGTATTTTCTCTCTTTATATACTATGGCTTCATAGTCAGGGTATACGTCTTTTATTCGATCAAGGAAACTGATGGGAGTTAAAGGAACAAAGTTTGCATCATTTTTATGCATTCCCTGTTCAAAATTATTCATTAGTTTTTTAGCCTTCTCCCCGTAGACAACATTGCATGGATCCTATCCCTCGTCTTATTGGATTGTATTAAATTTATCAAAGACTGTCGCTCTAAATTATAAAGATCAGCTTCCGACAATTCTTTTGATTTAGTTGTATCACCCCCGCTAAGTACGGTTGCTAAATGAAGACCAATATCAACATCATAGCCAAAAATGATCTTTTTTTGCTCTAAATCCAATAAAACTTGATGCATTTTCTCTTTTACTTCAGGTCCGCTTAGTGAGAACTTTGGCTTTTCAGGAGCTGAATATTCACTCTTTAATAATGATACTTGATTAAATGCTTCCACAAGAAGATTATCTCTATTTAAAACAAAAATATCATCATCTAGAAAAAATTTATGCTTTTTAGCTTGCAATGGAGAATGAGCCATTAGGCCATATCCTATAATATCAAATACTTGAAGAGCTGCTTGATCATGGTCATTTATATATTTTTTGTCTTGTACCCATCTCCACAATAATTCTTTACACCCACCGCCACCTGGAACAAGGCCAACACCTGTTTCTACTAAGCCTAAAGTACTATTCATGTGAGCAACCATCTTAGAAGTTTGACATGCTACTTCAAAACCACCTCCAATAGCTAATCCAGCAACGGCACTTACTGTTGGTTTCGATGCATATTTCATTTTCATACACGCAGATTGGAAATCAGATAGGTATTTATCGATACCTTTCCAATCTTTCACATCAGCTAAACCGATCATGGTATTTAAATCAGCACCTGCTGAGAAATTCATAGCCTCATTATAAACAACTAGTCCTTGATAATTATCTTGTTCAAGACGGTTAACTGACTCCTCTAAAATTTTCATGGCATCTGCGTTTAAAGCATTTGCCTTAGTGTGAAATTCACAACAAAGTATCTTCTGTTCTCGAGGTTCATCATTAAATTGCCAAATGGTGGCAGCAAAATTTCGAGATAATGGATTTGCATATTTTTT